>DATLCW010000037.1:0-7914 GCA_035526195.1 Bryobacteraceae bacterium
TCACCCTTGCACCGGAGTCTCAGCAAGCGTTTCTCAAGGATGCCTGCGGCGAGGATGACGAACTGCGGCGGGAGGTGGAGTCACTGCTTGTCCACGATGAGGCGGCAGGGAGCTTTCTGAAAACCCGCCCATCGGAAACGGAAACGGTCGCAGCGGACGCGGCCCTCGTCGGCCGCCACCTGGGCCCTTATCAAATTCTCGCGCCGCTCGACGCCGGTGGAATGGGCGAGGTTTTCCGGGCGCGCGATAGCAAGCTGGATCGAGAGGTTGCCCTTAAGGCTCTGCCGGCCGCATTTGCAAGCGATCCCGAGCGGCTAGCACGCTTTCGCCGCGAGGCGCGCACGCTTGCGTCCCTGAACCATCCGAACATCTCCATCATCCACGGCCTGGAGGAATTCGACGGGGCGACGTATCTGGTATTGGAGCTGGTGGAGGGTGAGACGTTGCGTGGTCCACTACCTGTCGAAAAGGCACTGGATTACGCGCGCCAGATTGCGGATGCGATCGAAGCCGCGCATGACAAGGGCGTTATTCATCGGGACTTGAAACCAGCGAACGTCAAGGTCACGCCGAAGGGCAGAGTCAAAGTGCTCGATTTCGGGCTGGCGAAAGCTGTATGGGCTAAAATGGAGACGCAAGATCCTTCCGGGATTCCCGCGGTGGCTGACGCGGAGACGCTGGTGGGACAGATGGTGGGGACTCCTCCGTACATGAGCCCCGAGCAGGCGCGAGGCAAAGACGTCGATCAGCGAACCGATATTTGGGCCTTCGGCTGCGTGCTGTACGAGTTACTAACGGGCAAGCGGGCTTTTCGCGGCAAGACCTTGCCAGAAACAATCACCGCTGTTCTGGAACGGGAACCGGACTGGAGCGTTCTGCCCGCAAAAACCCCGGCGAAGATCCGCAAACTGCTGCGGCGATGTCTCGACAAGGACCCGGTCCAACGCCTGCAGAACATCCGAAGTGCTCGCGACGAGATTGGCAAAGTACAACGCGGGCTCAACCGCGGGCAGATGGCAACGCTTGCGGTTGCCCCGGTTGCGATTCTCGCGGCCCTCGCCGTCATCTATCTCCGCGGTTCAACGTACCCGGCTGCACGCTCTGGATGGGTCCAACTCACCAACTTTCCGGATGCCGTCAGCCAGCCCGCGTTATCTCCGGATGGACGAATGCTCGCGTTCCTTCGCAGCCCCGATACATTCGCGGCGCCCGGAGAAGTGTACGTCAAGACCCTTCCCGACGGCGTGCCTGTGCAGCTTACACGGGATAATTTTCCCAAGATAAGTCCGATGTTTTCTCCGGATGGGACGCGGATAGCCTACACGGTTGCTCCGCGAGGCGGCGAGGGCGACTGGGACACCTGGGTTGTGCCGCTCGCCGGCGGACAGGCGCGTCTCTGGCTCAAGAATGCCTCCGGCCTGATGTGGTTCAACCGGCACCGGCTGCTGTTTTCTGAAGTTAAGGAGGGTATCCATATGGGGCTTGTAACGACGGATGAGAGCCGCGGCGCCGCTCAGGAGGTTTACTTGCCTGCGGGCATTCGCGGAATGGCGCACCCGGAGCTATCCGTCACCCGATGCGAAATGGGTGCTGCTTGTTGAAATGGACCGTGGCAAGTGGCTGCCTTGCCGTCTGGTTCCACTTGATGGAAGTTCTTCCGGCCGTCCCGTAGGTCCGCCGAACGGCGATTGTACCTTTGCCGGATGGTCGCCCGACGGAAAGTGGATTTATGTAAGCTCCAGTGCCGGCGGAACCTTCCACACGTGGCGGCAGCGTTTCCCGAATGGCCGGCCTGAGCAAGTCACCTCGGGTCCAACGGAGGAAGAAGGCATCGCCATCGCGCCGGACGGCCGTTCTCTTATCACCTCCGTTGCACTGCGCCAGAGCGTGGTTTATGTGCACGGTCCAAACGGCGACCGCCAAATCTCGCAGGAAGGCTTCAGCTTTGACCCGAGATTCACTCCCGAAAAAAACTCTCTACATCAATGACGTGGGCCGGCGAGTCCACTTGGCAATCGACTCCATGTCCTTCACATAAGCCGTGGCCTGGGTGAGCATATGATGCAGATCGTTGCCGATGCTGATGAATGTGAATCCCTTACTGATAAACTCGGCCACGCGCGACGTTCCGAAGAGAAAGACTCCAAGAATCACGTTGTTCTTACGAGCTTCGTCCATCAGCGTTTGTGTGGCCGCGCCCAACTCCGGCGACGTGTACATGTGCGGAAATTCATATTTCACGTAAAGACCCATCGACATGCACAGGTCGTTCTGGCCAAGGAAGAGCAGGTCGACGCCAGGGACTGCGGCGATCTCCGCCATATTCTCTATGCACGACGCGGTTTCAACCTGCAGCGCGACCACCACATTGTCATTGGCGGCACCCGCGTAACCAAGCAGACCGGCCTTGTTCATGCTGCGCTGGGGGAAGTAAACTGACCGGGTTCCGGCGGTAGGATACCGGGTGCAGCTTACTGCCTGCCGGGCTTCCTCCGCAGTGTTGATGTAGGGGACCAGAACGCCATCCGCCCCCAGATCGAGCGCCTGTTGGATGCCGGCGCGGTCGCTGTAGCCGGACACGCGTACCATAGACTTGGCTCCGCCGCTCGCGATCGCGCATAGCATGGCGGACAGTTTTTCGTAGCCCATCGGGCCGTGTTGTGTATCCACCAGCAGCCAGTCATAGCCACTGTGGGCCAACTGCTCGGCCACAGTTGGGCTGTGAGAATTGAGGAACAGGCCCATCTTGGGCGAGCCCTCGCGAAGTTGCTTCTTGAACTGGGCACCGGTAGAGGTGGTGTCAGACATGGATGTTTGCTCCTGTGAGGTGTTGGGTAAATGAAAATTAGAACACACTCTGCCGCCCGCGCGGGTAGCCCTTCCCCAATAATCGGCCAAGAAGTACTCAATCCTGCGGCGCTTATGACGCGGCCAAGCTTTCTGACGCCCTTCTCCCAATCCGGAAACAGGCCGACATCGTGAATCGTGCCGGCGATCTTAGACCGTATGCTGCAACGCGGTTCAGGTGTCGGCGGCGAGTGCGCCGGGTTGGTGACGGGCCAAGGGGGAAACCTGGTTGATCCGGTTCCTCGGGCGACCCGGAGTGGCTGCTGCGGTCTACCTTGAAGAGCATGCGCCAGGAGGTACAACCGTCATGCCACAAACCCATCGAGGGTCGCATTAGCACCGGGATAGATCGCGGCCGGCCTCAGTCGATTCTTCGTTCCGGATGGACCAGCATCCAAAGTAGACCCACGCCGAGCATGAACGCCGCCGCGAAATCGAGCGCCGCCACCCAGCCGAAGCGGGCGGCCAGGTACGGCGTCAGAATCGGCGATAGGGCGCCGCCCAAGTTCGTGCACGTGTTGAGAATACCGGCAAGCGTGCCCGCGTACCGTTCGGAAAGATCGTTAGGCAGAGCCCAACTGGACACCGCCGCCACGCTATTGCAACCGGCCGCCACGGCCAGTAAGCCGATCGCCGGATACGGGTCCTCGGTTCGGGAACCAGCGATGAGCAACACGGAGGAGCATGTGGCGCACACGAGTACTGGCAGACGGCGCCCCCAAGGGTGCCCTAGTTTCCGGACCATCCTATCGGACATATATCCGCCCAGGGGAGCGCCGATGAGAATCGCCAGGAATGGAACCGTAGACCAATAACTACCGGCCATTACCGGCAGTTTACGCACGTTGACTAAATAGAGAAAAAACCAGGTGTAGAAAATGTAAGTGACGTACCCGAGCATAAAGTTTGCGATAACGAGTGCGGGGATGCTGACGGAGCCAATGAGCCGGCGCCAGGGAAATGGACCGGCAGCGGCCGCCGGAACGCGGTGTGCCTGTATCAGGGCTAATTCAGCGGCGTTTACGCCTCGATGTTCCGCAGGATTTTCAGTGGACTGCCAATGCCAGATCGCAGCGACCACCAAGCCCAGCAGTCCGCAGGCAAGGAAGGAGGCGCGCCAGCCCCAATGGGTCATGCTCCAGGCGATGGCCGGGGGAGTGAATGCGCCCCCGATCCCGACCGCCACCAGAAACAGGCTGCTCCCGCGCGCTCGCTCCGGCACCGCCATCCAGCGTCCGATCATTTTATTGGTGCAGGGCAGCGCCGGGCCTTCGCCAACGCCGATGAGAAAACGAACCAGCCAAAACGCCGCCGCCACCGGCATCCAATTCGCCGGCGTCAGATCCGGTGCGGCCGCGGTCAGCGCGGTGAAAAGAGACCACCAGAGAATAGCCAGCGTGAGAATCCGGCGGGCGCCGAATTTATCCCCCAGCCAGCCTCCAGGCGCTTGAAACAAAGCATATCCCAGCACGAAGGCGCTCAAGAGGGATCCGATTTGAATGTCGCTCAGCAGGAATTCCTGCTGGATATATTTCGCCGCGACGTTCATGTTGAAGCGGTCGATAAACGTCAGCGTGACCACCATCAGCAACAAGGCGTAGAGCCGCCAGCGGATGGAAGTCGGTTTGGCGAGGCCAAGGGCGATGGTGGCCATGCGTTTCTTACGGCCGGCCCGGCAACTGATATCCAGGCGCTCGTGTCTGGATTCGATAGACGCTGCCACCCGCGGTTATGTAAAGGGTGGTGGCTTCGGCGCCGCGGCCAAAGCCAACGTTGGTCGGGCGTTCCGGCGTAGGCAGGTAGCCGAGCTCGTCACCCGTGGGGGAGTAGACATTGATCCCGAATCTCTTTTCATTCCGCACGGCGACGAAGAGGTTCCCGGCGGCGTCGCATACCAATCCGTCCGGCCCGTCCTCCGGAGCATAGTTCACCAGCCGCCTTTTGAAGGCCGCGGAGCCGTCCGCCCTCAAATCGTAAGCGGAAAGTTCCATCCTGCCTTTGCGCGCGGGCGCGCCTTTCGGTAAGCGGTCGAAACCCAGCAGCCCATCGTCGTTGGTGACGACGTAAAGCGTTTTCTGATCCGGAGAAATGGCGATGCCATTGGGTTTACCGGCATCGGTGACGATGCGGTGTACGCGGCCATCGGGGTCGAGGCGGTAGACTGCCATGACGGGCTGCTCGATAGGTTCCCATCCCAGGTAACGCGGGTCGCTGAAATAGATGCGGCCTTGCAAGTCGATGGCGACATCGTTCGGCGAATTGAACGGTTTGCCTTCAAACAGGCCGGCGAGGATGACACTCTTGCCCGTAACCAGGTCGGTACGCGTAATACGCCGCCCGCCGTAATCAGCGCCTTCGGCGGCGACCAGGCGGCCTTGCGCATCGAACTTCAATCCGTTGGACATACCGCTCGGTGAGCGGTAAACAACCGTCTTGCCGGACTTGGGATCGTAACGAAGGATGTGGCCGGCCTGCATCCCGGTTTCCGTGGTGAAGGTGATGTCGCTGAAAAAGACGGTCCCGTCGGGTGCTACCGCGACGCCTTCCGTCAGGTGGCCGCCCTCGTAGATCTTTTCAAGCTTTGCGCCGGGAGCAAAAACCTGGGCCGTCAGTTGGGCAGCGGCGAATGTCATCAGCAGGCCGAAGGATGATTTCATGGTCGATGCGATATTATCACGTTGAGCGATTTATGAAAGCATGGCGATTTTATGGTTTCGGAGATTTGCGGTTAGACGATGTCCCACTGCCCGCGCTGCGGCCGCGGCATGTCCTCGCCCAGGTTTTGGTCGTGCAGCCGAGCGTGACGGAGGCGCAGTTAGCGGCCGGCGTTCGCACGCTCGCCTTCGACCGGATTAAGAAGCGGCTGGAGACGGAAGCGCCCGTCCAGCTTTTCGGCCATGAGTTCTGTGTCCGAATCGTGGACGTGGGTCCTGGCGTGACCCGCTTCAAGCCCGGCGACCGCGTGGCCGCCCGGGCCAAACTACCTTGTGAAAGCTGCCCTCTCTGCGATTCCGGGCGCGGCCATTTATGCCGCAAGGGGCCGATTATCGGATTTCAACTTCCCGGTTGTTTCTGCGAGTATGCGGTGCTGCCGGAGATCGCGCTGACTCTGGTCGATGACCGGATCTCCGATAGTGAGGCCGCGTGCCTGCAATCGCTGAGCGATAGCGTGGCGTCGGTGGAGACGGCCGGGATAAAGATCGGAGATTCCATTGCGATTTTAGGGCAGGGAAGCATGGGCCTGGAGTGTATGCAAATTGCCAGGGTAAGCGGGGCGGGGAAGATCATGACTGTCGACGTCCGGGATGAGGCCTGCGCCATGTCGAAGGAACTCGGCGCCGACTACGCCATCAATGCGGTTCACGAAGATCCCGTGGAAGCCATCCGCGCGTTGACCGATGGGAATGGCGCGGACATCGTTTTTGAGTGTGCCGGCGGCAGCCCAACGCAGGGGATGGCGGGCGTGAAAAGTGTTTTTCAGGCAATGGATGCGGTGCGATCCGGCGGTAAGATCATCGGCGTGTCCTGGTTTGGTTCACCGTTTGAGCTGGACGTCGACCTGCTACGCGAACGTAGTCTGCGCTACCTCTTCCCGGACATCAGCACGCTCGAGCATTTGCAGCATACGGTGAATCTGGTGGCGGCCGGCCGCGTGCGCTTAAAACCGACCATCACTCACATCCTGGAAGGGATTGAAAATGTGCCCAAGGCGTTTGAGATTACCGCGAACAAAGGCAAGTTCAAGGCGATCAATCCGGCGCAGGTAAGGATGGCGACATGAACACGCGGCAGCGGCTTCTGAGACTCGGCACCGGACCGGTATCGGATGCGCTCGACAAGGGCGGAGCGATGGATCATGAAATACGCCCCTGGTCGGCGAGCGCGCGGATGGCTGGACCGGCTTTTACGGTCCAGGTGCATACGGCGGACATCCTGATGGTGAGCAAGGCGCTGGCGGAATGCCCGGAGGGGCATGTGCTGGTAATCGACGGGCACGGGGAAAAGAACACCGCGTTGTGGGGCGGATTGACGACGCTGTCCGCATGGCGCAAAGCCCTGGCCGGTGTTGTGGTGGATGGGGCGATCCGTGATTTAGCGGACATTCGCGGCAGCAAGCTGCCGGTATTTGCGCGGGCCGTGGTTCCCAACGCCGGCGGCGCACAATACGCGGGGAAACTGCAGGTGGCGGTCGCCTGCGGCGGCGTGGTGGTTCATCCGGGCGACTGGCTGGTAGGCGATGACGACGGCGTCGTCGTGATACCGGCGTCTAGGCTCGAGGAATCCTTGGAGAAAGCTACCCGCATTGTGGAAGCGGAAAAGCGGATCGCCAAGGCAATCCGGGCCGGTGTCGAGATTGCCACGCTTTTGCGCGTCGAGGAAACGCTGGAGAGAAAGGCCAAAGAGATCTTCGTTCCCCAACTGCAAGTGGAGAAGAAGTAGGTAGTCGCATATTATAGAGTTTATGCTGCGTCGTGCATTCCTCCCGCTTGCCTTGACTCCGTTTCTCAAAGGCGAAGAGTACACTTACGGTCCCGACTCTTCGCGGCAATCGGGCGTGCCCCACGGCAAGGTTACCAAACACACATGGACAACCAGCACGGTCTATCCGGGAACCGTTCATGACTATTGGGTCTACGTTCCTTCTCAATACGATCCAGGCAAGCCGGCGGCAGTGATGATCTTTCAGGACGGGGCGGGCTTCGTCAACGAGACGGGCAGTTTCCGCGTTCCCATCGTTTTCGACAATCTTATCCATAAGCGGGAAATGCCGGTCACCATCGGAATCTTCATCAGCCCGGGAATCCTTCCCGCCCGCAACGCGTCCGAGCAAGGCCGCTTCTATCGCAGCCACGAGTACGACGCGGTGACAGGGCGGTACGCGCGCTTCCTGATCGAAGAAATTCTACCCGCCGTCGGCAAGTCCTACAACCTGACAAACGACCCCAATCTCCGGGCCATATCCGGATCTTCCTCGGGCGGAAATTGCTCGGTCAACACGGCGTGGGAGCGTCCGGATTATTTTCGCCGGGTCGTGAGCTTCATCGCCGGCTTTACGCATCAGCGCGG
>DATLCW010000040.1:0-14158 GCA_035526195.1 Bryobacteraceae bacterium
CCACCCTGTTCCTCACGCTGATTGCGCTTCCCAGCCTGTATTATCTGGTAGAACGAAGAAGGAAGCCGTTTCCATGATCGAACACCCTCAAAAGATGCTGCTCATTTTTATCGATGAAACGGATATGTGGCGTGAGGAGCGCCTATATGCCGCCATCGTGCGTACGCTGGAGAAGAATGGCGTTGCGGGTGTCACCGTGCTTTCGGGCATCATGGGGTACGGCATCCACCGCCGTATACACCATAAAGGGCTGTTTGGTGTTTCCGACGAGAAGCCAATCACCATGGTGGTCATTGATCACGAAGCGGCGATCCGGGCAATCCTCCCCATCGTTGTTCCCATGGTTCGCGAGGGCCTGATTACGTTGCTGGACACAGAAGTTATTTCGGCTGGCGCCGCCCATCCTGGGACAATCTAAGATGACAGACATAGCCGCACTCACGAGCGAAGATCTGCTGGAGCAATGGAAAGATCTTTCCGCCGCGGAGCGCATCCAGACTTTTAACGCGATTCCTCGTGATCAGGCGGACGACTTGTTTCTCGACCTTAGCTCCCACGAGCAACTCGAGCTTTTACTGGGATTACGTGAAGGTGAGCGTCGTATCTGGTTGCGGCTGTTGCCGCCTGACGATGCAGCCGATTTAATTCAACTCGCACCCGAGTCCACGCGGCCCTCGTTCTTTCAGCAGTTGGATGAAATTGCCCAGCGGGAAGTGAACGCATTGCTTGCGTTCAAAGAAGACGCGGCCGGCGGTTTGATGAATCCACGGTTCGCCAGACTGCGCCCGGAAATGACGGTGGACGAGGCCATCAGTTATCTGCGGCGTCAGGCCGGGCAGGTTGAAACGATTTATTACGCATATGCGGTGGACGAAACCCAACACCTGCTGGGCGTTGTCAGTTTTCGTGATTTGTTTTCCGCGGACCGCACGAAAGCCGTCCGGCAGATCATGCGGACTCAGTTCGTCGCCACAAACGGCGCGATGGATCAGGAAAGCGTTGTCCGCCTGTTCACAACGCATCATCTGCTGGCCATACCTGTGCTTGATGTCGAGGGCCGGATGCAAGGCATCGTCACAGTGGATGACATCGTCGATGTCGTTCAGGAAGAAGCAAGTGAGGACATCCAGAAAGTCGGCGGAATGGAGGCTCTGGACGCGCCTTACCTGCTGACCGGCTTCTGGAGCATGGTGAAAAAGAGAGCTGGATGGCTGGCCATTCTTTTTCTGGGCGAGATGCTCACCGCGACCGCCATGGGTTATTACGAACACGAGATTGCCCGCGCGGTTGTTTTGGCGTTGTTTATTCCGCTGATTATCAGTAGCGGCGGCAACTCCGGATCGCAGGCAACGACGCTCGTCATTCGGGCGATGGCGGTCGGGGAAGTGCAATTAAAAGATTGGCTTCGTGTGCTGCGCCGCGAAGTGTTCACGGGCCTTGTGCTGGGCTCCGTGCTCGCCGCTATAGGGTTGGCGCGCATTCTCCTGTGGCAGGCGATCTGGAAGCCCTACGGAGAGCATTTTCTTGTGATTGGAATCACTGTGGCGCTAAGCCTCATTGGTGTTGTTTTGTTCGGAACGATTGCCGGATCCACGCTGCCGTTCATTTTGCGCCGTCTCGGGCTGGATCCCGCCAGCGCTTCTGCTCCCTTCGTCGCGACACTCGTGGATGTGACCGGACTGGTTATCTACTTCACCGTTGCAAGCATGATACTCCGGGGCACCTTGCTTTGAGACTGGGGACGGGAGCTGCTAATTTGGACAATTCTAACTCCTGATGGATGTCGATCAACTATTTCACAATGAGAGAATGAGAGAGCCTTGCGTCGCAGCGCTACAAACTGATCGACATCATTGGAATGCGCAGTTCAAGCTTATGGACTCGACGAACTTAGAGCAGAGGCTCGTCCAGGATTAGATCATCTCGTTCAGCAACTCCGGGCGCGGGTTCGGGATCACCACTTTGTTTACCAGCATGCCCTTCCTGGCGATCGCACGGGCTCCCGCTTCTACCGCCGCGGAGACCGCGGACACCGAACCGGTGCAACTGGCGAACGCCTTGCCTCCCAGCGCCATCGCCAGACGCACTTCAATCAGGCGGATGTTGGCCGATTTGGCCATGGCGTCCGCTCCCTCCACGAGCGAGGCTACCGAGAAGGATTCGATGATCCCGAGGGCGTCAAGATGCTCGATT
Organism: Bryobacteraceae bacterium; assembly: GCA_035526195.1. GTDB lineage: Bacteria > Acidobacteriota > Terriglobia > Bryobacterales > Bryobacteraceae > CADEFT01. The sequence goes on from DATLCW010000040.1 coordinate 2,194, forward strand.
TTTGTGAGTCCGCTGATGGCGGGGAAAATCGTCTCATGAATATTGGGGATGATGAATTTATCGATGACCGAGAAGTCGCCGGCGGTCATTCCGGCGCCGACGGCGGACTCCACCGCAGCCACATCGCCGCGCACCACTACCATATACTTGCCGGAGCAGATGGTGCGGGCAAGCAGCAGTTCGACATCGGCCGCCTTGAGCATCGCATCGGTGACCTGGAAGCCGGCGGCAATGCTGCTCAGCTCCATCAGGCCCATTGAGTTTTTTACCGCCATATCTCAATTGCGTCCCTGGTGATTTGATGGATAGAACCGTTGACGCTGGAGTGGATTGTGACTCCGAGGTCATTCTCACCGACTCGTGCGATCGGTTGGTTGAGGCGCACGGTGTCGCCTTCTTTAACAATGGGTACAGCCGGCTGGCCGGCGTGCTGCTTCAGTTTGATTCTCACTTGAAAAGGAGCCGGCTCACTCGCCTGGAATGGTGTTTCGCATTCGTAACTCTCCACCTGCAAGCGCTGGCGGAGCATCGATAGAGGCAAGCGGCGGTACTCCTTCATGGGATGCACCTTTACCGGCTTTTGCTGAATGAATTTGATGTTTTCCTGGCGCAGGCTGGTCTTGGCCTGATCACAAGCTTCCTTCGGATACAGCTCTTCGGGACAGGCATAAAGGGTACAGATGCCACAGGCGCAGCAGAGTTCTCCCCACTGATTCCAATTGCTGGCTCCGGTAAGGGTGAAGCCGAGACTGCGCATTACCTTATGGGGCTGGATGTCATAGCCCAGAAGGAACCGCGGACAGAACTCGGTACAGTAGCTGCACTGGTCGCAGGCGGACTTTCCGATACGGTTCATGTCTTCCAGGGGACGGTCCTTGCGGGTGAAGAGGTAGTGACTCTTCGGTAACAGGATCAGTCCGCCGGTGGTTCGGGTAACGACGTCGTCCAGATCGTAGGAGAGCGTTCCCATCATGATGCCGCTTACAAACATACCGAAGTCAGAAACGGTGGCTCCGCCGCAATGGGCGATCAGATCGCGGAAGCTGGTGCCGATGGGCGCCCAGAGCGATTGCGGCTTACCGACGGTTCCGGTGACGGAGAGGAATTTGCGGGTGACCGGAAGTTGATGTTCGCTTGCCTGGTGCAGATTGTAGAAAGTCTCCACGTTATTCACGACGCAGCCCACCTGCAATGGGATGCCCGCGGGGGGGATGAGGCGGCCAGTGGCGGAGTACACCAGCTCATACTCGTCGCCTGAGGGATAAAAGTCCCCCAGCAGCACCAGGTCGAAACCGCGCTTGTGCGCCTCCGGCCCGATGGCATTCACGGCGGCCTGATTCTTTTCCTTCAGCCCGAATTTGCCATTAGCGGCGCCGGTGGCTTCCATCATCAGGGTCATGCCGGCGCATATTTCGGCCGGGTAGCGGCACATGAGCTCGAAGTCTTTGTGAAGTAAGGGCTCACACTCGGCCCCGTTAGCCAGAACGAACTCAACTTTGGAAGCGGCTTTGACGTAGGTGGGGAAGCCGGCGCCGCCGGCGCCAACCACACCCATCTCCTTAAGCGTCTCGGGAGAAATGGCGCTCATTCTAACTTCTAAGTTTCCGGAACGTCTTCAGACAGCGGCCGGCAGTTTCCATGGGTGGGAAGCGGCTGCCCTCCTGCTCGATGAGGTAGTACTCGATTCCTCCGCTTTTCTCGGCAGCCTTAAAAATCTGGGCCCACGGGGCGGCGCCTTCGCCGAACAAAACCTGATAGCCTTTATCGTCGCCGGGAGCCCAGTCCTTGCAGTGCATGGAAACGATGCGCCCGGGATTCTGGTTAATCCAGGCAACCGGATCGGAGCCGGCGTGGATACAAGTGCCGACATCCAGTTGAAGGACGACTTCCGGCGGCGTATTCTTTGCGAGAATATCCATGGGGCGCGTGCCGTTGATGGGCATGAACTCGGCTTGATGGTTGTGAAACCCCGCACGGAGCCCGGCGGGGCGCATCTTTTCGGCTCCCTGCGTCAGGAGGCCGGCTACTGTTTTCCATCCGTCCAGATCCTGCACACGGCCGGCACTGGCCATGATGATGAATTTGCTTCCGAGAATCTGATTCAGCTCAATGGCTTTCGAGATATTCCCGGGGGAAAACGAGCCGGATCCGTTGTGAGTAGAGTAGCAGCGTATGCCTAGATCATCAAGGAGTTTTCGGATATCCTTCGCCTGGGCACTCGTCCATTCAAAATAAGGAGAGTAGAATTCAACGCCTTCGTAGCCAAGCCCGGCGACTGCCTTTACGGTCCCAGTGAAATCTTCCTTGAGCTGATCGCGAACCGAGTAGAGCTCGATGCCTACCGGAACGCGTTTGAACGAGGCAGCCGATGCGGCCGATGCAGCGGCAGTAGCAAGGAAGGCGCGTCGAGAGGACGTGTAAGAGGACATGGCGTTAAGGCAACAATATCACAGGCCCCTGAACGGAACGGCGTTTCACGTCAGATGGCCCATACGGCCGCTTTGGTAGTCGCGCATCGCCTGCTCAATTTCCCGCTGTGTGTTCATCACAAACGGACCTCGACCCACGATCGGTTCATCGATCGGCTCTCCGCAGAGCAGAAGCGCCTTTGCATCCTCCACACATTCGATGGAAATGCCGCCGCCCGCGCGTTCGAATAGCGCCATTTCGGCCGCTCGGGCTGTCTCGGACGCGCTCAACTTCAGTGAACCCTTGAGAACTACCAGCGCGGTTGTGTAGCCTTCGGGAAGGGTTAAGGGAGTTGACGTGCCGGCATTGAGGCGCAAATCCCAGATATGGACGGGGGTAACCGTGACCACGGGGCCAGGCGTGCCGTTAAAATCTCCGGCGATGACGCGAAGGGTTCCAGCGCCACCGGCCAGGACGACCGACGGGATCCGGGCATCGGTAATTTCCTGATAACGGGGAGGGGACATCTTGTGCTTCGCCGGCAGGTTTACCCAAAGCTGCACCATCTCGAGCACCCCGCCGAGCCGCCGGAACTCCTCCGCATGAAACTCTTCATGAACAACGCCGGAGGCAGCGGTCATCCACTGCACGTCGCCGGGGCCGATTCTGCCGTGGTTCCCGCCAGAATCCCGGTGTTCCAGCGAGCCCTGATACACGATCGTTACGGTTTCAAAGCCGCGGTGGGGATGTTCGCCGACGCCAGCGCGGCGGCCCGATGGCGGAAACGAAGTGGGAGCGGCATAGTCGAGCAGTAGAAAGGGACTCATCTGCGTCCCCATGGCGTCGTAGGAGAAGAGGGACTGTACGGGAAAGCCATCGCCTACCCAGTGTGCGCCGGCGCTGCGCACGATTTTGATGAGTTGTTTCATGCCTACTTGCATTCTAACCCGCGGACTCCGCCGCAATCTGTGGAACGATGATTGATCTCGCGACTCAACCGCGCCTGACTGGTTGAGGAACAAAAAATGAACTCCACCCTTAAATTTGGATCCACCGGACCGGCGGTGAAGCAACTGCAATCGCTCTTAAATCAGAGTCCATCCGCGCTGGGAAAAATTGGGGAGGATGGTAATTTCGGCCAGCAAACCCGCCTGCGCGTGATCGAGTTCCAAGGTAAGCGCGGACTAACCCCCGATGGGATTGTGGGTGCGGCCACGTGGACGGCGCTGCTGGGATCCAAATCACCGGGGAGTCCAGGGGCTTCGGGTAACCCGTCGCCGCCCGCACCCGGTCCGGCGGCGGTTCCAGGAAGCTCGGACACGCCTCCGGCACCGGGTTCCATGCCAGCGAATGAAGCGGCGGCGCGGGAGCGGATTGTGCAGTGCGCGATCCAGAACTTCAATAAATACGGCGGTTGGAAGCCGGGTGTCGATAAGGCGGATGCGGCTGATCCGCGGGTGGCGGGCAAACTGTGCGCCGATCGATCGACCCGTCTCCGGCAGGGAGGCAAGGCGATCATGGATATCTTCACGGTGGCCGGCGGTCCGGCTCCGCAGCGATGCCTGACTCTTACGCCACAGGCGGAATCGATGTATCAAAGACAGTACACGGCGCAGGAGCGCAACAATACGGACATCGTGTCGTGGTGCGGCATTTTCTCCCTTTACGTTCATAAGAGCGTGGGGTTGCGGCTGTCATCGTGGCCGTTGAAGTACAGCATTGGAAAACCCAAACCGCAGGATGAATACCGGGTGGTGACGTGGCCGCAGCCGGGCGATATTGGCGTGGTGAATCCTATGGGGCTCAATCACCACTTCGTCGTGGTTGCCGCCGACGCTTCGGGCATTACATCGGTGGATGGGAACTCGGGCATGCTGATGGAGATCGTGAAGAAGAACAGTTCCAAGTCCGATATCAAGGGGAAGCAGGGCTATTTTCTCACGCCGATCTGGGAAAACGTGCTTGGGTAGAAGTGTCCCCGCCCGAGCATGTTACCATGCCGGGTTATGCCCGATTTTGATGTGGTGGGTATAGGCCTCAACGCCACTGACACCGTAATTCTGGTTCCCCATTTTCCGCCGTATGCCGGTAAAGTGGCTTTCGACGAAGAGATGATGAGTCCCGGGGGCCAGGTGGCAAGCGCGATGGTGGCGTGCGCGAAACTCGGGCTGCGCACCAAGTACATCGGGACGATGGGAGATGATGAGCGGGGCAGGATTCAGATGGAAAGCCTCCGCGGAACGGGAATTAACCTGGACGATGTGCAGGTGCGCCTGGGGTGTCCCAACCAGACCGCGTATATCATTATCGACCGTACGACGGGGGAACGAACTGTGTTCTGGAGCAGGCCGGAAGGACTGCGCTTACAACCGCGGGAACTCGAGCCCGAGATGATCACATGCGGCCGGCTATTGCACATCGACGGCCATGATACGCAGGCCGTGGAGTACGCGGCACAGATTGCGCGGCAGGCGGGAATTCCTGTCACGGTGGATGTCGACACCATCTATGCGGGCTTTGAACGGGTGCTGCCGCACGTCACGCACCTGGTTGCGAGCTCGGAATTTCCGGTTTCCTGGACAAAGGAAAAGGATCCGTTGAAAGCACTCGACCTGATTCAGAAGGAGTATGGCATTCCGGTCGCTGCGATGACGCTGGGTTCGTACGGCGCGTTGGCAAGAGTGGACGGAAGGGTGTACTATTCACCGGCGTTTGTGGTGAACTGCGTGGATACGACTGGCGCCGGAGACGTGTTTCATGGGGGCTTTTGCTATGCTGTGCTCCAGGGAATGCCGATGAGAGAAGCGCTCGACTTTTCGAATGCAATGGCGGCTTTGAACTGCCGCGCGCTGGGTGCGCGGGGCGGGATCAGCACGGCGGCGGAAGCCTATGCATTGATGGGAAAGGCGGAGCGGAGGGTGCATCCTGAGTACGCGCAACGCTCGGGCTACTGCGCCAGCGCATGATTCCGCTTCGCGATACGCAGCCGAGCCACACCACTCCTATCATTACGATGGGCATCATCCTGGTGAACGTGTTCGCCTTTTTCTACGAGATTTCGCTCGACGACTTTTCAAGGAATGAGCTGATCAGCACGCTGGGCGTAGTGCCACGGCGCTTTCAGCCCGGGGATCTGATCACTTCCATGTTTCTCCATGGGGGCTGGATGCACCTGATTGGAAACATGTGGTTTCTGTGGATCTATGGCGACAACATCGAGGACATCCTCGGGCATACGAAGTATTTCCTGTTCTATCTGCTTTGCGGAGTAGCGGCGGGTTTGGTGCACGTGATCTTCAACCCTGGCTCACGGCTGCCGACCATTGGCGCAAGCGGCGCCATCGCGGGAGTGATGGGCGCCTATCTGGCCAAGTTTCCCCGCTCGCGCATTCTCACGTTAATGTTCTTTTTCGTATTCTTTACAACGGTGGAGATTCCCGCGGTGATCATTCTGGCTCTCTGGTTCATTCTGCAGATTTTCAATGGAGTGGGCCAGGTGGGATATTCGCAGGCTTCCCAAGGGGGGGTTGCGTGGTTTGCGCATGTGGGCGGTTTTGTGGCTGGATATCTGCTGATCAACGCGATGCGTCCGCGAGAGCGCTTTCTTCATCGCCCCGACCTCAACTGGTGATCCCATGCTCGATTTAGCGGATGATTTCAAACCACTCGATCTGCTGGCGATTGCGGCACATCCCGACGATGTGGAGCAAACCTGCGGCGGCACGATGCTGCGCATGGCGGAGACGGGCTACCGCACGGGAGTGCTGGACTTGACGGCCGGAGACATGGGAACCCGTGGGTCGCCGGCGCTGCGGATTGAAGAATCGATGGCGGCGGCAAAGCATCTTCAACTGGCGTGGCGGGGGAACCTTCGCTTTCCCGATGCGCGGTTGGATAATTCGCTTCCGGCGCGGATGACGATGGTGGGGGAGATGCGCCGCCTCCGCCCGCGAGTGGTGATTCTGCCGTATTGGGAAGGCCGCCATCCCGATCATTACAAGACTGCGGAGCTCGCCTATGAGGCGTGCTTTCTTTCCGGGCTGGCGAAGATCGATGAAGGCGAATCGCGGCCGCACCGTCCGTTTAAAGTGATCTACTCGTCGCTCTATGCGAATGTGACGCCGTCGTTCGTGGTCGATATCTCGGCGCAGTTTGAACGCCGGATGCAGGCGTTGATGGCCTATCAATCGCAGTACGGGGATCAGGGGGGCGAATCGGATCTTTTCCCGAAACGGGAAGAGATCCAGGACCGCTTAGGGTCGGTGGCGCGCTTCTATGGGAATCTGATTGGCGTTAAGTACGGCGAGCCATTCGTGGTGAAGGAAATGATACGCGTTGACGATGTTGTGTCAATGGCGGTCCGCAGTTTCTAAGATAGAATGCACACCGTGAGTGTTTTTCGAGAGTCGGCCGCTATGACGCTGGCGCTTCTCCGGCGCTTGAGATGCATCCGTGACTATTCCCTGCACGCGTGCGCGGACATCCTGAGCCTCTCTCTGAGTACCCGCGGAATTCCCGGCCAGCGCCGCGGCGCTTTTCATGCCCCGCGCAGCGCGGACAAGGGACTCACCCGCGAAGCGCGCCCTGCCGGTGCATAGGCGGCTAAGATAGCCACGGCGAGCAATAAAGCCATCGTCATGGCGAACGTGATGGGATCAGTTGGCTCCAATTCAAACAGCAGGGAGGAAGATAGCCGGGCCAGCGCTAACGCCCCGGCGACACCAAGCGCAATCCCTCCAGCAACCTGGTGCAGGGTGCGCGCCATCACGTCGCGCCGGATCCGGGCCACCGAGGCACCAAGCGCCATCCGGATACCGATCTCATGGGTCCGCTGTCCGGCTCCGTAAGAGACTACGCACTTCACGTAAAGCCGCACGCACCGCGGAAGCCAGCGAGTCTGGCGGCAGCCTGGTCCTCACTACTACTTCAACCGACGAACTTCCGGTCTGTGTAAGAGGCAGGTAAGCCTCCATTCCGCCCTCCTGTTCGAGTGCTTGGTGCCGCACGTTTCCCACTACGCCTACCACGCGCCGCCCGCCGTCGATCACGGCTATTTTTCCGACGGCGTTTTCCCGGGGCCACTGGCTCGCTTTTTCCGGTGTCGCTCTCAAGCAGATCGCGCCCGGCAATGAGGGGGATGCGCATGGTCCGGATGTAGCGCCAATCGATTAACCGAGGATGCGCGATCAACATTTGGCCTGGCGCATAGGTTATGCCCCGGCCGCGGATTCCCCAACTCCGGTCGCGGCTGAGAGGCAGCGCATCGGTGACTCCGGCCGAATCGACCCCCGGAATCGCCTCCAGGCGCCGGACGATGCGGTCATACAAGGTCACCCGGGCCGCTGTCGACGGGTATTTTTCGCCGGTGTCGATTCTCCAGACGGCCGTCTGCTCGGGCCGGAAACCGAGTTTTGAGCAAGCCCGCGCCTACCAGCAGGACACAAGCAACAGCAACCTGGGAAAGGACCAGAACGCCGCGGGTGGAGGCACTGCGATGCCCTCGCTAACACTCCTGCCGGAATCCTTCAGCGCCTCGGACTCTTTGGCGCGCGCCAGTTGCAAAGCCGGCACAACCCCGAACAGAAAGCCTGTCGCCAATGCCACCAACGCCGTGAACGCCAGCGCCGCGGTATCCATCTGTACCGTCCGCAGCAGCGGGATGGTCACGTCGCGAATACCGGCCAGGGCACGGATCGCGAATTCGCCACGCTACGATAGGAACGGATGGCTGTCCGTACCGGGAACACTCTCACTGCATTCCGGCTGGCATTGGATTCTCTGCGTTCGCATAAGCTCCGGACGTTTCTTACCTTGCTGGGAGTCATCATCGGGGTCTCCAGCGTAGTTATGGTCGGAGCCGCCATCGAGGGCATGGGCAACTACGCCAATGAAACCACCTCGAAGATTTTCGGCAGCGAGAGCTACATGATCGCCCAGTCTCTCGGTTTTGGCAAAATGAGCCGCCTGGAACGGGCCGAGCGCATACGGCGCAACAAGCCGATCCGCGAGGAAGAGCTTGACTATTTGCGCGCTACGACAGGCGACCGTATTTTATACTCCCCGTACACCCAGCGGATAGAGGATGTGAAGCACGACAACACGACTTTTCCGGCAGCGACCATCTTGGGAGTTTCTTCCACGTTGCCGCAGATTCGCGACGTCGCGCTCACCGAGGGGCGCTTCTTCACCGATCAGGAGGAACGCAACCGGCAGCAGGTGGCCGTGATCGGCGATGAATTACGCGCGGTGTTCTTCGCGGACTCGACGCCGCTGGGGAAGATCATTAAGGTTCGCAGGCTTGATTTTGTCATCGTCGGGGTTCAGGAGCGGCTGGGAGCCAGCGGGGCGCGAACGGCTCAGGACAATCCGGTGTACATTCCAGCGACGGTTTTCCTGAAGGCATTCGCAGCCCGCCAGAGCGGCTTTGCCGTGTTTGGCAAAGCCAAAGCCGGCACTGGACTGTCGATGGACGATGCGATGGACCTTTCCCGGGTTGCCCTGCGGACGCGTTTTCATTCCAAGCCGGGCGCATCCGATAACTTTGAAGCACTCACGCCGGATGCAATCCGCGCTTTCATCGATAGTATGTTGGCGCTGGTGAGCGCTGTCGTAATCCCGGTAACGGCCATCTCGCTGGTGGTGGGAGGCATCGTCATCATGAATATTATGTTGGTAAGCGTCACCGAGCGTACGCGAGAGATTGGCATCCGGAAGGCGGTTGGAGCGCGGCGGGGCGACATTATGCTGCAGTTCCTGATTGAATCGACAATGATGTCGGCCATAGGCGGCGGGATCGGCCTGCTCCTTGGGTGGGGCGTGATTGCCATTGCGTCGCGGCTGCTGGGAGTGAAACTCGAGATCACCGTGCCCTACGCGCTGCTGGCCCTGGTTGTTTCGAGTGTAGTGGGAATCGTTTCGGGCTGGTATCCGGCGGCGCGCGCTTCCACACTGGATCCGGTTGTCGCCTTGAGGGCGGAATAGGCAATGCGCATCGGCGCAGGTACCAACATGAGGCTGGCGATCGACTCCGTGTGGGCGCATCGCTTCCGTTCGGGATTGACGATTTTGGGAATTGTCATTGGTATTACCACGGTGGTTACCGTGTCGAGTCTGCTCACCGGATTGCGCCAGGGGATCGTGGAATTCTTCGAGGGATTCGGCCCGAATAACATCACGGTGGCGCGTTATAGCGGCGACCCGAATGAACGGCCCGGTCAGAGAAGGAAGACCAGTGAACTGCGTCGCAAGCCCATCCTGCCCGAGTATGCCGAGGCGATCAAGCGGCTCTCCCTGTCCGTAGAAGATGTGGCTGTGCAGTTGCTGGTGCCCAGCATCGTGGGCCGGCAACCTCTGGTAGCGCGGGTGCCGGGCTATGAATCGGACAAAGTGGGGATCGCCGCCTATTCCGCGAATACTTTTCAAGTATCCCCGCGCGATCTCAGTACCGGCCGCGCTTTCTCAGAACAGGAAGCAACCCGCGCCGCGAAGGTGGGGGTAATTGGGCCAAGCTTGGCGGCGTCTTTATTTCCCGATGGAAAGGCGCTGGGGAAAGCGGTGAACGTGAGTGGCGCGGAGTACATCGTGATCGGCGTGTTCGCTCCCGCCAAAGGGGGATTCTTTGGTGAGAATGAACTGGACTACCAGTTGGTGATCCCGCTGCAGACCGCCCGTCAGCGCTATCCCCAATTACAAAATTATCTTCTTACGGTGCATTCGAAGGAAGGCCAACGGGATCAGGCGCTCGATGAGGCGCAGGCCATTTTGCGAAAGCTGCGGCGCGTTCCCGCTGGAACTGGGAATGATTTCGAGATTACGACGGCGGATCAGATCATTAAGAATTTTGACCGGGTGACCAGCGCGGTGGTGCTGGCGTCGATTTCGCTTTCCGGGTTGGGTTTGCTGGTGGGTGGTATCGGAGTGATGAACATCATGCTGGTGAGCGTCACCGAGCGGACTCGGGAGATCGGGGTTCGTAAGGCGATTGGCGCCCGCCGGAGCGACATCGTACTGCAGTTTCTGACCGAGGCCGTGGCACTGACGGGAGCCGGAGGCGTCATCGGCATCCTGCTCTCGATCGTGATGACTACGCTGATAGGGGCATTGGTGCCGTCGCTACCATCCCGCGTTCCCATATGGTCGGTTGCGACAGGGTTTGGCATGAGCGTCACTGTCGGGGTATTCTTTGGAGTCTGGCCCGCATTCAAAGCTGCGCGGCTGGATCCCGTGGAGGCGCTTCGCTATGAGTAGTTCCCGATTCACCCGGCCCGTGGAGGGTGCTTACAACGAGATTCTGACGCCGGAGGCGATTCAATTTCTCGTCGAGATGGCACGGCAGTTTGAGCCGCGCCGGCAGGATCTGTTAGGCCGACGGGCGGCGCGCTGGCTGGAACTGCAGCAGGGATCGCTGCCGGACTTTCTGGACAGCACGAGAGAAATTCGAGAATCGCGGTGGACGGTTGCGCCGATCCCTCAACCGCTGCTCGACCGGCGGGTGGAAATCACCGGCCCCGTGGATCGCAAGATGATTATTAACGCCCTCAACTCCGGGGCTACCATGTTCATGGCCGATTTAGAAGACTCGAATGCGCCAACCTGGGACAACAACGTACAGGGCCAGATCAATCTGCGCGACGCTGTCAATGGGACGATTGGCTTTACCAGTCCGGAAGGCAAAGCCTACAAGCTGAATGAGAAGACCGCGGTGTTGCTGGTGAGGCCGCGGGGCTGGCATTTGGTCGAGAAGCATATGCTGGTGGACGGCCAGCCTGTTTCGGGATCCTTATTCGACTTCGGGCTGTACTTCTTTCACAACGCGAAGCAGGCATTGGCGCGCGGCTCAGGGCCCTATTTCTATCTGCCGAAAATGGAGAGCCATCTGGAGGCGCGCCTGTGGAACGATGTTTTCCGGTTTGCGCAGGATTATTGCGGTGTGCCCCAGGGATCCGTTCGCGCCACGGTGCTGATCGAAACTATTCTTGCGGCCTTTGAAATGGATGAGATTCTCTATGAACTGCGCGACCATTCCGCCGGATTGAATTGCGGGCGATGGGATTACATTTTCAGCTACATCAAGAAGCTGGGAACCCGCGCGGACAAAATCCTGCCCAATCGCGCCCAGGTCACCATGGATCAGGCGTTTTTGAAGTCTTACGTCGATTTATTGATCCATACCTGCCACAAGCGCGAGATCCATGCCATGGGCGGGATGGCGGCGCAGATTCCTATCAAAGGCGATGCGGATGCCAATAACAAGGCGTTAGAGAAAGTGCGGCTGGACAAGTTGCGGGAGGTAAAGGCGGGGCATGACGGGACGTGGGTGGCGCATCCTGGTTTAGTGGCGATCGCGAAGAGCGTCTTCGATGAGCATATGCCCACTCCGAACCAGATTCATGTCAAGCGCGACGATGTCGCGGTTACGGCGGCGAATCTGCTGCGCCCGCATACCGGCGATATCACGGAAGAAGGCGTCCGGACGAATGTCGATATCGGCATTCAATATCTCGAATCGTGGCTGAATGGAAACGGATGTGTTCCCATTTATAACCTGATGGAAGAT
>DATLCW010000049.1:0-14609 GCA_035526195.1 Bryobacteraceae bacterium
AACGACCACCGGCGGACGCGCATTGAAGTTTTATTCCTCGGTGCGCGCGGACATCCGCCGCATCGCCGCGATCAAAGACGGTGAGACCGTGACCGGCAACCGGACCAAAGTTAAGATCGTGAAGAACAAACTGGCGCCTCCTTTCCGCGAGGCGGAGTTCGACATCATGTACGGCGAAGGGATTTCCAAGGAAGGGGATCTGCTGGACATGGCTGTGGCGAACAACATCGTGGAAAAGAGCGGCTCGTGGTACAGCTACAAAGGGGAGCGGATCGGCCAGGGGCGTGAGAATGCCCGGCAATTCATGAAGGACCACGAGGAGACGCGTCTCAAACTGGACTTGGAAGTGCGTAAGGCTCTCGGGTTAGCAGGGGCGGCTGTCGTCGAAGAGCCGCTGGCGGTGGCGGCCGGAGCTCCGGCGGCGGGAAAAGGCCGTTAGGCTTACAGGACCTTTTCGATTTCGTTAGCCAGCTCCTCGTAGGTCATTCGACCGGGATGATACATGCGCACGATTCCCTTCCGGTCCAGCAATACCAGAGTGGGAGTGGTGCTGGCCCCGTAGATATTGAAGATTTCGCTACTGAGCGGCACGGGCATTTGCGTGAGGCCGGAGTAGAATTCCTTGCGAATTTTATCGATGTAGGGTTTTTCCTTTTCCGGCGTTGCGTCCACGCCGCCGGCGGTATAGCCGTAATAGCGTGTGGGCCCGAGAATCATGAGGCCCTTGGCCGCGTATTTATCGCGGAGCTGCGCAAGCACGCCAGATTCGTACTTACAGTCCGGGCACCAGTGAGCCCAGAAGAAGAGTAGTACCGCGTTGCCTTTGAGGGCGGCCAGGGAAGGCGGCTTCGTTCCGATGTATTCGTTCCATTCGAGCGGAGGCGGCGTGGTGCCGACGAGGCTCAACAGGTGAATATTCTTCTGGATGCGTGAGCGCATGGAGGTTCCGTGCCAGGCGGCCAGCTCTTTCTTGAGAAAGGAGATTCCCTCGCTGCGCTGGCCCTTTCCAGCAAGGACCTGCGCTTGCACTTCGATCGATGCGCCGAGCGCGATGGGCAGGCGATCTTCGTCGTCCAATTTGCGCCCTTTCAGCAGATCGAGCGCCATGCGGCGGGTTTCCGCGGCGTACTTATCGGCCTGGTCGAACCGCTTCTGCGCCAGTGCGCCGCGACCCAGCCAGGAGTGACCCACCAGCATCTCCGGGGAGACGCCATTCTGCCTGCGAAAATCGCCAACTAATTTTTCAGCAGCGGGGAAATCGTCCCGGGCAATGGCGGCGCGAACATCGGGGACGAGTTGGGCGGAACAGACAAACGGCAAGAGTAATGCAAACGCCACGAATCTCATGTTCCTCAGGATAGCAAGGGAGTTTTACTCCGGCGGGCCGGGGGACGTGAGCGAAACGGGATCACCAAGAGCGCTAACCTGGGTCGCGAAGCGCCGGCCTCAAACGGATCGCAGTCCGTTTCAGGTTTTTGTTACTGGCATTCAACAGCATCCAGGCTGCCCAACCGAGCACGGGGAAGGCGGCTGCCAAGGTGAAAGCCCGGTTGTAGTCGCGTTGATCGAAGAAGTGGCCGAACCAGGGCATCAGGAGCGCGACCACGGCGGACCACGAGCCTGCGCCCAGACCCGCCAGGAAGCCGGCGTGATCGCTGGAATAAATACTGGTGGCGTAGGCCACGCCGATGATCACAAAGCCCGCCGCGACAAACATTGCAAAGAACAGCAACCCCATCAGCAACCACACGGAGCGCAGATGAACTCCAAAAGCGAGGGGGATACTCAGCACCATCAGCAACAGGAAAAACCGGCGAAATGCCGTCATCGAGCCGCCGGAGCGCAATCCCGCACGGTCCGCCTGCCACCCCCAGAAGAAATATCCCGCTTCCCAGCCGAGCGGGGGAATCCATAACAGCTTTCCAATACTTGCCTGAGAAAGTCCCATCGACTGCCCAAGGTACAGAGAGGCGGTGTATAGAACAAAGGCAAGCGGCAGCCCGCCTAATGCGTAGACAGCCATGAAACCCCACAGCCTCCGATCGAGAAAGCCGGGATGCGCCAGTCCGGCGTCCGCCGCCATCCGGCGCTGCCGGATATCTTCGCGGCGGCTCACAAAATACCACCAGGTCAGCCATGCCATGCCAACCAACCCGGTGAACCAGAAGGCGCCGCGCCATCCCCAGAGCAACGCGATCGGGGTGACGATGACAGGGGTGACTACCGCGCCTAACGAGCCTCCGCTATAGGCAACGGCGATCCCTCGGGATCGCAGTCGAACATCGAGTGTCTGCATGATGGTGCGCAAACCACCTGGAAAGGTCGCTCCTTCGCCGAAGCCAAGGGCGGCGCGGGCGAGTGCGAAGCTCCAGAAACCAATTGCGAATGCATGGGATACGGAAGCCAGCGTCCAGAAACCGACCGCCGCCGCCATCCCGACGCCCACGCCGACGCGGTCCAGCAGCCGCCCCCACACAGGATTACCGATCATGTAAGCGACCGAGAATGCGGAAATGATCCAGCCGTACTCCTCGGCATTCAAGTGTGTTTCCTTAAGAATTGTTGGAGCAAGCAGCGCCAACGTCGTGCGATCGATATAGCTGATCAGGGAAACGGCCATCATGGACAGCGCGGGAATCCAGGCGGAGAAATGCTTCACGGGAAATAAGCCAGTGTACACTGCCGGAGGCGGATGCGGATGGGTTCAGCAGATAGCCAGGCGTGGCCGGAGACACTCCAGGGGCAGGAGTACTTCGACCAGATCAGGCAGAAGGCCGGGGATCCTGGGCCTTTAGAATCCGCCGCGGGGACGATAGCCGGGCCGGGCGCGAACCCGATATTTCTTGCCCGCGTCGGATACGATTTCCACACCTACTTTGCGAAATCCTTCGTTGGGATTCGGCTGCGGATAATAAGTGACCGTATAGGAGTTGCCGAGCGATTCGCGAATGGACTCGAAAGCCTCCACCTGTTTCTGCCATGTTTTGGCGAAATAGACCTGGCCGCCGGTGCGGGTGGAAATACGCTTAAACACGCTCGAGGAGATCGGATCTTTCGAGGCGTCGTTGGTCGAGATGACATAGATCGGGATACCCTCGTCTTCCGCAACCGCGCGCACATCGTCCGGCGCCACCATGCTGGCGTTGTCCGGCCCGTTCGAGAATACGATCACGACTTTGCGTCCGGGGACCTTTGCGGCGTCGCGCAAGGTGAGGAGCAGGCCGTTGTAGAGCGCCGCGTCGTCTCCAGCGACAGCCTTGCGAAGCCCGAAGATGGCATCGTTATGGTCCTTGCCAAGCGAAGCAGCCCGCGACAGATTGCGGCTGAACGTATAGACCGCGACGGAGTCGGCCCGATCGAGGCCGCGAATGAAGTCGGCGATCGCATCGGAGGCGTAGACGAAACCCCGGTACATGTAATTGCTGGTATCAAAGAGAACGAATACGTTGGTACCGACGAATGCATCAGCGGCGCCGCCTTTTTCGCGTTCTTCGGCGTTCACAATCATCGGCTGCGAAGTTCCATCCTCCTTCATTTGAAGAGGCGTTTTGTTGCCTTCGGCGAAGGTGTTCAGCCGCTGCTGAATCCCATCTTCCAGGACGCGGAAATCATTAGGTTTGAGTCCGTTAATATAACGCCCTTTGTTATCGGTGACGGTGAAGGTGAGCACCACCATGTCGACCTTCACCTTGAACGTCGGACGTGTCGTCTCCTGGGCGTAGAGCCAAGCTGCCCCGAACAGAGCGGAAGCGGCCATCCCGAGAATCCATAGCCTGCGCATGTTCCGAATATTCCTCCTGAACCGCTGTAGAAAAGTTTACTTCAGTGTCTTGGCCACTGTGTTGGCTCCTTTGCGAGCCTGCTCGCGAGCATCCGCGCCCACGGTCCGCAGGCTGCGAAGGAGGGCCGGCCAATCCTCGAGATGGGTAGCGAAAATACGCTCCACTGTCTTCTGTGTCCACTCCGGAATTAGCAGGTTAAGCTGTGAGGGCGCGATTTGTAACTCATCGGCCAACGCCGCGTAGTAAAGCAGATTGGACTCCCAACTTTCGGCCATGATGCGGCTGGAATATCCCATGAGAGTGGGAAAAGTTCGCAGATTGAGCAGCTCGGGATGATAGCTGTTGGCAAGGGTCGGCTTGGGAGTGCCAAAGGCTCGCGAGATGGCGGCGTAGCTGATCTTGTCCGGCTGCTCCGCGGCCAGGCGCCGGATGTCGCCGGCCAGAGGCCCGTAGGATTTGGTGGGACCCGCCAGATCGGCGCTCAACAGAAACAACTCCGCCGGCGTGGTGAGATCGAGAGCCTTGCGTATGTTTCCCACGCCCACCAGTTGCTCGATACGGCGTGCGCGATTCGGCGCCGCATGGCGGTCCAACGATTCCATCACATGCTTCAGAAGGCTGGGGTCGAGAGAGGCTTCCGCCATCACTCTCTCGCCATTGCGCATATGCAGGCCGACCCAATGGATCTGCGAAGGCGTCACATTCCACCAGCGGGAAACTTTGGCCATCAGGATCATCTGGGGCACCAGATCTCCCCAGATGAGCGCTTGCTCGCGCGAGGGAATCAGGAAATTCTGTTCCGCTTCGGCCAAGGCATAGGGCAGCCCCGAGAGCGAACCGACAAGGCGGCCGCCCGCGCTGGAAGGCCAACCCGTACCGAAGACCTCGGTGGATTTCCAGGTCTGCGTGGATCCCTGCAGCCCGAGGAAATCGTGGCTGCGAACAAAAATGGGATTGGTTTGCAGAATTTGGGCGCCCGGAGGCGCGTAGTGGACGTAACTCAATCCGACCAGTGCATCGCGCAGCATCGGGGCCAGGTGGCCGCGCACCTCCTGCAGCTTCGCGGCATCGGCTCCCGCTTTCTCAATCTGCGCGCGGATGTTCAGCTTGCGCTGCTGCTCAATATGCCGCTCGGTCCAATACCCAAAAGCCATGGAATTCTTTTCCACGGTAGACATGGCGGAACGGGGGACCTGGATCTCAGAGATGCGCGCGGCCAGCCGGTTCACCAGCGCCGTGTTCATTTTCTCGCCCTTGGCAATGGCATCCAGGTGATCGGAGACATCGAACAGCAGCTTTAGAGAGGGCAGCCGCTGCAACTCATAAAGCCGGATCATTTCCTGTACCATGGCGCGATGCGATTCGCCGTCAGGGGAGCTGACGGTTCCCGCCAATAGGTCGAACAACCGGTCCTGCGTTCCGGCATCCGAAGAGCCGGTGTATTTCAGCAGCCGTTGAACGCCGCCGCGCCCGGCATCAAACAACTCCCGCTGGTTGCGCACTTTGGCGAAACCGCCAAGTAACCCACTCATAGCCTCATCGGCATCCGCGGCCTTCAGCGATTCCTGACGTTGGAAGATCTGCCAAAGGCTGATGAGAGATTGCAGGGTGCCGGCGGTATCGGCACGCAAAGACTGGTCGCGGATCTGAACCACGGAATGGGCCGTATCCAGGTACTGCAGGATCGTTTTATCGCTGAGCGACGGGACTTCGGCAAACAGCGGATATTGGGACCCATACAACCGGTAATCGCGAGCTAACCGCTCCACGGTGGCCGGTTCCAGCGCCTTCTCGCGCCGCCGGTTGATATCGCTCACCGCCATGAAAATCTTCAGCGGCTCATTCTCGACCGCCTTCCGGCAGAGCGCAAACAAGGCTTCCACGACATCGTCCGCTTCTTTCCAACCAGCGGCAGCCTTCGTCAACTTACCGTCATACTTGCCGTGGGGGTGATTCACGAAGAGGTTTTTCCAAACCTCCACGCCGCCGGGGACATGCGGTTTTCCATTGGATTCCAGCCGGATGCGGGTAGTCAGCAGCATTAATTCCGTGTTGGAGCGGAATACGGGACGGGCGGGGCCCGGACTGGTGATCCGTCCGCGCATCGCGCTGTAGAACCGTTTCATGCGGGCGGGATCGGTCAGGTAATCCTGTACCGGCCCGCTGATGCGAGCCAGCGAGTCGTAATAACTGGCCAGCCAACCGTCGTCACGGGAAATCAGCCGTTCCAGAAAGGCCGCGCCCTGGTCTGGCGGAACTCCTACCATTTCCGTCCACACCGCTACCGCTTTCTGGCCTCCCGGAACGGGAACCTTGCCGCCGCGCAACTGCAGCATCCCGCCGAAGAAATCCAGCACGTGCGCGAAGGCTTTGATGCGCTGTACGGTTAAGGCCTTGCGCATCTCCTCGGCACTCTCGGGATCGAGCTTGGACATGGCCAGGTAGAGCCGGCACAGGGACGGGTCGCTTAAGAAGGCATCGATGAACTCGCCACTCTGCTTTTCCTTTGTGGAGAGCCAGTAGTCGGCGGTGTAGAGTACCTCTACCTTCGTTGGAGCAAATCCATAGTGGAAGGGTCGGTTCGCACGAAGGGACTGCTCGAGTTCCGCCAGGGGAAACCCGGAATCAATGGTGAGAAACGCCCGCGAGGCGTTCACGGTTTCCAGAACCACTTCCGTGCCGCAGCCGCCCCGCATGCGATAGCCGAGAATTCGTAAAAGGTCCGCCGTCTGGACCGACTCGCAGTTGTCGATCCGGATGGCTTTGGCTTCGCCAGCCAGTTTGGAAAGCTCGCGGGCCTGCGAAAGGTACTTTACGACCAGCTTGAGATACTCGGTCTGGTCCAGCGCCTCGCTGGAACTGGCGGCCTGATACCCGTTGGTGACCACGTTCCGGGCCAGCGCACCTAAAATATCGGCGGAGGAAAGATCGGGGGAAAGGGCTGCCATGCGCGCGAAGGATCGGATCGGGCCCGGAATCTCCACTGTGGACGTTTCCTGCCTCTTCCGAGCGGTGTCCAGGTTCGGCATCGACAAGCCGGTTCCACCCGCGGCGCGATAGATCTCCAGATGCCTGGCAGCGGCCTTCGGATCGTTCGCCAAC
This sequence comes from Bryobacteraceae bacterium, assembly GCA_035526195.1. Taxonomy (GTDB): domain Bacteria; phylum Acidobacteriota; class Terriglobia; order Bryobacterales; family Bryobacteraceae; genus CADEFT01. The sequence continues at coordinate 6,885 of DATLCW010000049.1, forward strand.
AGGTCAAGCACGACCAGCCGGCGGGCGGCTGCCGCTTTACGCGGGTTCTCAACGTTGAGGCTGAGCAGCTTTTCGTAAGCGGAACGGCTTCCCGGATCCCCATGACGATCGAGAAACTCTGCCAGATAGACCGCGGTGTCCGCGTCGTTTGGCCTGTCTTCAAGTGCTTTCCGCAGGAGCGCCCGCGCTTCGGCTCCGTTGCCGGCAGCCTCGAGGCGATGGACTTGATCCATCAGATTGCCTTGGGCGTAACTCACACCCGCCAACCAGAAAAAGAAAAGACCGAGCGCTTCTCTCATAGGGCGACCTCGTTGGATTTTCACTCTATCACTTTCAGAGCATGACGGCGGAAAGCGGGGCGCACCTTAGAGGCACGATTGACACTTCCCCACACTAGTGGCAGTAATTCTAGGTCAAACATCGACCGCAATGCAATAGTCAAAAGGTAGGGATCGGCCCCTACTTCCGCACGAACTCCTATTTACAGATTGCGGCGTTCAAGAATTGTTTCCGGGTACTGGCCGGATCTTATAATATCGGGGGCGCCGGGCGGGCGGGGCACGCATTTGCCTGCAAAGACCTGATCTGTAAGAATGGTTGCATCAGGGAAATGGAAAAGCTCATCGAAGGAATTCACGAATTCCAACAGCACGGCTTTCGACCTTTGCAAGGACTTTTCGAGGAGCTGGCAAGCGGACAGAATCCGGAAACACTGTTCATCACGTGCTCGGATTCGCGCATCGATCCCAATCTGTTGACCCGGTCAAAGCCGGGCGACCTGTTCATTCTCCGCAACGCCGGCAACATCATTCCGCCCCACGGCGCTGTGAAAGGAGGAGAAGCGGCGACCATCGAGTTTGCCGTGGCGGTGCTGGGCGTGAAAGACATCATCCTCTGCGGGCACTCCCATTGCGGAGCGGTAAAAGGGGTGCTCGATCCGGACAGCCTGGAGACCGTACCGGCAGTGGCGGAGTGGTTGTCGCATGCCGAGACGACGCGCCGTATCATGCGCGAGAACTACAGTCATCTGGAGGGAAAGGCGCTGCTGACGGCAGCCATTGAAGAGAATGTCCTGGTGCAGTTGGAGCACTTGCGTACGATGCCGGCAGTCGCCGCGAGGCTGCTGCGAGGCGAGATCGGGCTGCACGGCTGGATCTACGAAATCGAGACCGGCGAAGTTTTTGCATTCGATGTCGGCTCCGGTCAGTTCGTGCCGATCGCGGAATACAAGATTCCCAAGAGAGAAGCCGCTAAACGGCGGCGCGCCACGGCGAATATCTGAGCTATTGCTTGAATTGCGATTCCCATGAGAATAGTTCTGCCACTCCTCTTCGCCTCCCTCTGCCCCGCCCAGGAGACGATTGCGATCATCGGCCTTCGCCATTCGCATGTCTGGGGGCACTTCGGCAAAATGCTGGAGGGCCAACCCGCAAAGCTGGTTGGCATCTCGGAGACCATTCCGGCGCTGATCGCGGAAGCGAAGAAGCGCGGAGCGGCCGATTCCCTCTTCTACACCGATACCAATAAAATGCTCGATCAGGCGAAGCCTACGATGGTATGGGCATTCGTCGAGAACAACCGCCATCTGGAAATCGTCCAGGCCTGCGCTCCTCGTAAGATCCACGTGATTTTTGAAAAGCCGCTGGCGTCTACCTTGGCGGAAGCGCAAAATATCCGGCGTCTTTCCCTGCAACACGGGATTTACATCATGACCAATTACCAGATGGCCTGGTGGTCCGCCAACTACACTGCGAAGAAGACCGCTGTCGAGCAGCATATTGGCCGGGTATGGAGACTACGCGGCATTGTCGGGCACGGTGGACCAGGCAGCGGCAGCGGTCTTAACAAGACGTTCTTCGATTGGCTGACCGACCCGGAAAAAAACGGCGGCGGCGCCCTGATGGACTTCGGCTGCTATAACGCGCTCTGGAGCCTCTGGTATCTCGGCAAACCCGAAACCGTGTATGCGCATACCAACCAGCTTCGTCCCGGGGAATTTCCCAAAGTGGAGGATAACGCCACCATGATCCTCTCCTATAAGAACGGGGTCGGGTTGTTCGAAGGGAGTTGGGATCTTCCGCGAAGCTTCCAGGAACTGGAAGTGTTCGGTCTGAAGGGCAGTGTGTTCATGAGGAACGGGAAAGTGGAGTTGCGGCAGGGCCGCGGGGATGCGGCGGATGTTCCGCTGGATGCGTTGCCGCCCGAACGTAGCGAACCGCTTGCCTACATGGCGCATTGCATTCGGACAAAGCGTCCCCCGGACGGAATGTTGGCGATCGACATCAATGTGGACGTGGTGGAAATTATTGAAGCCGCCCGGCGTTCCGTGAAAGACGGAAAGGCCGTCAAGCTCCCTTTGTAAGGTAGGCGAGCACGTTTTCGATGGGGAGGACGTCGCCCAAATCCAAGTCGATATCGAGCAGATTAACTTCGTGCAGCAGTTCGCACCGCTCGCCAACCGCCTCGCGGGGGACGATCACCCGGAAGCTGTCGGTGGCGTCGCGGCAGGTCGCATAAATGCAATGGCTGGTACTGACTCCCGCAACGATGAGCGTGTCCACTCCGAGCGCAGCCAGGTTTTCGTGAAGATTGGTGCCCTTAAAGCTTGATGCGTAGCGCTTGGCGATGATTCGCTCGTTTGGTTGGCGATCGAGGCGGGGATCCAGTTGGAACAATTTTTCATCGCCGGGTTTCAGGTCCATTTTAATTTTCCGATCGTGCGGAGAGGGCGGCATCGACCAGTCGTAGTCCCAGGTGGTGAAGAAGATGGGGATGCCTGCAGCGCGGGCAGCGTTCAGCAGGCGGCCAGACGCTTCGACCACAGAGTCCACATTGCTGCCCTGGCAGCGATTGCCGGGATCGGTCCACCACAGCGCGAGATCGATCACGATCAGGGCGGGATGCTTGCCGAAGCCGACCCGGCCGGCCCAGCCGCGCTCGACATACCGCTTCCGGATTTCCGCGAGATGGGCTTGGATCGGCGCACGCAATTCGTCCGGGATGCGGAGATCTTCTGAACCGAACGTTAAGGCAGGGGGGGCGGGGTCAATCATCTTGGATCCTTAGGAATCGAGCCCCAGCTTCTTGCGGCCCGCGGCGGTGAGGCGGTTGGAACTCCAACCGGGCTCCCATGTCTGCTCCACAATCACTTTCCGTACGCCGGGCACTTTCAACAATTGCTGGCGGACGGGAACGGAGTTCCCACCTGAGCCGAAGGTGAAGTAACCAAGCAGCGGACGCCCGCGGTGGGGCATCGCCATCACGACGTGCACCACATCGCCGCGCACGCGGATGTCGTATACAAGGCCCAGATCCACGACGCCGATGTCGGTCACATAAAGCTGCTCATCCTTGCATTCCATCAGAGCCTCCCAAAGGGCTTTTTTGGGAATGGGGCTGTCGCCAGCCTCGCCCGGCCGCGCCAACCTTCCCGGAGTCTCTTTCGCCGCACCGGCGTTGATCTCTCCCTGCGAAGCCGCGTAGGGATTCACCAACCTGCGCCGCAGGTCTTCGAGCAGTTTCGGCCCCTCGTTCTTTGTATAAGCGATGGCCGCATAGGCGTTCTTCTGATGCAGCACCGCCCCAGCCGGGACGTTCTTCACGGGCAGCGGATAGCGGCTCCAGACGTGTCCATGCCAGCGGTAGAACATCAGTGGACCGGCGGAATGTTTCAGCTCCGGTAGTCCGTCGGCGCGGTGTTCCAGAAACAACGCGGCGAACGAGTCGTTGCTCTCATCATTGTAAAAACCGATCGCCCAGGTGTCATTGGTGAACTTCGGATCCACCGGCCCGGTGCGCAGCTTGCCGTCAGGGCCCATCCACAGCAAATCCTTGAAGGACTGCCCGGAGAACACCCACTCATCGTCCCGCAGAGCCTCTACCTCGACGTCTTTGACGGCGGTCATGGTGCCGAACTTGTGGAACCATGGGAGTCCGGAATAGAAGCGGTATTCGACATCGACATTGATGCGAGCCGGCGAGAACACGGGATGCACCGGAGAGTAGGGAAATCCCCAACGGCGGACGATGGTGGCGAGCGGGCCGCGCACCACTTCGTAGTCGGGACAGGAATCCCAGAGGGTAATCCGCAACTTCTGAATTCTACCGGCGGTCACATAATCATGCGCCCAGTCAATGCCGGGGGGCTCACCGTGCCCTTCGCCGCCGGCAAAGAGCTCCAAGCCATGCTCGCGCTTGATCTTGAGTTTCTCCAATTGGCCCATCTGGCGGGATAGCGAAGCCTTGAAGAAGTCATTCTCGATGTCTAACGCGTAACCCTCGCCGCGCGTTTCGAGATCGCTGGGGAATTGCGGCAGCTCCGCGTCGGGATTGCCGTAGAAAATCAGATAGGACTGGCGTTGGTGAGCCGGGCCGCTGGCAAGGATCAACAGTTTGCAATGGCGTTCCCCTCTTCGCCGCACTTCGCCGTAAACCTGGCAGGGAACCTCGCGCAACTGTCCTCCGGCAATACGTGCGACACGCACCTCGCGGCCCAAAGAAGACGCGTGCTCCACGGGTACGCGGAGGGTCAGCTCCACGGGCTCGGGCGGCCTTTGCATTCCCACGGTCTCGTCGAGCGCCAGAACTTGAAAATGCCTCCAACCCTTGGCCCACAGGCGCCATGCGGAAGGGAGCGAGTCCACGCTCTCGCGGCGGAGCGCGGGGCCGCCGGCGACGGTCTCTTCTTCCGCCTGAGCCTGGATGGCGGTGTTACGCAGAGAGTGGCTTAGCGCCCGCGCCAAACGGAAATCCTTGCGTTTCCAGGCCGCGTTGAGCAGCCGCATTTTCTCCTCAAAGCTGTCAGTCCGTTCCCAATAATTCGATTCGCTCATGATTTTTGTCCTCCCCGGCTCACGTTCCGAACAACCGCAGCATCTGGTCTCGCGACACGTTGATATGTTCCGCCATAGCGCGGGCCGCGTCCTGGGCGTTTCTCGCTTCAATGGCGCGCATGATGTCGCGGTGCGTCACCGGACGAGTGTCGCGCTGGGTCGAAAGAATGTCCAGACGCTGCACATACTGCAGCGTTAGTTTCAACTGATCGAGCACGCGTTGATTACGGGCAATCTCCCCCAGCCTGGTGTGAAAAATCTGATTGGCGCGGAGAAATTCTTCCATGTCGAGTTCCATCCGGTCTTCCCCGGCGATGATGTCGCGCAGCGCTTTCACCTCTTCCGCCGTAGCGCTTGCGGCGGCGCGCTCGGCATTGAAACACTCGAGCAATTTCCGGTATTCATACACTTCAATGATGTCGCGGATAGAGATCGCCGGCAGCACGTATCCCTTATGCCGGATCCTTTGAATCCATTTTTCCTGTGAGAGAAGGTTACAGGCTTCGCGCACGGGAGTACGGGAAGTTTCGCATTGGCGCGCCAGTTCCACCTCGGAAAGAAAGTCTCCGGGGCGCAGTTTGCCTTCGAGGACCCAGCCCTTCAGCAGCCGGTAGACGCGCTCGACTTCGCCTTCCCGCTCAGGAGCCGCTTTGGAGGAGAGCATAAGTTTTCATGCCGGCCGTGCAGGCGCGGACAGCCGCCAGGCACCGCTGGACGTCTTCGCCGTCGTTGTAAAGATGCAGCGAGATTCGTACGCGGCCATCGCCGCCCCACACAATCACGCCTTTTTCCGCGAGGCTGGCCGCCAGTGCTTCTCCCTCGCCGCAGGAGAACGATACGATGCCGGACGCGTGGGTTGCCGCGGCGGGAGTCAATAGCGCGAGCCCCTGTTCCTCCAGGCCGCTACGCAAGGCGGCGATCAGAGGGCGCAATTCCTGGTCGATCCGTTCCACACCTACTTTCAGCAGACATTCGAGCCCTGCTCGCAATGCGAAAATAGCGGGGAAATTGGGCATCCCCGCCTGCAGGCGGGCGGCCGTGCTCTTGGATGTGGAAGCTTCAAAACGGGCGGAGTGGAACAGCTTCGCTTCCGAAAACCATCCCGCCGTGGCCGCCGGAATCCGTTCCCGCAATTCCGGCGATTCATATACGACGGCAAGTCCGTGCGTGCCGAGCAGCCACTTATAACTGCTGGCCACCAGGTAATCGACGCCCACGACAGAGACCGGCACACGTCCCAGAGCCTGGGTTGCATCCACGCAGAACAGTGCTCCGGCGGAATGGGCGGCTTCGGCCAGCGCACTCATATAAGGGATCTGCGTACCGGATTTGTAGCTCACCTGGCTTACGGATACGAGCCGGGTGCGGCTTGATAATCGGGCAGTCCAGTCGCTCAGTTCAATCACTCCATGAGAGGACGGGATCACCACCAGTTTTACGCCCAAACGCTGTAACCGCAGCCAGACGACCACATTGGAAGGGAACTCCAGATCGCAGATCAGCACCTCATCGCCGGGCTTCCAATCGATGGAGTTTGCCAGCAGATTCAAGGCTTCCGAGGAATGAGACAACAGCGTAATGTTCTGGACAGCGGTATTTAATAGCCGGGCCGCGGCGGCTTCCAATTCCCGCTGTTCCTGATAGAGCCGAGCCCTGCCTGGCGTCCCTTTGCTTTTCTCCCGCCAATAGGCGGCCAGTGCGGCTTCGCCGTCCAAGGGAGGCAAACCTTCGGCCGCGGTGTCGAGATACGAAACGCCTTCACGGATGGAAAATTGTTGCTTGTGGCTTAGCATGGCACTCATTCGAATTGCTGTAGGAATTCAACGTAGAAAGAGTGCGCGGCGGCAACCTGATCGCACTCGACGTATTCCACCGCGGCGTGGGCCCGGTCAATGCTGCCGGGACCGAAGATAATGCTGGGAACGCCTTGCCGCGACAGCTTGCTTGCGTCGCTGCCATAAGGCACACCGGCAGGTTCCGCGTTCAGACCTAAGCTTTTCAGGACGCGTTGCGCTATTTCCACTACGGCTTCGTCCGCGCTGGTCTCGAGCGCTCCATCGGCAATCATGGGCACGTCCATCTCCGCGACAAGCCCCGGAACCTGGGTATGCAAAGCTTCGAGCATGACGCCCGTATCCCGCCAGACGGCATGTGCATCTTCGCCCGGCAGCAGGCGGCGGTCAATCGAAATCTCACAGCGGTCAGGCACGAAATTGATCTGCTCGCCGCCCCGGATGAGTCCTACATTGAGAGTGGCCGGTCCCAGCAGGGGATGCGGTTTCCGCACCAGGGTGCCAGCTTCGCGCTCTAAAGCCAAAAGGACATGCGCCATGTGCTGAATGGCGCTTACGCCGAGGTGCGGTTTGGCGCTGTGCGAAGCTTTTCCAACAGTTCTGATTTTCCAACGAAGTACTCCTTTCGAGGCAATGACCGCGCGGAGTTCCGTGGGTTCGGCGACGATGGCTGCCGCCGCCCGTAGTCCTTCGCAAAGGCGCAACACGCCGCGGAACGAATACTCCTCGTCCACCACCGCCGCCAGCCATACTTCGCAAGGCGGCGTGATGCCGCGCTCCTGCAGATCGGCTACCGCGTGCATCATCGCCGCCAGTCCCGCTTTTGTATCGCACGACCCGCGTCCATATAAAAGGCCATTTTCGATGCGCGGCTCAAATGGCGGGATGCTCATGCCCGCTACGGAAACCGTGTCCATGTGCGCTTCAAGGACGATCCGCCGCTGTGATTGGCGGCCGGGAAGGCGGGCGATGACATTGAAGCGTCCGGGCGATACTTCCTGCCGCAACGTTTCAATGGAGCGATCGGAAAAGAAGCGCTCGACGTAAATGGCTATCTTCTCTTCGGGTACCCCACCTTCATAAGAGGCATTGACGCTTTT
>DATLCW010000053.1:0-15195 GCA_035526195.1 Bryobacteraceae bacterium
AAACTAAATCGATGCCTTCCTTAAACCACCGACACCTTTGCAGTGCCATCGCGTTGTCCTTCCTGCTGGTTTTGGCCCAGCCGTCGCGGGCCCAACAGCGTCCGTTGATCACGGAAGACGTCGACATCATTCCTCCGGGAACCATACGACTTGAAACGGGACTCGACTTTCTTCAGGGAGCGAAGTTTCCGGCGTCAGGGTTGACGGGCGACATCACACGCGTCGGCGTGATTGGAGTCAGCATAGGCTTTGCGCCGAATGTCGAGTTTCAAATCGAGGGAGTTGCTCAGAATTTTCTCAGCATCAACACCCGTGGCCCATCAGCAATCCCCTTGTCCCTGGCACCCGGCGCCAATTCCACCAATGACACGGGAGATTTCATCCTGTGGACCAAATTCAAGCTGCGCAGTGAATCGAAACGTGGTCCCTCGCTGGGTTTTCGCGTCGGCGTAGGATTGCCAAGCTCGAATCAGGGCCTGGGAATTGGTTTGAATCAAACAAACGCCTACGGGTCGATACTGGTGGGCAAAAAGTTTGGACGCGATGGACGGCTGAATACCTTCGGCAATATTGGCATTGCGATTCTCACCTCACCCACCGAATTGTTTTCGCAGAACGATGTGTTGACCTATGGTGCGGCCGGTATCTTTCGTTTAAATAAACAGTTCAGCATTGCCGGCGAAGTCAACGGCCGCGCTAACACCAGACCGGGAGATGGTCCGTTGGGAACCGAATCGCAATCCGAAGCCCGGTTGGGAATGCAAATCCGGGCCTCGGGATTGCGCTTCGACTTTGCCGGCATCAAGGGACTTACGCGCTTCACGCACGATAGTGGTTTCACAGTCGGCGTTACCTACGATACTCCCTCCATTTTCGCCCCCGCAAAATGAACAATAGTGACAAGTGACGAGTGACGAGTGACAAGATAGAATTGCGCCCCGACACCCGTCCACGATTCCTTTTGCTTGTCACTTGTCACTCGTCACTCGTCACTTGTCACTATGTTTGACTGGCTAAGGACCATAGGACTTTGGCTTGAGCGGTACGTGATTGGCCTGCCGATCTACTATGCCGCACCGGCCATGATCGTGATCGGCGCGCTTGATTCGTCGCTACTGTCGCTGCCAGAAATCAACGACTATTTAGTGGTGGGCCGTTGCATTAAACATCCAACTGCCGCGTTTTATTTTCCCTTGTTTGCTGCAATCGGGTCGGTGCTGGGCTGCCTGCTTCTTTACACCATAATGCGGCGTGGCGGACAAGCAGTGCTGAGGAGACGTTTTAAACGGGAGAACATCGAACGAGTGGAACGGGCCTACGCGCGTTTTGGGTTTCTGGCGATTGCGATTCCAGCGGTGCTGCCGCCGCCAATGCCTTTCAAGATTTTTGTCGCCACGGCGGGCACTCTCGAATATCCGCGCTGGAAATTCCTGGTGACAGTGATGATCGCCCGTTCGGTTCGTTATTACGTTGAAGCTGTCCTGGCTGTAATCTACGGCCGGCGGGTACTCTCGTTTCTTAGAGACAATGGGTTGGTTATTCTCAGTGTCGCCGCCGCCGCTGCAATTCTAATATTACTTGTGTACTCAATTATGAATCGCCGCAACCAGCGTACGAAGCGACCGGCGGCAGATGTTGAGTAATGAAATTTGGTTAGAAGGAAAGGCGTTCTCACTTGAGAATATTTCCAAAGATCACTGACAGCCTGACACGCCTCTCTGACTTCTTTATTGCTCTGGGTCCGTTTGGTCTGTTTGCAGTAGCTTTGCTCGACTCTAGTTTCGTCCCGTTGCCGAGCAGCGCCGATGCCTTGATGTTGCTGCTCACGGTGGCGCATCCGAAACTGATGATTTTGTATGCGGCGCTGGCCACGGCCGGTTCGGCAATCGGTTGTGTAATTCTCTATTACATTTCACGCCGCGCCGGCAGCGGCGCATTGCGAAGGTTTTCGCCGTCAAAACAGAAAAGAGTCAAGGACTGGATCGATCGGTACGACGTGTTGTCAGTGCTGGTGGCTTCGCTGATGCCGCCGCCGTTTCCTTTCAAATTATTTGTGATAACTGCCGGCGTATTCCGTTTCAGCCTGACGCGCTTCACCATAGCGATCATTGCCGGTCGCATGTTCAGATTTCTGCTCGAAGGCTACTTTGCAATCCGCTACGGCGCGCAGGCGAAACTACTGCTGGGGAAATACTATCCGTGGATCGGGCTCGGACTTGCCCTGCTCGTATTGGCTTTCTTCCTGACGCGAAATTTCTTGAAGGGAAAGTCCCGTTCGCGTGAAATAGATCTACTGGAATCGGGGGATTAAAGGGAAGAAATAAGGCTGCGGATTCGATCGCTTGCTTCGCCGGCGGGCTCGAGAAGCGGTGTCTGGAAAATTCGCGCCGCGGCCAGGTCTCGAACACCATGCTCTTCAAGCCGCTCCAGAATCCTGATAAAGACTTCGGCGGTGGCCAGCGCGTCACTGCCGGCGCGATGTCGATTCGCGATGTCTATTGCGAAGTGATCGGCGACCGTTTCCAACCGGTAGTTAGCGAGACCCGGAACGGCCCGTCGCGACAGAGTGACGGTACAAAGATGCGGATTGATCATGCGATGCCCGGGATACACTCGCGAAATTTCGTGATTGATGAAATTGGTGTCAAAGGGTGCGTTATGAGCTATCAACACCGCGTCTTCGACGAATTCCAGCCATCTCGGAGCCACTTCCGCAAACAACGGCGCCTGCTTGACCATCTCGTTGGTAATGCCGGTTAGCGCTACCACAAATCGAGGGATGGAAATCTCCGGATTAACCAGCGTCACAAACTTGTCGACTATCCGGCCGCCGTGGATGCGATACGCGCCAAGTTCCATAATGCGGTTCGGCGGCATCTTCGCGCCTGTGGCTTCAATGTCAACGACGACGAAATCCAGGTCTTCCAACAATCGCGACTCACAGTCATACGCCTGTAGTTCGACAACGTTGCCGTCAATGATCTTAAAGCGGCGATCGTCCCTGACGAGATCGCCAACCAGCAGGCCCGCGAGCTCCTCGTCGATGTGTGATACTTTGAAGACGGCGTCTACAATTTCAGACGCGTTGGCCCGGCCGCCGGACACGCGCAGTAGATCGATCGTCTCCTGGACCAGGCTGGAATCAGAAACCAAATTAGTGAAAGGCGGCATGCGGCGGGATTGTAACACGACCGAGCAGCGAGCATGGAGGTTACCGATGATGCGCATTAAGCTAGTAGTTCAGAGTTCAGTCTTTAGACTGTGTATTTTGGTTGTCAATTAACCACGCAAGCTAAAGCTTGAACTCTCAACTGCATGAATGGAGGTAAAGCGTTGCAGGCTGACGAAGTAATTGAGAGATTTAAAAAAACCGGCGCGCTGCTCGAAGGGCACTTTGTTCTTACGAGCGGTCTGCATAGCGCGGTTTACCTGCAGTGTGCGCTTGTGTTGCAACACCCACACTCTGCCGAGGAATTCGGGCGAGCCATCGCTAATCAGTTTCATGCGCGGCAAATTTCAACCGTCGCGTCACCTGCGATTGGCGGAATCGTAATAGGTCACGAGGTCGCTCGTGCCCTCGGCGCGCGATTCATTTGGACAGAGCGGCAGGATGGCACGATGGTTTTGCGACGAGGCTTTACTGTTTCAGCCGGTGAAAGAATTCTGGTGGTCGAGGACGTCGTGACGACCGGAGGATCGACGCGTGAAACGATCGGGGCGTTACGGGTGAGCGGCGCGGAAGTGGTCGCGGCGGCCTCGATTATCGATCGTTCAGCGGGTCAGGCAGACGTGGGCGTGCCACGCGTGGCGCTGGCTACACTCGACGTGGCTTCAGTCGATCCCGTTGTTTGCGAACTTTGCAAACGAGGCGAGCCGGCCATCAAACCCGGAAGCCGTAAGGACCGCGACGCCGTGTAGATAGGGCACTTTGTGCCCCGCCCCGCCGCACGGGGCGGACAAGTCCGCTCTCTAAACGGCGGCTCAGGCTACTCCATGAACTTTAAGCTAACCATTCAATACGACGGCACTGACTTTCATGGCTGGCAGATGCAGGGCGAACAGCGAACCGTGCAGGGCGAGCTAACGAAGGCTCTTTCGTTAGTCGAAGGCCGTGACGTCGTCGTGCATGGTTCAGGAAGGACCGATGCCGGCGTGCATGCTGAGCGGCAGGTTGCGAGTGTGATTCTGGAGCGGGAGATCTCTGCGGAAAGACTTCGCGCTGCGATTAATGGAAACGTTGGGAAGGACGTGCGCGTCATGGAAGCTGAAGCTGTCGACGATGATTTCCACGCTCGTTACTCTGCGCTAGGTAAAACTTACGTTTACCGCATCATTAACGGGCCGATGTTATCGCCGTTTTGGTTTCGTTATGCCCACCAGGAAGCGCGCACTCTTGACCTGCCAAAAATGAGATCATGTGCGGAATTGTTCCTGGGTCAGCATGATTGGACTGCCTTCTCAGCGGCCCAATCAGACGTGGAGGACCGAGTTCGAACGATTACGCGGTTGGAGATTCTCGACCATTGGGACGAGCGCGCGCTGGGCCGCATGATTGAAATCAGCGTAAGTGCCGATGGATTCCTGCGCTACATGGTGAGGTCGATTGTTGGTACGCTGTTGGAATTCGGGAGAGGTGAGATTGACCAAGGGACAGTTGCCAGCGCCTTGTCCACCTCTAACCGCCACTTGGCAGGTGATACCGCCCCCGCCAAAGGGCTCACCTTGCGGGAAGTATTTTATGGTGACCCAGGGGCCCGCGATTAATTGATAGGTTGACTTGAAACGATAACTGGATACCTCGAGCGGCGGTCGAAAAGCCTACGGGTTGAGAAGATTTCGAATCAACTTGAATGGGGGTTTCTCCAAAGAATTTCGCAATCCGAATTCCGAAATTCCTTTGACTCGGCTGGGTTGCCGAGGAAAAGCGTTCACTATTCAGCCCTCATAGCCTTACTTCCTTCCTTCGGTTTCCAATCACAGGCAAGCCTGTAGTTCTCTTTCGAGTCCCCCGTTCCGGGTAGATTCTGCTCGCCTTGCAAGCGAGTGTGCCTGGCGGTTGGTCACCCTCGCTTGCGCAGACTACGCTCAGCATCAATCCCGGCGCCAGCGCTACACGACGGCTGCTAGTCACGTCGCCGGCTAACGCCGCGGGAGGCGCTTACCCGGTCGGCGTAACGGCTAGCAATATTTCCCAATTGGTCTACAACGGCTCAGCGTCCGGCACTTACGTGATTAGGCCGCCGCCAAGTATTACCCTAGTCAGCAACCAGGCCAGTTATTCGCGTAGTCAAACCGCGACCATTACTGCCTTGGTGTCTGCACAGGGATCTGCGGGTTGTTGGTGCGACCGTAGCATTCACGATCACCGGTTCTAACGGCTCGAGCGGAAAGGGAAGCGGAGTAACGGGAAGCAATGGCGTGGCCACTTTCAAATACACCTTTTCGCAAAAAGAATCCCACCGGAACATATCAAGTGCTCGGGAAGACCAACGTAACCGGGACGGCGATCAGCGCGACAACCAGCTTTGTGGTCAATTAGCAATTCGCGGATCGAGTTCGGCGGTCCCCTAACTCTTAACCGGGCGCTGGTGGTCCAACCGTTGCCAGAGGAAAAAATGGGGGACCCAAAAGGGCCTCCCATTTTTGTTTGCATCGTCTCTGCGATTGGGCTAAAGCACTAACTCCGCGCGACGCCAGGCAGGTTATTGTCGGGCCGGCACCGCCAGAGCTGGAGCTGCTGCTTGGGCAGTGGCGTCCGGCGGAATTGGAAGGTTGAGACGTTGGAGTTCGGCGTTGATCACCTTGGCGAACTCCGCGAACGGCTTAGCTCCGTTGAGGAAGCGACCGTTTACGAAGAATCCCGGCGTGCCGGTGATCGCCAGCGAGCGCGCCTCGGCCATGTCGTCATCCACACGCTTTTTCTTTCCGGGATCAAGGAGGTCCTTTTCGAATTGCCCCATGTTAAGGCCGAGATCTTTTGCGTATTGCTTCAAGTCGTCCGGTCCGAGCTTGTTCTGATTAGCGAACAGCTTGTCGTGGTACTCCCAGAACTTGCCCTGGTTGCTGGCCGCCTCCGACGCCATTGCTGCCGGCCGGGCATTCTTATGCATTTCAAGCGGAAGGTGCTTCCAAACAATGCGAACCTTGTCACCGTAAACCTTGCGAATCTGTTCTAGGGTCGGACCGACCCTGGCGCAGAACGGTCATTGGAACTCAGAGAACTCGGCAATCGTGACTGGCGCACCGCTGGGACCCTTGAACGGCGCTCCCTCGAGTTTCACGGTGTAGACTTTCTCAGGGTCAGGACCACTGGGTCGCTGGGGGGGCGCGGCTGCCGGTTTTGTGCTGATCGCCGTGGCCAACTGCGTCATTCGGTCGTTTAGCTCGGTCCGTTGCCGCCGCGTCTCGTACACGTTCAATCCTGAGATCACTACCAACAATGCGAGCCCGACCAGGATCGCGATGCGCATCAATCCGTCCGAAGACTTCTTCGACGGCTGTCTGGGCGGTTCGGACTGTGGAGCATCATCACGTCTGTGCTTTGCCATGCTTTGTATTCCTCCCAGCGTTCCGCAGAATTCTAACACGCCTTACTTCTGCTCGCCCTTCTGCGCAGGCACTTCTGGTTCGTCGGCGAGGAGCTTGTCGATCTCTGCCTTGAAGGCGGCATAGGGTTGCGCGCCCGTCAGCCTGCGGACGGTTTTGATCTTCGAGCTCTTCGGGTCGGTATAGGCGAGAAAGAATGTAGGCGTTCCCGTCACTCCGGCCTTTTGAGCCTCGGCCATGTCCTGGCGGATCGCTGCCGCCTGCCGGCCGCTGTTCAGGCATTCCTCAAATTTGGGGACGTCAAGTCCGATCGCCTCCGCGTGGGGTGTCAATGGCTGGAGCTTATTCTGGTTTTCAAACAGCCGGTCATGCATTTCCCAGTATTTCCCCTGCTCACCGGCACAATGCGCTGCTTCTGCAGCCTTGAACGCGACCTTATGGATCGATTCCAGTGGCAAGTCCATGAAGACGTGCCTGAGTTTTCCGGTCGAGACGTATTCCTTGTCAATCTGCGTAGCTGTATCCCGGACATGTCTGCCACAGAACGGACACTGGAAGTCTGAAAACTCGACAAGTGTTAGTTTAGCCGTTGCCTCCCCCTTGGAAGGATTGTTACTGAGGTCAAGCACTACGTTCTGGGGAGGCGCCGCCGGCGCGCGGCTTACCAGCAGCGCTTTGATCTCCTGAAGATCCTTCTGCATCTCCTTCACCGTCTGTGTGAGCGCCTTGATTTCATTTCGCAGGTCGTCGGTAGACGACTGCTGCTGGGCCGGCGAGGGCGACGCCGAGAGAAGCACCATGAAAAGCAGTCCAATTAACCAACTCCAACTTCGATTCCTCATATCACCATCCTCATTTTTTCAAGGCGCACCGTCATTTTCACGGCGGTGCGCAATCCGGTTTAGATCGAAAGAGCAAATCCGCAAATTAGGCGAATTGAAGCCCATAGTCAACAGCGATATCCGAAACACCGTAAATGCAATTGCCGCGATCAAGGCCGACAGAGTTAACCTTATTGGGGCGGATCCGCGGCACAGCGAAACCCGAAATCCCCTTCGCGATAGCCTGTGTAGGCAAAATTACGGCTCGAGGCGCTCAGCACCGTAGGGCGGCTGTCCCATGAGCCTCCCTTCACAACGCGAGCCCGGCCGATCTTCGGACCCTTGGGATCCCTCCGGGGGCTCGACTTATAGTAGTCGGGACTCCACCAATCCTCGCAAAACTCCCACATGTTTCCGCCTGTATCCAGCAGACCGTACGGGCCGGCGCCGGCTGGGCGGATTCCGACCGCATCGTTGCCTTCCAGTCCCCAGTTGCGGCGGAACACTGCTCGGTCGGGGCTCGGTGGCTCGCTTCCCCAGGGCCACATGCGGCCGTCAGTCCCACGTGTAGCCTTCTCCCTCTCGGCCTCGGTCGGAAGCCGCCCGCCCGTCCATTCACAGTACGCCTTCGCCTCGTCCCACCTTACAAAAGCGACAGGGAAATCGTCATGGACACCCCAATAGGGATCTGGCGGAAGTGGACGTGCCGTGGCGGCTGCAAACCGCTTGAAGCGACCTACCGTCAAGGGGAGCTTGTCCATTAGAAACGAGGAGACGTAAACAGTGTGAGGCAGAGGGGCTCCTTCGGTTTGGAGATTCCCCATTAGGAAATCGCCTTCCGGGATATGGACCATGATCGCTCCGTCGCGCACCCGCCGGAATTCCTGAAAACCCTGCGGGTTCTTGCCGGAGGGAGTAAGAAAGCGTTGAGGCTGAGAGCTACTGGCCGCTACCCCGGGCCTCACCAGAACGGTTCTCCCCTTCACGACCGACACAATACGAGAGACGACCGACCCCGACACGCCGCGGATACGGATCTCACGCTGCCCCACGGGAACGTTTGAAACCAGAAGGCTTCCGTCTGCCCTGGCCCGGCCAGCGATGCCTCCATCCAAAAAAATCTCCGAGCCCGGCGCTGCTTCCTCTATGGCGAGAGCGCCGTATTCGGTGGCCCCCTCGGGACCGGCCCAGCCTGCCCGGATACGAAGCACAATTTCATCAACGCCCAGCGTCTCGCGCCCGCGAGGATTGACCAGGATAGGCACAAGATACTCCTCTCCAGGTTCGAGCCGGGTGGATCGGAGCTCTTTCACGGGAGCGCTATAAAGCGGTTTACCATCGTTGGAGGATCCAGTCAGTTGCCGTGAGCCGAGGGTGAGTGAAATCCTGAACGCCCCTACAGCGCCAGGGTCCATCGTTCCGCCGTCCCATCCCACAGCTACCGAGACCTCCTGGATTAGAAAAGGCGTGGCGGAAGGCACCGGCGACATACCAGGGAAAGCCCCACCTCCACAATGACCGGCTGCCCGGCGGAGAGCGCTTGCGCCCTTCTTTCCCACGGGGTCGATCTCTGAAGGTTGGGCCTCATCGACTGTGCTCCAAAAGGCAAACAAGAGAGCAGAGTTCGCACTTTTCACCTGGGTGACCTCGCAGGGGTCAGCTGGTCCACCTTCACGATTTGCAAGGGTTTCGACGCGCACTTCGATGCGCGTGGATGATGGCATATCGACTTTTGACTGCGCGGCGGGCATCTCAAAAAACGGCAGCATGCCCATCAACAACGCGACCATAGCCAACGTCACTTTTCCTCCTCCTTGTTATCGTCCTGAACGCATCGGAACCCCTGCATTGGACCGTGCCATGTCGGCTCAATTCCGGCTCGGGATACAACTCGAATGAATTCTGCCGCGTTCATCCAAGCCCCGCCGCGCGACACGCGCCTTGTCCCGTTTTCAGGGCCGGTTGGATTCTCGGCCGGACTCTTCGCGTAGTACATGTCTTCATACCAATCCGAGCACCACTCGGACACGCTTCCTGATAGATCGAGAACTCCGTAGGGGCTGACACAGTCTGGGTAATCAGCGGCTGGAGTAGGTGCGTGTGGACCACCGTCTCGGGTATTGCAGCGCCAGGGTTCAAACGCGTTACCCCAAGGGTATCGCCGTGCGTCGTCCCCTCGCGCCGCGCGCTCCCATTCCGCTTCAGTCGGGAGCCGGCCGCCGGCCCAGGCACAGAAAGCGCCAGCCTCGCCCCAACTGATGCTGGAAACCGGTAATGGCTCGGGCATCCCCCACACGGGAGACTTCGGAGGAGGCTGGCTCGACGCAGCCAAGAAGCGCTTGTATTGTCCCCAAGTCACTTCCGTCTTGTCCATCAGGAACCCCTGGACGCGCACGGCGTGCTGGGGATGTTCGTTCTGCTCGCCCTCTCCTTCGGCGCTCCCCATGCGAAACTCCCCACCGGGGATGCGCACTACAAGAGCAGTGTCTTTCTCGCGCCAGAACTCCTCGCTGCCCTGAGGGTTGCGTCCGAGCGGCCGAAGTCGTCCCGGACTGGAAGACGCTGACGTCGGCAGTAGCGTGAGAGCGACGTTGGCCCGGCTACCTTTTTTGACCTGCACCACTATCCGCGCTTTACGCCCGGAAGGATCCTCGACGACGATCTCCCGTTTGCCGATCCGTACCGCGCTGAGCACGAAGGGACCGTCGGACGAGATGCGGCCCACGAGGCCACCGTCGAGGAAGATCTTTGCCCGTGGCACATCGGATGTGACCGCGACCTCGCCGTATTCGATCCGCGGGCGCGAGCCGGCGACGCGAAACCGCAGTAGCAGCTCGCGGACGCCGAAGGCTACTGTCTCCTCGAGGCTGGCAACCAGGATAGGGATCACCGCGCTGCTTCCCGGCGGCACTCGCAGCATACGTGTTTTGGTGTGCTCGTCGTATGCCGGCTTTCCATCCGTTCCGAATGCGGTCAGCCTGCGGATCGTCACTGAGGCTTGGAGCTGTACCTCGTTTTCGGAGGTGGCGGCGGGCTCCAGCGTTACGTCCACCACCAGATAGGGCGAGCCGCGAAGGGTCCACGGGTTGGCGGCACGTTCGGAGGCTACCAGCCCGCAGCCGCTCTGGGGGCGCACCGGCTCCCAACTTGCAGCCGCGCCGGCCTGTGCCTCTCCATAGAAGATACGTGAGCTGAGCGCGTGACGTGGCTTCAGAGTCCCTTCAATCTCGCAGCGGTTAAATCCGGATCCGTCGGAGGCATTCTCGACCAACTCGAGGCGAACCCATACGGCGCCGGCTTTGCCCGCAGCCTTTGTGGGTGACCCGCAAACAATAGCGATTAGGGCGAAAGGTGCGAGGGCGCGGCAGAAAGAGCGCGCGGCTAACCGAAAAGTTCCAACCTTGTGAAGTCGCGATTTTGGCACAATGTCCGCCCCGCAAAGGTGGGCACCCGAACTGGAAGTCAACAAGTCATTTTTCCCCAAGCGGAGTTCGTAACGTTCACTGGAGATTGGGATTTATAACCGGGGAGCGGGGAAAAAATGGGAAGCCCGTTGCCGCGCCTCCCATTGGGGTTGTTGATAGTTGGTAGTTAATTGAACGATTCAAGGTGCTCCGTGAGCGGCCTCGTTTCGAGCCACGGGCGGATCGGAGGCCGCTCTCGACGCGTTTAGTTTTAAAGCCACAGGGAACTTTCCCAGGCAGGAGAGTTCCCCAAGGTCACTCAGGTCCTACGGCTTAGGATTCACGTCTATGCTGTCACTTCCAGATGGGCCACAAGCATCGACGGTGAAAGTGAACGTCGCGCTGGGATTCCCTCCGGGACTGAACCCTTTCAGCGTAGTCGGGTCGTACTTGATCCCGATTACGTAATCGCCCGGCGGCAGATCCGAGATGGTCACATCCCCAAACGCGTTGATTGAGACTGTGCCAACGCTGAGTTTGTCGCAACTCGGGCTATAGACAACCACCTGACCCTGGTGCACCCCTAGGAATTGGGGTTCCCATGGACCATCCGTCTGGGTAACGGTGATGGTACTACAAGCCGCATCCAGGGTGACCGTATCGTAAAGGAACAACACTCCCGGGCTAATGGAGTTGATTGCACCTCCTTTCAGCCCGTACAGCAGCTCCTCCAGGTCAGCTGCAGTGCCGCTTACGTAGTCCTGGCAGGTCGTCGCCGTTGGTGCGATCTGCGTGTCGCACGGCGTATTGACATCAGCTGGGCACACCCCCGATGAGCCCGAACAGCTCTCGGCTGGGTCGCACTGACCCGTCGAGGGTCGGCAGATAGTCGTCGCTGCTGCAAAGCCGTCCACGCAGACGCCGGAGCCATTGCAGGAGTCAGTCCCGTCGCAGGCGCCACCGTTGGAGGTGCCCACGCAGGTCGTCGTCGCTGCCGCAAATCCGTTCGCCGGGCACGCGCCCGACGAGCCCGTACAGCTCTCGAGAACGTCGCACTGCCCCGCCGAGGGTCGGCAGGTTGTGGTCGCCGACTGGAAGCCGTCCACGCAGGCACCGGAACCGTCGCAGGAGTCAGTCCCGTCGCAGACGCCACCGTTGGAGGTGCCCGTACAGGCAGTCGTCGCTGCCGCGAAGCCGTCCGCCGGGCACGCACCGTTTCCGTCGCAACTTTCGGCCACGTCGCATTGCCCCGCCGAAGTTCGGCACGTGGTCGTGGCGCTCGCGTTGTTGTCCTGGCACACGCCGTTCGCGTCACAAGTGTCGGGGTTGTCGCAAACGGTATCGGTCGGGTCGCCGCACGCCTGGCCGGTTTGCGGAATGTGCTGGAGGTGAATGTCGTCGCAGGTGCCGCCCGCCCCGCAGGCAGCATTGTTTTCGCAGAACGCACCTGGGGTAGGTCCGCCTGCACAGGTGCCCGCGCACACGTCGCGGGTGCATGCGTTCTCGTCCGGAATCGCTATGCAGAAGCTGGGCAACGTGCCGCAGTTGCACTTCGACGGTGCACCGGCCTTGATGTCTGCAGAGGTGGTGCAAGTGGTGTCTGCGCCGGGCTGGTTCCACGTCTCGCAGTGGATCAGATCCACCTGGCCGTCGCCGTCGTTGTCTACGCAAGCGATCGTGACGGGTCCCAGCGGAGTCGCAACGGCCTGCGTGAGTGGACTGTGCGCGTCGTCTATGTCGCCACACGTGTCCCCGTCGAGGCTGACATAAGGCGGGTCCGGCTCGCTCGCGATGCTGAACCTTGTGCAAGAGCCGCTCTTGGACAAGTCACCGTTGGGGTCGCCGTCCGTCGATATGAAGGTCCCAATGTCGTAGCGTGCATTGGCCGTGAGTTCGTATATTCCCTGGGCCGTGAAGGTGACTGTATCGCCTGGTGTGCCGTTGCACCCATCGTCCAGAATGTTGACCGAACCCGGGACGATGTCCGTGAGCGCGACGTCGTTCGCGGTGCAGTTCGCCTTGAAACCAGATACCTCCGAGACGCAGCCGCCGCTGGTGCCCAACGGGTCCTGTGCCGCCGTCCTCAGGCCCGACGCCGGGCTTGGCGCGTGCGCTTTCTTGGCGGTTGATACCGAAGGTTTGGCTGGAGAGGGTTTTGGTGGAAAGAGTTTATTCTTTATCCGCGAAGGTAATGACGATAACGACAGCGCGGAGTTTTTTGCTCCGCTCACTGCGTTACTACCAGGGAAACTGCTGTTGTCTTTGGCCAGGACCCCAACTGCAAACAGGGCGACCAGTGCTAACGCCAGCGTTAGCGCCAGACGCCCCTTGGTACAAGCGCAGACCATTTTGAAAATATGGTTAA
This sequence comes from Bryobacteraceae bacterium, assembly GCA_035526195.1. Taxonomy (GTDB): domain Bacteria; phylum Acidobacteriota; class Terriglobia; order Bryobacterales; family Bryobacteraceae; genus CADEFT01. The sequence continues at coordinate 13,137 of DATLCW010000053.1, forward strand.
AGGAAAGTTTACTCATAGTCTCGATCCTTTCACTAGCAAAGACAGTCCGGGCGACTGTCATGGGGCTGAGACCTTCCCAATCGGGAGTGGCGTGGAAAGCTTTTCAGGGCTTGCAGTTCTTAAATGCAACCCTCGCTTTGCCGGACACGTGGAGCTTCCTTCCAACGAAAGCTAACGCCGCCTCATCCGAAACGAATGAGACTGGCGGAAGGCCTGGGCTAGAAATGAATCCAGAAATCACGCCGATTCCTGTCAGTTAGCAGGGAGTTGCCGTATATCCCTGTAACCGCACGACGTGAGTTCGGCTTTAAACTCTATTGGAATTGACCGACTCGTCCGAGGGAGCATTGGGGCGACTCCTCATACATTGGTGGTTGAGCCGCCACCGCACTCTGCGCTAAGATGCAGGTTGCTAGACGATGCATCTTTCCCGCCGAGTGCGGTGGAAGCCGTGTTGTTAAGTAGCCCCGTTACCACACGCTAGTGGTAACGGGGTTTTTAGTATCCAATTGGATTCAAGTACGTCAACCCTTTCGATCTCCAGTTCGTTCGGGTGGACTTTAATTTTGAAAAAAGCTGACAGGATTACGCCAAGGTGCTGTCTCAGCCTTGGCCCTTCACTTACCTACGCACAGAGCTAATTAAATTGACTCTGTCTACCTGGGAGCGAGGTCCCTCGTCGTAGACAGTGAGTGATCATAAGGTCGAAGCCAAGTTAATGATCATAAGTAAGTTTGGCCGTCAGGTTAACGCCGTTGACAATTAATGTCAATTGGATTTCCCCGAATATTTCAGTTGCTCTGCTCATACTTCTTGAACAGCCACCTCAGACTTGAGACCCTTGTTTGTTAGCCGAGAATCTTTCCCTCCGCAGGCGTGACGCAAGCCACCTTGCAACATGTCTATTTCTCCCGCGCCACAGAGTTTGATCTCTCAATGTTACCGATACAACTATTATGATCGGGACCGGTAGAGTAAAACTTGAGTTTTGAAAAACATTGCTAAAGCGGCTCTAGCTAACTGGTTTAAGCGTTAGCTGATTTTTCTGGGGTCTTACCTTAGAGCATGTTTCATACGGTGCCGGCCCAGAGTAAATGCCTGTCGATTCTTCCAACGCAATCATAAAAAGTCCGTACTCGTTCGAGAACGGCCCTTCTATTCGTATGCCGCGAGGTGAAGAAAGTTCGTTGTAGGCCTTAACGACGAAGAAGAAGCAGCGGCACTGACTCGAACGGCCTTCTTTCCACTGAATTCGCAATACTATTGACCTTGCGAGCTGGTTCTTCAGTCATTGTATGCCAGCGCAAAGTTCCTGCCCGGGTACCTCTTGTTTTGATCGTTTGGTATAGCGAATCTCCAAAGGCACTCTGATCGACACGTAAACGCACCACGAGGCTCGTTCTCTTGAGCTTAGTGAGACAAACCGCAAAACTATTCCTGGGTACTCACGACTGGACGGCATTCTCGGCGGGTCAGTCTGATGTTGGGAGTAGAACAAGGACAATTAACAAGCTTGAAGTTTCAGAACTGCTCGACCCACGCGCTCATGCACGGATGATCGAAATAAACAGCGAGTGCTAATGGTTTTCTTCGTTACATGGTTCGGTTCGTTATAGGTGCATTATTGGAGGCCAGCTTGAAACGTGCGCTGTCACCGGAACGCGCGACTTCGCTGCGGAGTCCTCTCCCCCAAGGGTTTTACCTTACAGCATGTTTCAGGGTGACGGCTTAAAGACGGTTGATTTTTCCAGCCGGACCAAAGAGGGACCACGAGATCCAGTCCAGCTCGGAGAATCTGAGATAAACAATGCTTGACACGGTTGGCCCAGAGAGAGTAATTTCGATCATCGGCCAGCCCTCCCTAGCCCGTGTTACTTGAAAGATTTACCTGAAGCGATAAAGGCACACCCTGCGCGAGCGGGGGCCGCAAAGCCTACGGGGGTCAAGGACCTGGCCGGGTTACCGAAAGCAGGAGAAGCGTCCCGCGATCGGCAAGAGGCACATTGCCTTCACGCTTCTCTTTTCAGAGCTTTTCCCGCCAAAAACCAATCATACCCTA
>DATLCW010000070.1:0-34064 GCA_035526195.1 Bryobacteraceae bacterium
CCTCTGTCATAATGGCCGCGGACGACTGGATGCCCTCAGCTTGTGGGGAAAGACCGCAATCCGCATGGACGCCGAGCGCATGGCCGCCTTTTTCGCCCGGCAGAACATCACGAATCATCCTGATTTCAACACCCGCGATAACTTTTTCAATGGCGCCCGCATCGTAGCCGATCGCATCACCGGCGAGTATACGCTTAACACGACTAGCGGAAACCGGCCCCCGCGTTGTGCGCCCAACGCCACCATCACCCGGAACGTATGTTCGGCAACGATGAATCTCGCTCCGGAGTATCACGTCACCGGCGCCAAGCCGCCCGCGGGACGGTCCTGGCGCGAGACCTTCGCCGATAACATGGTGCAGGACCCGATGTTTGCCCGCAATTTCGCCAACCGGTTATGGAAAGAGATGTTCAATCTGGGATTGGTTGATCCAGTCGATACGATGGACCCGGCCCGCCTTGACCCGAACAATCCGCCGCCCGATGGCTGGGAGTTGCAGGCGACGCACCCTGTTTTGCTGGAGAAACTCGCCGAAACACTCCGCGGTAACAGTTTCAGCCTTCGCGAGTTGATCCGGCTGATGGCGAATTCCAGTGCTTACCAGCTCAGCTCGCGATACGGTGAGGAATGGAGCGTCGACTATGTGCCGCTGTTCGCAAGGCACTATCCGAGGCGGCTGGAGGGCGAAGAAGTCCATGACGCGATTGTAAAAGCAACGGGCGTGATGACCTCGTATGCAATTCAGAACTGGCCCGTCCCCACAGTAACCTGGGCGATGCAGATGCCCGATCCCTCAGAGCCTCGCAGCAATGCCGGCAATGCTCTGAACTTCATGAACGCCTTTTTGCGCGGGAATCGCGACTCCCAGCAGCGTAGCCAGGCCGGGTCCATTCTTCAGCAGCTTAATCTGATGAATGATCAGTTCGTCACCAATCGAAACAAGGTGGGCGCCTCCGCCAACTTGCGCGCCTTAGCCAATAACACCAGCAATCCGTCCGTGGTAGAGGAAATCTTTCTGCTGTTCCTTGGCCGGCAGCCAAGCGATCGGGAGCGCACAGAGGCCGTCAATGTGCTCGCCAAAGCCGCTAACCAGGCGGCGCGCAATACGGCCGTGGAAGATCTGGCGTGGGTGTTGATGAATAAAGCGGAGTTCGCTTACAGCTATTAGAGTCGGGAGGCAGCGATGAAAGATAAATTTGGATTCGACTGGAATGGCATTACCGGTACCCGGTTCTGGACGCGTCCGCATGTCGATCGCCGCATGTTCTTCCGGCACCTCGCATCGGCTGTCGGTGGATACTTCCTGCTGCCTTCGCGTCCCATGGAGACAGTGGCCAAAGCGGGAGTGTCGCCGATGAACACGGCGGAAAACTGCATCTTCATTCATATGTCCGGCGCTCCCAGCCATGTGGATACCTTCGATCTCAAAGAAGGGTCCTGGACGCCGTCGTTTTTCAATCCCACCAGCTACGGCGACATCCGTTTTCCCCAAGGCTTGATGCCGAAGCTCGCCGAGCAGATGGATAGCATCGCGCTCGTACGATCCATCAAGCCGTGGGCCGCCGTGCATGAACTGGCCCGGCAATGGATACTTATCGGCCGCAACCCCGTTTCCGGACTGGCAAAAATCGCCCCCCATATCGGATCGGTGGCATCGATCGAACTGGGTCCGAGATCTGCGGATCGCACGCTGCCGGCATTCCTGGCGCTGAATACGCCGGGCGGACCGGGAGCGGGCTACCTGCATCCGGATAACGGACCCTTCTATGTCTCACCGGGCGGCGGTGGTCTCGGCAACACGACCCATCGCGATGGCCAGGCAGCCTTTGAACGGCGCTTTTCCCTGCTGCAGGCGATGGATGCGGAATTGCGCGAATCGGGAGAGCTCGGCCCTAAGCCGAATGAATCCTATTCGTTCGGCGCAAACGCCCGGAAAATCATGTATAACCCGGCGATTGACCGCATCTTTACCTTCGATCAGACAGAGCGCAACCGCTATGGTAATACGGGCTTCGGGAATGCCTGCATCACGGCCCGTAATCTGCTTCGGGCCAACATGGGGACGCGTTTCATTCAGATCACCATCGGCGGCTGGGACCACCATCAGAACATCTACCAGGTGAACAATCAGTTGCAGAGTCTTTCCCGCCAGTTTGACAACGGCCTCGGCGTGTTGCTGGCCGATCTGAAAAACGATGGACTGCTGGACAGCACCCTGGTCATCGCGATGGGTGAATTTGGCCGAACCGTCGGTCCGCTTAATGTCACGAACGGCCGCGATCATCATCTGCAACAATCGGCGCTCTTTGCCGGAGCCCGCATCAAAGGGAATACCATCATCGGCTCCACCACCGCCGACGGCAAAGAAACCCAAAACCCGGGCTGGTCGCGCGATCGCGATATCCGCGCCGAGGATATCGAAGCCACGATTTATTCCGCCCTGGGAATCGACTGGACCACCGTGCGCCGCGACGATCCGCTGGGCCGCGGGTTCGAGTATGTTCCCTTCTCCGGGCAGGATCTTTACGGCCCCATTCACGAACTCTGGAAGTAAGTAAACTGGAGTGCATGCGCCGCACGCTTGCCGCTTCGATTTTCACTCTTCTTCTTCTCGCCGCCGCCAGCAGCCAAGAGAGCCGTGTCCGGGAACTCGCGCCCGGCGTTTTCTTCTGGCAGGGAGATCGCACGAAAAATCAGCCCGCAAACTGTGGCTGGATCGTCTTCAAGGATTACGTTCTCGTCATCGACGCCAATTATTCCTGGGGCGCGAAGGAGATTCTGCCGGAAATCAGGAAGACTACCAATAAACCGATTCGCTTCGTATTCAACACTCACTATCACGGCGACCATGCGTACGGGGGAAGCCTCTTCACCGCCGAAGGAGCCTCCATCGTCTGTTCGGAAGACTGTGCGATGGAATCGCGAACCAAGGGCCAGGCAAGTTGGGATAAGAACACCGCCACAGGGGAGTTCAGCCTCAAGCCGTATCATCTCGCTCATCCCACAGTTACGTTCCCGCAAAAGATGGTGTTTGACGATGGAGAGCATCGCGTCGAGTTGACCAAGGTGGGGCCAGGACATAGTAAAGGCGATGCCGTCGCTTATCTGCCGAAAGAGAAGCTACTGTTCACCGGGGATCTCTGCACCAATTGGAAGTTCGGCAACAATACTGCCGACGCCGATGCGGACATCGAGAACTGGGCGCGTGTACTGGAAACGATGGCGAAATGGGATGTTCGCTCCGTAGTGGTAGGCCACGGAGCGATTGGCGGCACCGATACTCTTCGCGGCCAGGCTTCGTACCTCACGGATATGCTGAAACAGGTCCGCGCCGGCAGGAGGAAAGGCAAGACGGTGGAGGTTCTGATCAAAGAGATCGACCTTTCGAAGCATCAGCCGTGGGGCGGGAATGCCGAACGCAATGCGGCATCCATCCGGTCGATGTACGGGAAATAATTTCTGAACCTTAGGCAATCGTTTGCAGGGCCCGCTGCAGATTGCGGTTCAGCATTTCGATTTCCTGCTCCAACGTGACAATATTTTTGCCCATGGCATCGGGCTCAGAGGATCGCGCCGAGTTTGCAAGGCTGCCCGCCGCAGCCCCTACGCGCGGCGCGGCAATCCTGCTCGCGGACAGGGCCAACAGGCTGGCCCTTTGTTCCAACGCGGAATAATCGGCACGGCTGAAGGACCGGTGCAGCTCTTCCACGATCAGCGGTGCCGCTTGCAGAAAGCTACGCTGCGTTTCGAGAATCAGCGCGGGATCCAGGCCGCTGAACTCCGGCGGCGGCAACGAACTATCCTGATTGCTCAACGCCGGTAGCAGGTTCATCTCCTTCGGCCGCGTGAGGAACTCCTCCACTACCCGCAGCAAAGTGGCCGGGTTCAAGGGCTTCGCAATGTAGCCATTCATTCCCGCGGCCAGGCATCGCTCCCTATCCCCGCTCATCGCATGCGCCGTCATGGCTACGATTGGCAATTCGCGAAAACGGCGGTCGCGCCGGATCACTTTCGTCGTCTCCAAACCATCGAGGATCGGCATCTGCACGTCCATCAACACCAACCCATAAGCGAGCAGATCGAGATATTCGAGCGCTTCACGGCCGTGATTCGCTACGTCCACGTGGTAGCCCTTCTTTCGCAGGATGGCCGTCACCACCTTCTGGTTCACGTGATTATCTTCCACCACGAGTATGGATTGTCCGTTCTTCTCCCGTCGCGGCTCGGAAGGCGCACTCGCCGTTACTGCCGGCTCTGGTTCGGTAACCGGCTCCGATACACAGACATCAGACGGGAAGAATACACGGAAACTGCTTCCTTGTCCCAGCTTGCTCTCTACTGTCAAGTGCCCTTCATGCAGTTGCACCAGACGCCTGGTGATCGCGAGGCCAAGGCCTGTGCCGCCGTACTTGCGGCTGATGCTGCCATCGGCCTGGGTGAATTTCTCGAAGATGAACGATAGTTTGTCCACAGGGATTCCCACCCCGGTATCGATCACCTCGAAGACCAGTTCCTGCCCTTGCTCCAGGGAGGTGCGGAAGGCACGTACTCTTACAGAACCTCGATCTGTGAACTTCATCGCATTGCTCAACAGGTTGGATATGATCTGCCGCATGCGTAACGGATCGGCTGTAATTTTGCGCGGCACGCTGGGCGCTACTTCCACGCTCAAAACAATCCCTTTCTTGGAGGCTTTGGGACGTTGCGCGCGCACAGCGTCGTCGATCAGCACCCGGAGGTCGAATGGAATTCGCTCCAGCAGCATCTTGCCGGCTTCGATCTTGGAAAGATCCAGCACGTCATTCAGAAGACTCAACAGCGAGTTCGCACAACGCTGCGCGGTCTCCAACTGTTCCCGTTGGTCGGCGGTGAGCGGGCTATCCAGGACGATATCCATCATACCCAGGACGCCATTCATGGGAGTGCGCAACTCATGGGACATGTTCGCCAGAAATTCGCTCTTGGCATGGCTTGCTTCCTGGGCCTGCTGCATCGCCCGCTCCAGTTCTTCGGTGCGCTGCCGGATCCGATCCTCAAGCAATTCCTGATGCTGCCGTACCTCGTTCTGAGTAGCCATCAGACGATCGATCATCCGATTGAAACTGTTGCCCAAAAACTCGATTTCATCACCTGTCCGGCTCACTTGGATGGGCTCCGGGCGCCCCTCCGTCACCGAATGGATGGCTTCCTCCATCAAAATCAGCGGGCGCGCGAGCAGCTTCGTGGTAAACCTGGACAGTCCACCGGCCACCAGCACCACCATCACGCTGACCATTGCCCACTTGATCCAGTCAACCGAATCGTGACGCAAATCGAGGCCGAATAAGGTAAGAACCACCCAGAAAAGCAACGCAGCCGTAAAGAGGAAGAACTTCGTCGCCAGAGAACGAAATCCCACGGGACGAATTCTTCCCGAGGGAGCGGGGCTGGGAGCGGATGTCCTCAAAAGAGGGGGCACATCCTATGATCGCGGGTTCACCCGCCATCCTCACATCAGACAGACGCCTTAGAGGCCCTTATTTTCGTTTTTAGTCATCCGGTGCCCGTGGGACTAGGGGTGGGCGATCGCTCGACAAGTGCCAGCCACCGCCAAACCTTAGTCAACATAGGCAATACAGTCGATTTGCAACAGTTGCCCGGCCCTACGGAAACCCGTAGCTCCAAAGTAAGACCGGACCGGTTTCTCCTTCGGGAAGAACTTAGTGTATGCCTCATTCATCGGGTCCCAGTTCTTCTCGGGATCCACCAGCGCGACCTGGACTTTGAGCACCTTGTCCATGGAGGAGCCGGCCTTTTCCAGCGCTTCCTTCATGATCGTGAGCGCATCGGCCGTCTGCTGCGCGGCATCTCCCGCCTTGGGACGACGCTCGGGATACCATCCGCCGATTCCACCTACAAACAACAAATGACCGGACCGTATCACGCCGCCTACCGATTGCTTCTTCGGCGACCAGGCGGATCCGGACTGCGCCTGAGCGCCGGCGGCTCCTCCCAGCATCAGCGCGGCGGTGTTTAACATTTTGCGTCGTGAGCTCATAATTTCTTTGTCGTCTCCTTTAGAGCGGATATTTCCGGCCCGGACTCCACTCCGATAGATTACCGCTTTTGCGAGTGGTTCTGTTTCCTCAGCGGCTATAATGGACCCGTCGGTTACCCTGCATACGAAATGAAATTTATGTGGAAGTCCCTACTGGTTTGCCTTGCCGCCGCCGGAACGTCTGTTGCCCAACCGCCCGCCGGTCTCACCTCTTACCAGACCCGGTGCGCCGGCTGTCACGGTTCTGACGGCAACGGCGGCGAGCACGGCCCCACCATTCTCGCTCGCATCGTGCGCACGCCTGGCGATCAGGAACTCACCGCCTTCCTTCACGCCGGCGTTCCGCTGCGGGGCATGCCGGCCTTCGCCAACATTCCGGATCCGGAGATGCGCGGGTTAATCTCATTCCTGCGCACACTGACCTCCCGTCAACGCCGCGGCGGGGGGCGGCGCGCGGGCATTCCGCTAAAGACGGCAGTTCAGCTCACCGATGGGACGACGATGGAGGGACTGGCGATCGGGAAGGCCGCCGGAGCGCTCCAATTGCGAACCGCGGACCAACGCATCCACCTGCTCCGAAAAGCGGGCGAAAAATACCGCGAAGCGACGTCGCAGCACGACTGGCCAAGCATGCACGGCCAACTGAGCGGAAATCGCTACACCGGGATGACCCAGATCACCCCATCCAACGTGAAACGGCTCGCGCCCAAATGGGTGTTTCCGGTGCCCGAATCAGGCCAGCTGCAAGGGACGCCTCAGGTGTTCGAAGGGATCATGTATGTGCCGCATACCAACACGGTGATCGCGCTCGACGCCGGAACCGGCGCGCGGTTATGGACGTTTACCAGGCCGGTCACGCCGGGGCTTATCGGCAATGCACGCAGTATCGGAAACAATCGCAGCGTGTCGGTGGCGGGCGATCGCGTCTACATGCAGACGGACAACGCGCATCTACTGGCTCTCAACCGCTTCACCGGCCAGATTTTGTGGGAGACCGAAATGGCCGACTGGCGGCAGAACTATAACACCACCGGCTCCCTGTTGGCTGTCGAGAATCTCGTGGTGGCGGGTACCGCCGGTGGAGAGGAAGGCGTGCGCGGCTTCCTCGCCGCCTATGACCAGCAGACCGGCAAGGAGGTGTGGCGTTTCTGGACGGTGCCCGCGCCGGGTGAGAAAGGTTCGGAGACATGGGACGGCGTCGATATCGCGCACGGCGGAGGACCTACATGGCTGACAGGGTCCTATGACCCCGAGGCGAAGATTATTTATTGGCCCACCGGCAACGCCGGCCCGGATTTCAACGGCGACAATCGCAAAGGCGACAATCTCTACACTTGTTCCATCCTCGCGCTGGACGTGGCCACCGGCAAGTTGAAATGGCATTTCCAGGCAACGCCGCATGACGAGTGGGATTGGGATGCGGTGCAGCCGCTCGTGTTAGTGGATGCAAAATGGCAGGGGCGTCCGCGAAAACTGCTGCTGCAGGCCAATCGCAATGGCTTTCTCTATGTCCTGGACCGCTTGGACGGAAAGATGCTGCTGGCCAGACCCCTGGTGAAAAAACTTACCTGGGCGAGGGAGATTGCTCCCGATGGCCGCCCGGTGATGAATCCCAATCAGATTCCTACGACGGATGGAACGTTAATCTGTCCGGCCGTCGAAGGCGCCGCTAATTTCTTCTCCACCTCGTATAGTCCGCTCACCGGGCTGTTTTACGTGAATACACTGGAGCGCTGCGCCATCTATACCAAGCGCGTTACACCGGATTGGGAGGCGGGCAAGACATACCAGGGCGGTGGGGGAAGGCGTGCTCCCGATGATAAAGCACAAAAAGTGCTTCGGGCGTTTGATATTCAAGCGGGCAAAGCCGTCTGGGAAGTTCCCCAGGAGGGACCCGCTTCGAGCTGGACGGGAACTCTATCTACCGCCAGCGGCCTGGTCTTCTTTGGCGACGACGGCGGGGCGATTGCCGCAGCTGACGCCACCAGTGGAAAAGTCCTGTGGAATTTCCCGTTCACGGAAAACTTGCACACCTCGCCCATGACCTACATGTTCGACAACAAGCAGTACCTCGCCATCATGGTGGGAAGCCAGGTTTATTCCTTCGGTCTGATGGAATAGCACCACGGATCAGCGCCGGGGCAGCCCGTGGAGGTAAGTCACGACAGCCTCGGTCACGTCGCGCTCCACCTGATCGCTGAAAACCGACGTCGCCGGTTCATAGCCCCCTTCCGCGAACGCCGCCCTTGTGGGCAAGTACCCGATCCAGCCGTTGGTGTACCCGAAGAAGAACGTGTTGGCGAAGGGCGACTGATTGCGCACCGCCATCGAGATCTCACAAAACATTTCCACCGGCGCGCTCCACATCACCGTATCATTCAATCTCACGAAGCGGATGGGCAGCCGCACCATAGGCGTCCCGGAGGCACTGGTACTCGCGTATGACGGCAGATCGTCTGTCCAGCCCAAACCCTTTTTCCGCGGCGTCTCCACCCACTTCTCGCCCGCCCACAGTTTTACATCATTCGTCGCGCCGCCCATCGCACGGCCGGCAGCGAGAATCCGGTCTCCCAGCAGAACATTGAATTGCATAAGATGGCCGCTTCTCGGGTCGGCGTACACGCTGTAAATGGGAGCGATGTTCCCAGCCGCGCCGTTGACAAAGAGCATAGGAGCGCCCAGTTCCTGTTCCACGTAGCTCGCAACAATCCCGGGCGCGTCGCCGCTGATCTGAAGAAACTGTCCGCTCAACACGGTGCCATGGATCGAATAATTGGCGATCAGCGCAAGAGGAGATCCATCGGCCTTCTCGAGACGGATCAATCCAATCTGGCGGTCCACCGGGCCGTCCGGATTCAGACCTAACGAGATTTTACCCTCGGTATCCCGCGCCCGCCGGTTGATGTTTGCGAACGAGGTTCCGGTCCCGATGGCGAGACGAGCCGGCGCCAGTTTGGAGAGCGCATCCTTCGCCCCCCGCACCAGCGTGCTCATCACCTGTTCCGAATATTCGTTATCTACCGGATGTTCCGACCTGCCCTTCAACAGCACCTTATAGACGCCGGCCGGCCCTACCTCGGGAGCGGAATGGGTGTGGGTCACCGTCCACAAAAAACGCACCGGAGGGACGCCGGTCTCTTTCTGAATCCGCCCCGCCACCTCATCGTAAACGGTGGGCGAAAACAGGCAGAGATCCGTGGATACCACGAGCAGCTTTCCCTCTCCATCGTCCATCGCCACAATTCGATGAAAGATCGGATCGTGCACCGCCGTGGATTGCCGCGCCCCGTATCCGAGCAGCCACTTTGGCGTGGTGGGACTGATATCGATCTTGACAACCGACGCCTGAAAGCCGGCCGCGTACACTTCCTGCCCCGCTATCAGCCAAAGCAAAAGAAACGGAATCACGAACGCCCTCCTCATTTCGGGACTTCTCCAAGGCGGTACAAATGGGAATTGGTTCGCAGGAAGATCGACTGATCGGAAACGGCCATGGAAGCGAGACACCGCCCCTCCAACGTGTTTTTGGCTAATTCCCGGTACTGCGTGCCGGGGGCGATCACCCGCGACTCGCATTCTTCGCTTAGAAAATAAATGCGCCCGTCGGCGTAAATGGGAGACGCGGAGTAGTTTCCACCCAGCCGCTGCCGCCAGTGCTCTTTGCCCGACCGCGCATCCAGGCAGGTGGCTACGCCGTTGTCGGCAACATAATAGAGCTCCTCCCCGACCAGGATGGGCGAAGGCGTCAACGGAATTCCCCGCTTGTTCCTCCACGCGATGTGGCTATCGGTGACATCGCCCTGGCCATCGGGCCGTACTGCGATCAAATCCGCCTGATCGAATCCGGTGCAGATGAAAAGAAGCCCGTGCCCGAATACCGGCCGCGGAACGTTCGAATAGCCTTTGCCGTATCGCACGCGCCAAATCTCCTCGCCCGTCATCGGCTCGTAGGCGGCCGCAAAATAGGCCCCCGGACTGATCACCTGGTCGCGTCCGGCAACCTGGATCACCAGCGGGGTGGTATAAGCCTGGTATCCCTGGCGCGGCTGCTTCCAACGGATTTTGCCCGTCTTTTTCTCGATCCCGACTACAAACTGCGAGTCGTACCCGTCGCAACTGATAATCAGCAGATCCTTGTAGAGCGCGGGCGAGCCTCCGGGGCCGTGACGGTGATAATATTCGAGCTTGGTGCGCCATACGATCTCGCCGGATTTCTTCACACAAGCCGTGCCATGAGATCCGAAATGGAGATAGATGCGGTCGCCTTCCAAAATAGGCGTAGGCGAAGCTTGGCTGTTCTTGGCATGGATCGGAATCTTGCCGTCTAGTTTGAACACCTCGATGTTCTTGAGCACCTCTCCATTCGAGCGGTCAAGCGCCACCAGCCGCAGCGAATGTCCGTCTTCGGTCGCCGTAGTCAGCCAGATCCGATTCCCCTGAATAGCCGGGGAGGACCATCCCTGCCCCGGGATCGCGGTCTTCCAGCGCACGCTGTTCGTCTCGCTCCATGTCAGGGGCAAACCGGACTGCATGGAGTGACCCTGCCCGCCGGGTCCACGAAACTGCGGCCAGTCTTCCGCACTTGCCGCCCACGAAAGGCACAGAGCTACTCCGAGTTTTCTCATTAACCTTAAACTTTACCGCACGGCGGAACTACGGCGCGAAACAGCAGCAGGTCCAAACTGAACGTGACTCGCATCGCTTGCGCCGGCTGCGCCTGAAGCGGTCTGTAAATGGAGACCAGCACATCGTGAACGGCGGCGGCATCCAGATCGGCGCAGGTAGTGGCAGTGCGCCGGTCAACCAGCGTGAAGCCCGAAAATGTCTCCACCGTCCGGGCGACGCGATCCCGTCCCCTGCCGCGCAGCTCGATCAGGTCTTCGGGAGCGGGAATAGCGATCAGGAGACGGCCGTCGTCCCGCAGCACACGCCGGAACTCATCGGGATTCATGCGCGCCGTAATCGAGACGATGATCGAAAAGGAGCGGTTCTCGTAAGGCACGAACCGATCGGCGTTGGCCACGATCCACTCGCATTCCGGATAGCGTCGCGCGGCTGCATCCACGGCCGGGATCGAGATGTCCACTCCGTGCGCGGAAAAGCCGGTCTCGCGGGCGAGCGTCCCCAGATAAAAGCCATCTCCACACCCGGCATCGAGGACGACGTCTTCGGCCGTTGCATACAGCATGTCTGCAACCGCGCGCAGCAGCGGCGCCGTAGCCCATCGGTCATGGAGCCGCCGTCGCGCCAGCACCGCTGCGGCGGAATCTCCGGGATGCTTCGAGCGCCGGTCTTGCGGTTGCAGCAGATTAACGTACCCGCTGCGGGCCGTATCAAACGAGTGTCCGGCGGAGCACAGCAGCCTACGCCCCTCGCGCAGCAGGCGTTTTTGGCAGCCACGAACAGGACAGAGAAGCATACGGGAAAGAAAAAAGGGGCAGCCTTTTCAGCCGCCCCCTTTTGGCCGGATGAGCGAGAGTCTAGCGGATCGCGATGTTCGAGCCGTTGCTGAACACGCCATCCACGGCCACCGCAATATTGCGGCTTGTGCCCGTGGCGGTATCCGATGGAATGCGGAAGGTGATCACGTAGACGCCCACGAGACCTTGTGCGTACTCAGCAGAGATGACCTCCACTCCGCCATCGTTCACGCCGACGATCACCGAGCCATTGACACCCTGTCCACCGGCTCCATAGGAGTTGGTGGTGGCAGGAGGATTGGTGCGGCCCAATCCGGTAGCGTACACGCGAACCAGTTCGCCGCGCGATGCAGGGTTGTCGGGAGTGATGAAAGCGCCGTCTCTGCGGATAGCCACCGCGAACCGGCGGTTCTGCGAGTCGACGGTTTCAAAAATGCCGGGAGCCACGTTGGCAACTTGAACATTGACAGTAGCAGTAGTGCCACCAGAGCTGACCGTGACCGGAACCGAGCTGTTCCCGCCCACCTCAAAGGGAACCTGGACGGTAACTGCCTCCTGGCCATCCACATTGGACACCCAGAAGATCGGAGCGAGCACGCCGCCGAAGCTTACCGTTACTCCGGCGAGAGTGGTGGGCCGGGGACCGAAATCATATTGCGGCAGCACATAGCCGCGGATCCCGGAGGCAATGTTGGTTCCACGGATCGTGGCCAGCGAGCCGGGAGAGATTCCCTGCTGAGGGCTGGCGGCGTTGGTAACGCCGTCGGCAGTCAGCGTGGGTCCGACGGGCCGCACGGTCAGGTTGTAGGTAACGGCGGTGCCGCCGAAGTCCGCCGATACGGTGGCGGCGCCGGCATTCCCGCCGGCAGTGACATTGATACGAACGAACCCGTTGGCGTCGGAAGTGGCGGTAGCTGAACTGAGAATGACGCCGCCGCTGCGAACGGTGAACGGAACGGTGACGTTTGCCACCCCTTGACCATTGGTATCCAGCACCTGTGCCACCAGCGCTTCGCCGAACGTCTGATTGACGATCGCGCTCTGGCCTTCGCCCGACACGAAACGGATCTGGCTGGCGGACGGTCCTACGACCGTTGCGTTGAACACGACGGTGGCCGCACTGGTACCGCCTGTCGCGGTGAGCCGGATGCGAACCGGACCCGATGTGTTGCCCAGTCTCACGAGAGTGGAGACGCGAGATTCGGTATCACCGCGGGTAATAGAGTTGAAAAGAGTCGCGTTGCCCGATTCCACAGTCCAGGTGACGCTCGTATTCGGCAGTGCATTGCCGAAGCTGTCTTCGATCCTCGCAACCAAAGCCAGGGGCAGCGTCGAACCGGGTGCGCCGGACTGATTGTCACCCTGCAGGATGGTGAGCTTTCCGGGTAGACCCGGAGTGACGACAAGATTCAGCGTGGAGGCGCTGGCTCCACCCACCCGGATGCTGAGCGGCGCGTTGCCGATCTTGCTTCCGATTACGAGGTCGCAGGAACCGACACCGGTTGAGTCCGTGAGGCCGGTATCTCCCTTGCAGCTTGCCGTTGGCTGGAGCGTGGGATCGAGGCCGGTGGAGGCGATCACGGCGACGTTCGGAATGGGTGTTCCGGAGCCCGGACCGCTGCCGGCAATGACGCGCACCTGGATGGCGCCAGGCAATGTTGTGCCCGCCTGCGCCGTGATGGTGTCGGTAGTCGTCGGGGCAAGAATCTGGACGGCGGGGAAACTCGCGGGATTCACGCCGAATAACTGCGGGATCACCGTAACGTACATGTTGACCGAACTGGAGGTCGTACTGGCGGTGATGACCGATTGCAGATAAGCCTGGAACAGGAAGGGTCCAATCAGCGGAGCGATGTAAGTATTGGTGGCTTCGCCGTTGATATCGGTCACACTTTGGGTAGAACCGAGGTTACCGGCGGCACCGTTCGTGTTGGAGGCTACGGACCAGTTCACGACGGCATTTGGAACCGGATTTCCGCCGGCATCGCGAACAACGACCCGCAGAAGTTCCGGGGTGACGCCAGACTCGCGAACGACTTGGCCGTTTCCGGAGCGCACCGAGATTCCCCCGGTTGGCCCGACAGTCCCCGTACCGACATTCACATTGAAATTCGCGCTCACGACAACACCCGTACCGGCATTGGCCGTGACGGTGAAGGGTCCGAGCGTTGGCGGAACCAGCACGATGGCCTGGGCGAAGCCCTCCGAGTCCGTGGTGCTGCTGGTGGAAACGAACGATGCGCCGCTGGCCGTGGTCGTAAACTGGATGGGAACTCCGGATAGCGGACGTCCGGAGGCGTCGAAGGCGCGAATTGTCAAAGGTAGCGATTGTGCCGAAGGATTGACGAACTGATTGTTGTTATAGGTGATGATCTGCGCCGGCGTTCCGGTGGCGGCGGCGCCGCTGTAGGCGAGCGCTCCGGGGGGGTTCGACAGCGGGAACGTTCCGCTCAGTGTATTGGTAGTCAGATCGATCCGGGCCAGCGTATTATTCGTAAAAGCTATATAGAGATACCTGGCGCCCGGACCCTCGTTCGAGGCAACGATGCTGCGCACGCCGGAGGTAGTGGTTAAACCGGTGAAGCTGGCAGCTCCGATGGAATTCGGAAGGTTGATCTCGTAAAGCTGCTGCGAGGTCGAAGTGGCAAATGCGCGCGAGCCGGAGACGGCTACGACGCGGTCCAGGACGATCCCCGATCCGCTAAACAATAACGGTGTGACAACCCGGGTCGCAAGGTCGACGCTTAGAAGCACCGAATTGCCGAAAGAAGGATTGAGGTTCACCATCACGGCACGAACGTTGCCGAACTGATCCGCGGCGAAAGAAGGTTTGCCCGGTTGCGCGTTCAGCGGAATACCCGCACCGCCAACAAGGCTCAGATCGCGCGGGTCAATTTCATAAAGCCTATTGGTGGCCGCTACATAGACAAGGCCGTTGGGCCCGGTAGCGACGCCATTGATGGGACCGAGGCTCTCCAGCGTCCCAACCACGGTTCTATTGGTGAGGTTGATAGCGGTCAAACGTCCCGAAGCCGCGGCAAAGGCCCGCGTGCTATCGCGCGAGATCGCAACATCGCTCGGAAACGACCCGACGTCGATCGGGTTAAAAACCTGATCCGTAGCTGTATCGATGATTTGTGCGGCACCGGCGATCACAACCAGGTAGCGTCCATCGGGGGAAAGGGCGGCGGCTGTGGCTCCCGTTCCCAGGCTTCGGCGGGCGATGATTCCGAAATTTGCGTCCGTGATCACGACAGTATCAGTCGCCGAGCGGCTCACGAAATAAAACTTGTTCCCGGCAGGCGTGGCAAAAGCAAGAAAGGAGTCTGCCGCGGCACTGATTCCAGCGCCGGTGCCCGGGGCAAAAGGATCACCCGCGAAAGTCGCGATGGGGCGGAGGACACCATCTCCGGGGGGCAGCACGAACACGTTCCGGGCCAATAGGTTGGAAGCAAGTGCAAGAGTGCAGAGTGTCGACAGGAAGAGTGAGATTTTGCGTGACATTTAACCTCTATAGGACTGACGTGGAGACAAAGCCGGACGCGAGAGTACTATACTATCACCCGGTCAGGGCTGGATGGAATATTTGATTCCATCTTTTAACCCGCGGACGGCCCGGGAGTGTACAAATCGCCTCTAGCGAAGATCGTTAAGGGTGGGGGGAGGTGGAAGGGAAGGATCAAAACACGTGAGGGGCGGTTGCCCGCCCCTCACGATGGTCAAACGAACGAGCGGTCTGTTACTGACCCAGGGATTCCGCGTTCAGGTTGTTGACGCGCGGGCTGGTGTCGAGAACCAGAGCCAGATAACCATGCGACAGTCTCTGTGCGCCGACGTCGCTGATGAAGGCGAAGCCGTGTGCATAGCGGAACTGGCAGATGGCAATGATGTAGCCCAGGAAGCCAGGCGTTGCAGCAACACCATTCGTACCGCCGCTGGACAGGGTGAAGGTAGCGATGTCGCCGCCCTTAAGCGTGGTGGTTGTGGTCTGCTTGCTGGGTGCAGCGCCGCCACCGGTGGTCCCGCCGTAGTAGTTCAGCTCGCAATTACCGGTCTGCGGGGCTGTACCGAACGGATCGGCGGAGGTATTGGCGATGGCGATACCTGTGTCAAAGCCGCCCTGGTTCGCCACGAACGGGAACAGGAGGGTCGACAGGCAGGTGTTGACGCTCGCCGCGTTCTGAGGCGTCGACTGGTCCGCAAAGCGCGGAATCGGCTGAGTTGAACTCATGGTGTTGGCACCGGGGGTGACCGGGGCGAAACTGCCGTTGACGGTGAACGTACCCAAGCCAGGGGCGCTGGTGGAACGCTCGCCGATGGCGACGCCGAAGGAGAACGTGTCGATCTGGTTCGGATCCGTGCGGAAAACTTCCCACGTGAAAGAGCCTGAACCAGCAACGATCGGCACTTCCACCAAGCCTGCAACTGCGCCAGCTGGGTAACCGAGGGTACCAGGGATGGCGGTCGAGGTGGTGAAGAGTTCAGCAGCGCTGGTGGGGTTGGCAAGCACGGTTCCGGCGGCAACGTTGTTGCCGGCCGTGGAGGCTGCAACGCCATAAGCTGCCGAGAAAGCAGTGCTTTCGCCACCGAGGGCCGATTGAGAGGCATTGACGAATGTGCCGGTCTGAATCGGATGGGCGGTAACGAAGAGCTTCACGTTCGCGGGAACGTTATTAAACACGGCGCGAAGACGGGTACCATGGTCGGCGCGTCCGGCGCGGTTGAGTCCATTGGTCGTCGGGAAGGCCAAGTTAAAGAAGCCCGACTCAACGACGGTGGAGATAGACGGATCGGCTCCGTTATTGTTCTGGGGGATGTTCTGTGAGAGGGCATCCGAGAACGTGGGGGAGTTTACGTCACGAACCTTGAAACTCGCGGCATAAGCTTCGCGGAAGCGGAGTTCGAATGCGCGGCCGAGTCCGAATCCACCGCCGCCATAGTTCGCGGTATTGGCGTTGAATAGATCGCGGTTAAAGGTATCGCAAGCAAACAACGCAACGGGAGCATCCGTCGCGCTGAACCCGCCGCCCGAACGGCTGCGGAGCGAGAACGCAAGACCCTGTTGCACAAAAGCAACGTTGAGGGTCGAATTGTTCAGCTGCAGGTTGGCCGGGGGATTCTGGATAGACACAAAGGCAAAAATCTGACCGTTGGTGGCCGAGGAGCCAGCGACGGCAGCGCGAATGTTCTTTGTGCGGAAAAGACGGGTTCCAGTGCTTCCCGGTGCGGAAATCGGTACCGCGAGAAAGACAATCGTGTTGTCATTCTGGCGGACACCCTGGAACACATTGATCGGAGCGCCAGCAACTTGGCCACCGGTGCCCAGCGAGCCACCGGCTCCGTTTGACGTGTAGCCGGTGCCCTGGCAAACCGTGCTGCCCGCTGCCGGTACGCACGGATTCTGCTGGGCTGGTTGCGGATCGTCGATGAATAACAACGCTTCCGTGATCGGATCGGCGACTAAACGGCTCGTGATGTTCACGCTGAGCGTGACCGAAATATTCACTGCCGGGACTGCCGCGCCTGCGATTGGCGCCTGGCCACCGGTACACGACATCACGATGTCACCTGTCTGTTCTGTCAAGCCCTCTGCCCGGACTGTAAGTGGCTGAGCCGACGTGCTGCAGACGATAGGCGGAACCGTCTGAGCGCTCGCGAACCCTGCAAACAGGGTGATACACGCGAACGCAAGTAACAGCTTGCGAAAATCTGACATTTCCCTCTCCTTGTAGAAGTTGAACTGGAATTGATGGAATTTCTCTTTCAACCTGTGCCCAAAAGGTCTTTCTTTATTTGTCCCGGCAGCCAAAAACAGCAAACTGGAGAATGCGGAAAGGTTCTTCACCAAGCCGTCTCCTCCCTTTTGTTCCTCGTAACTGTCAAGCGCGTACTAATACCGTTTCCCTGACCTTTGTAGCCGGTCATTTTTGTGCTCACGGGATTCATGCTGTGAATGCCGCTATTATGATGCTCGGACGAAGTTACCACATTCATACCATTACTCACAAGCGAAAGTCAAGAAGTAACCGTCACTTCCGCGCCTACAAGTCTAGGACTACCCACAGCAAGGTCCTGCGGTCAACATGCGATTTAATCATGGGAACGCCCCGGGAGTCAAGCTTTTTACACGCATTTTAGCGGACGGATATTTGAACTGCTTCGGAGTCCACCCCACCTTGACGCAAAAATAACGGCAGACCCAACCCCGGTGGTGCTCCTGCGGGCACTGTGAAGTTAATCAGGTATCCCCCGGGGAATCCCGCCTTCCCCGCGAACGCCGCCGCGTGTTCTACTCCTGACAAAACGACGCTCACCGGGACCACCGTGACGCTCAAGTCGCCTTGCGCCCGGATCGCACCTAACCCGGTTGCATAGATGGAGATAACTCCTCCCCGGCTGACGGGGTTGTAGGGAGTATTCGCCGTGCCTCCCACGGCATTCACAATCACCGCCCTTGCTGATTTCGCATCCCTGAAAATAGCGGGAGCCACCTCCCGAATCTTGATCGGAAGTTCCGCCGTCCCCGAGGAGGAACGGACGCGAAGAATGTGATCGCCCGGGAGGATTTCCAAAGGAACTTCTACATGCAGCCTAAACTCACTGACAAGGGAAACGGGGGTGGCGAGCCCGCCGATCTCCACCGTGGGAAGATCGTCCGCCGCGCCCAGCCCCGCTCCAGAGACGGCCAGCAAGGTACCAGGGGCGAAATCGGGGGTTTGGGTGGCGGCGTTGACAATACCTTCGGGTGGCAAAATGACTTCGATGGGACCGGACTGCCACAGCGAAGCCGGGCGAGTAAGCGAAAAAGATTCCCCGCCGCTCCCGTTCCTCTCTTCCCTGCGCCCCGGACTTCCGAGATCGGTAAACAGAGCCGGAACCGGGCTGGAAGCCGCAAAGCGTACCGCATAAACCGGGTCAAGACCAGCGCAGTAGGAAATTTGGGCTTCCCCTGTTGGCCGCCCTCCTCGCCCGTCGCCGAGGGGCCACGAAAGGGCGCTTCCGCAAGCTCCGGATTGCGATTGGATCGTGATGGCTCCGCGGTAAGAAGTCATCAGGAAACCGGTAGGGCTCGGGGAGCGTGGCGCCAGGCGCAGGGCGCTCAGAAGCGTGCCCTTAACCGGCCCGCCCGGAGCCGCGAAACCGCCGGTGTAGGCGCTGAGACGTTGTCGATTCCACCCCGGCTCGGGGTCATGGATAACGATATCCCCATCGGAAGACACCCCAAAGGCAACCACAAAATGGGTACCCATCAGGCCCGAGGCATCGGAGACAGACAGCGCCAGCAGCGTCGGCGAGCCTATCGCCAGGGTATCGAGAATGGCTTCCTCAGACGCGGCAATCGCCTCCACATCGAGATTGTTGCCCGCAAAATGGCGCAACCGGTACAGGTTTGGAAGCTGTTCCACCGAAGCGTGGAACGACAGGAATCCGTCGCAAATATGCCCGCCCGCGGCATCAAACACGCAGAAATTCTTCAGGAATTCATTCAGCACGGAGGGGTCGGAGGCGCCCAGCGAAGACGGCATTTCATTGCGAAGCTGATGGAAGCGGACGATCGAAGACGCGGCGGCAAGCAGGCTCTCGCGGGCGGAAAACGTCGGCCCCAGCCGGGTCTGTTTCGGAAAACTGCTCAGCACCGGCGCATTCACCCGCGCACTGAAGGTGACGGTCTTACCGGTCGCTTCGGCGGTAACCAATAGAACTCCTTCCGCGCTTTGCGCACGGATCACGGCCTGCGCTTCGCCGTCATCTCCGGTAACGATCGCCGATTCAATAATGCGCGCTCCGGGGGAACTCGTAAACTTGACGGGAATTCCAGCCAGGGGCGTACCCTGACCATCCCGTACCGACACCACCAAGGGGGTGATAAGGCGCGCGCCCGGGAGCCCCGACTGCGTATCTCCACGGATTTTGGCCACTTGGATGTTGGCTTCCGTAATCGCGGTCACTGTATAGGATGCGGATACCTGGGCATCCCCATTTCGGGCGGTCACCGTCACCGCTCCGGTGCGCGAGGTAACAGGAATCGGCGATTCCCAGGTGTACGAACCTTGGGCGCTCTGCACTTCAAAGGGCGCGAGCCCGGAGGCGCTGCTGAAAGAAATACGAATCGTCGCGCCCGCCGGGAATCCGCCGGCCGTGATGCGCACACGGCTGCCCGCCGTCACGCGGGACGGGTTGACGGTGATTTCCGGCTTCCGTTCGCGTTCCAATACCTCCGCGTCGGTCCCATCAGCGCTGAGGCGCAACTGCCCGCCTTCAAAGTCCTGGACCATGCCGTCTTTTGAGGCATACTCGTCGGTAAAGGCGAAGCCGAGGGAGCCATCCGGTCCGTTCAGCAGGGAGTAGCGTGCCAGAAAAGGCCCGCGGACCAACGGCAAACGGGTCACGGAGGCGAACGAACCAGTCTGGATTTGAACCAGCAATGCATCTCTAAACGATTGGGCGCTCCCGATCGCGCCGCTGAAGCTGAGATAGGAGCGGGCCGGACCAACCGGCGGGCCGGTGGGACCCGTTTCGTACCCCAGCGCTTCCCAGCGCCGTAGAATGGCCCCGGCGACTGTTTGGACAGGGCGTCCGGCCAGCGCGCCCCCTTCAAAAAGCTGCCGCCCTGTGCTAGTTTCATCGGAGACAGGATAGGCGAGCGGACCGGCCGGACCGCCAGCCGCTTCGTAAGCCCTGAGAATCTCCCCGGTCACCAGAAAAACGACCGGAAACAGATCGGACCGGCAAAGGAGATAGCGCGCGGCGCCGTCCGCACTCTGCAAATCCTGCACGTAACCGTGGCCGGCGCGGCGAACGGGATTGGCCGCCGGAACCCTCAAAGTAAGCCGGCTCCGGGCAACCGCATCCTGAAACGACTGCTGGATCGCGATGGTCGGGGAGCCCTCTCCGATCTGGCAGCACGGGGCCGCCACGAAGATCGTAAGAATCGCGCTGATTTTGCCCTCGCTCACCGCTGAGATAAGCGCCGTACCGCCGCCCACGGCTGTGAGCGTCGCCGACCGCCCGTTGGGCTGGATGGCGACTACCCGCCCATTCGAGGTGACCCAGGTCACTTCGCGGTCGGTTAGCTCGCCGCCGACGGTCGCAAAGACCGTGGCGCGAATGCCCACGTTTTCCCCAACGTTCATGCGGGTCAGGGAACCAGCCCCGATGCTGAGGACAACGCTGCCGACAGCAGGTCGCAGCACCGGCTCCTCACCGGCTGTGAGTTCGATCAACCCGCCCTCAAAGCTTTGCCGGATCTTGCCGGCGCCGGCGGAAAGCTCCTCGGCTGTGGGCAGTCCCAGCGAGCCATCGTGCAGGTTCAGCGAAGCGTAAAGCGTATAAATCCTGCCCCCCACAGAAAGGAGCTTCCCGCTGTTGGCCCCGGATGTGATGCTGTAAAGAGCGCCATTGCCGTATTGCTGGGCGGTAGCGGTGATCCCGGATTTGCTCGTAACTGCAATTTCCGCGGAAGCGGGCGGACCGAGCGCGGTGGCGCCGCCCAGCGCCGCCCAGCGGGTAAAAAAAGGATCCTTGATGGTGAAGTTGAGCGAGCTTCCGCTGGAAATGACGGTGGCCGGATGGGCAAAAAGAGCGTAATGCAATGAGAAGATCTGAAACGTGCAGACTGTGGCTGAGGGCGCGGTCGTAGTGACGGGGCAGGTTCCGGTATCCATGACCGGGTAGCCCGCATTGGCTACTCCGGCGGCGGTGTATGCCTCGTACATCGCCGGATACATCTGAAACACCTCGCCCGATCCGTTGCCTATCCCGAGGCTCGCGTCGGCTTTCACCAGCGCGAACCGCCCCGGACCTTTGAGTGGATTGAATTCCTGTACGAAGCCGGTGGCTCCCAGTTTTCGAACTTCCGTGGCCGCGGGAAAAGCGACATAGGAATCGAATCGATCGCGGAAATAGGCGTTGATAAACCGCTGTTCCACGCCGGCGGGCGCGCCTTGTCCCACATTCTGTGCTGGAAGCGGCGCAAAGGAAAGGAGAATCAGCGGGAGAAGGCGACGGCAACTCATGCAGGCTTATCCATCTTAGCTTGAACCCGCGCCGGTGAAGCGAGTTGCAGGGCGCTATGATGGACACTCCGGGAGAAACTATGCGTAAAGCATTTAAGGCCGGCGGTATCGCCCTCGCGGTGTTATTCCTCGCTGCCGGCCTGCTGCTGTTTCTTGACGTGAATCAGTTTCGCGGAACCATCCAAACTCAGTTAGAGACGAGCCTGGGACGCAAGGTATCGTTTGGCACACTCAGCTTGAAGCTGATCCCGCTAGCGGTGCGCATGGAAGACGTGCGCATTGGCGACGACCCTGCTTTCTCTGGCAGCACGCCGTTTCTCACCGCGAAAGAAATCTTTGCCGGGGTCCACCTGCTGCCGCTGCTGCGAAAGGACGTTCAGATCACCGCTCTCCGCGTGAAGAACCCGCACGTGGAGTTGATCAGAAATCCGGCGGGGCAGTGGAATTTTTCCTCCCTGGGCAGGACCCGAACTTCCTCACCAGACGGACAGAGTTTGTCGCTGGACCGGCTGACGCTCGAGAATGGCCGGTTGGCCCTCACCGGCTGGGGAACGCGCCGTGAGCGCGTGGTGTACGAGAACATCGATCTCTCTCTACATAATCTGGCGCCCCGCAAACCCTTCACGGCGGAACTGGCCGTGCACCTTCCCGATAATGTGCATGCAAGGTTGAAGTGCAGCGCCAGCTACGCTCAGGAAAGCCTTCAGATCGCCTCATTATCTCTGAAGATCGGCTCCATGGACATCACCGGATCCGGCTTGGCGGGAGCGCGCATGGTTGATCTGCGCCTCAAGATGGAAAACGGCGCCATCGCGGAGTTGGCCCGGCTGGCGGGTTCCCTGGGAGCGGGCTTCACTTCGGACATGAAGGTGGATGGCGCCCTCAACGCCCAGGTGCACATCACCGGACCGCCGGACGCATTCCAGTTGACGGGAGATATCAGCGCCACCCGGGTTGAAGTGAATCGCAGCGGCTGGAAGCAACCGGTACGAACCGCGTCCGTAAAGATTCATTTCACGCCTGAAATGGTCCGCACTACACCCTTTGTTGTCGAATCGGGAAATACCCGCCTAGGCGCCGCGGCCAGGATCACCGGCTATCCAAAGAAGCCGCTACTCGCCGCATCGCTGAGCACCAAAGGAGCGAGCCTGGAAGAGTTGCTCCATATCGCGGCGGCATATGGGGCGCCGGTAAATGGCATCACGGGCAGTGGCACGCTCTCACTGGACGTGCGGGCGAATGGACCGCTACCCGATCTGACGTATGGCGGCAGCGGTCTGTTGGACAATGCAACGCTTCAGCTTCCCGCATTGAGCAAGCCGCTGGCGGTGAAGACGGCCAGTGTGCGGTTTGAAGAAGACCGCGTCGCGCTCGACAACGTGACGTGCTCCCTGGGCGGCAGCGCCTTGCGGGGGATGATCAAGGTACGCAATTTCTCGGCACCCGAGGTGGAGTTCACCGCCGATGTCGACCAACTGAATGTTGAGGAGCTACAGTCTCTGGTGAAGACCGGCGCCACGACCCCAACCGCCACGAAGCCGTCCGAATCCCTGCTCGGAAGGATGAAGGGAAAAGGATCGCTGTCGGTGGGCAGGATCCAATACGGCGGGATGGAATTGACGAAAGTGAAATCGCAATGTTTCCTTGAGGGCGGCCTGTTAAAGATGGACCCCGTTACGGCAGAGCTGTTTGGAGGTGCGCAGCGTGGCTCGATGGCGATCGATCTTCGCCCCGAGGCCGCCCGCTACGCGGTGCAAACCAAGCTCGAGCGCGTGGATGCCAATCAACTGCTGTCTTCCACCACCTCTCTGAAGAAGATGGTTTATGGGTTGCTTGTAGCAGAAGCAGACCTGCAGTTCGCGCCCTGGCCGGGAGAGGAAATCGCCCGCAGCCTCAACGGCACGATAGGAATCAAACTCAATGACGGCAAGCTGTCGGGCGTGAGCCTGATCAACGAAATGGCCAGGATTGCGAAGTTTTTCGGCTATACGGAAAAGGGCGGCGTGGCCACCAACATCCTGTCCCTGGCAGGTACGATGAAGATTCAGGATGGAGTCGCTTCCACCAACGATTTGCGCATGGCCTTTGATGGCGGCTCGTTGAACGCCGCCGGCAGTATTGGGCTGGTAGACCAGAGCCTGAAATTGAAACTGACTTCCGTATTGGCAAAAGGACTCAGCGATCAGTTCAGCGGCGGCAAAGCCGGGGGATACCTGACTACGGCGCTAGCCAATCCGAAAGGAGAATTGGTGATTCCCTGCCTGGTAAGCGGCACCATGGCGAAACCCGTGTTCACTCCCGATGCGGCCGAGTTCACGAAATTGAAGATGCAAAGCATATTGCCCTCCGGCGGGAATGCGGCGGGCCTGGTGGGCGGGGTCCTCGACGCCATCGGATCGGGCAAAAAAGAAGGCGGCAAAGGCGTAGGCGGCGCGCTGCTCGATATGCTGTCACCGCGAAAAAAGTAGGACTATTCTTTCTTCAAAAATCGGTCGATACCCGCCCGGCAATCCTCGGTCATCCGTGCAATGGCATTCACCTGAGCGCCCGCCTCGAGCGAAGCGTCGAATCCCAACCCATCCATCTGGTACAGCAAACGCTTGGTCATCTGCACGGCGGATGCGGAACGCGAAGCCATCGCCGCGGCGTAGGCCTCGGCGGCGTCATCAAGGTCCGCGTCCGGATAAACCGCGTTAACCATCCCGGCCTGACGCGCATCGGCGGCACTCAGTATCTTACCAGTGGTCAGAAGTTCAAACGCCGTCTTTTCGGAAACGCACCGCCGCAGGATTGCCGTTACCATAGCCGGCACGAACCCGATATTCACTTCCGGATAGCCGAACAACGCCGTATCGCTCGCCAGGATCATGTCGGCGGCAGTGGCAAGACCGCAGCCTCCGGCAAGCGCCCGGCCGCGGACGGCGGCCACAACCGGCAGCGGATGCCGGCGCATTTGCAGGAACAGACCTCCGAGCAGCCGCGCATCTTCGAGGTTCTCCAGCACGGAAGACTCGCGAATTCGCCGCAGTTCGGAAAGATCGGCTCCGGAGCAGAAATCCTTGCCCTCTCCCCGGAGCAGGATCACGCGGGCGTCCTTGTCTTGCGCCGCCTCGCGAAGTTGCTCGTGAATCGCCAGGATCGTGTCACGGTTAAGAGCGTTGCGCTTTTCGGGACGGTTGAGAGTAATACGTGCAATCATCGTGGGACTTACCTCGTTTTCTGATGGTGTGCCCGCTCCAGAACCCGCAGTGTGGCGGCCATCAGAAGAGCCAGCAGCGGATCCACGACCTCGGGGGAACGTCCTGGCAGATAGAGCTGCATCACTTCCATCGCCGCGAGCAGGATGCATACGAATCCCGCTGCCGCCGTCAGCGGCACGCGGCATTGCTCCAGGAGCCAGATCGCCGCCCCGTAGCGGAACGCCTTCCGCAGCAGGATGAGGCCCGCCGATTCCCAGTGCGACATGGAAAAGGAAGCCGAAAACGGCATCCAGGAGAAAGCCTGAGGACGCCGTGTCCATTGGAAAGGAAAGAGCCCGCTCACCACCAGGCTCACTAGCAGCAAACCCGCCGCCGCGTGTACCCGGTAAGCGCTACGCCGCAGAATCCACATCCACAAGCCCAGTCCGAGGACCGCGCCCGCCAATACCGAAGCGGTGAGCGTTTGATGCAGAATGCCAAGCCTTGCGGGCAGGATCGCCAGCAACAGCAGCATCCATTGCGGCGCTTTGCCTGGGCCGGCGATTTTTTCCACCAGCATTGCCGCCGCCATCCATTCCGCAGTCGCGGAGAGAGTCTCTACACCGCTAAAAACGAAAAAGGCGCGCAGTTTCGCTTCCAGGCGGTAGTACCCCAACGCCGGAATGAAGGGAAACAGGTGGAACAGCAGCCACAGGGCAACAAGCACGATCGCTGTAATCTCGCGGGAGAGCGCCCGGAAGGGGAGTGACACCCGCAACAGACGCGCCGCACAAACACCAATCGCCGCTCCCACCACATTGGACACGACGTCGAGCAGGCTGGTCACCCTGCCAACCAGAAAGAACTGCAATATCTCCACGGAAAAAGACAGCGTGGCCGCAATCGCCATCGGAGCGAACACATTGCGGAAGCACAGATACGCAATCCATCCCAGTGGGACGTAAATCAGCACGTTGAGCGCGCAGTCGACCGCCGATCTTGCGCTCACGCGCCCCGGCCAGGTGTGGATCAGGTAAAGGAACGCATCGCCGGCGCCAGCCCCGGTTTGACGGAAAACACCCGGGTAAACCGATCCATAAATCAGTAACGCGAGGACAAGAAAAAGCAGCAGACCATGGGAGCGCGCCAAGCCACATTATGACACCGGGCTTGCCGCTCCATCGCCAGGGACACGGCCGGGAATCTATGATGGTTAACGGCCATGAAGAATTCCATCTTTGATTCCGGTGACTCCTCCCTGTTCGATGTCCGTACGTCGGTTCCGGGTCCTAAAGGCTCCCTCCCGCTGACTGCCGAAATGCTGCGCGAGAGCCCATCCGGGAATCTTTTCGGCTGGACGCAGAACGCCGGCATGGGCTGGGATCCAGCCAAACTCGGTGGTAAGGAAGTCCTGATCCTCAGCACCCACGGAGGCATGCGCGCCCCCGATGGCAGTCCCATCGCTCTCGGCTATCACACCGGCCATTGGGAAGTCAGCCTGCTGATGCAAGCTGCCGCCGAAGAGCTGAAGTCCGCCGGAGCCGTCCCCTTCGCCGGCTATTGCACGGACCCCTGTGACGGCCGCAGCCAGGGTACCACCGGAATGTTCGACAGCCTGCCTTATCGCAATGACGCGGCCGTAATTTTCCGGCGCCTGATTCGTTCCCTCCCCACACGCCGCGGTGTGATTGGCGTTGCAACCTGCGACAAAGGGCTGCCATCGATGATGATGGCCCTCGCGGGAACGCCGGATCAGCCCTGCATCCTCGTACCCGGAGGCGTCACGCTGCTGGCCGAGGACGGCGAGGACGCGGGCAAGGTACAGACCATCGGAGCACGCTTTTCGCACGGAACGATTACGCTCCAGGAAGCCGCCGACATGGGCTGCCGCGCCTGCGCCTCCCCCGGGGGCGGCTGCCAGTTTCTAGGCACCGCGGCCAGCGCGCAGGTGATCGGCGAGGCGCTCGGTATGTCCCTGCCGCACTCCGCCCTGGCTCCCAGCGGCCATCCCATCTGGCTCGATATGGCCCGCCGCTCCGCCCGGGCCGTGCTTTCGATGGAATCGCGCGGCATCCGCATGAAGCACATTCTCACCGCCGCTGCCTTGCGCAATGCCATGATCGTCCACGCGGCGTTCGGCGGATCTACGAACATCCTGCTGCACCTGGCCGCTATCGCGCACGCCGCCGGTTTGAAGTGCCCCACGGTGGATGACTGGGCCGCGGTCAATCGCAAGGTGCCGCGCCTGGTCGATGCGCTTCCCAACGGACCGCGCAATCATCCCACGGTGCAGGTTTTCCTGGCCGGCGCAGTCCCGGAAGTCATGCTCCATCTGCGCGACGCCGGTCTGCTCGAGTTGGATGCGCTCACCGCCACCGGCGAGACGCTGCTCCAATCCCTGGAATGGTGGGAGTCTTCCGATCGGCGCCGTGAGTTACGCCGTGTATTGCTCGAGCGCGACCACGTCCAACCCGATCATGTGATCCACTCGCCGGACTCCGCGCGGCGCAGCGGCCTCACATCCACCGTCTGTTTCCCCACCGGAAATCTCGCGCCCAACGGCGCCGTGATCAAAAGCACGTCGATTGACCCGGGTGTCATTGATGCCGATGGGGTTTACCGTAAACGCGGTCCGGCGCGCGTCTTCCTCACCGAGCCCGCGGCGATTGCCGCCATCAAGCGCGGCGCCATCCAGTCAGGCGATGTCGTGGTACTGATGTGCCGCGGGCCCATGGGCTCCGGCATGGAAGAAACCTATCAGCTCACATCCGCCCTGAAGCATCTGCCGTTCGGAAAGCACGTCGCGCTGCTCACCGACGCCCGCTTTAGCGGAGTTTCCACCGGCGCCTGCATCGGTCATGTGTCCCCGGAAGCGCTGGCGGGCGGGCCCATCGGCAAGCTTCAGGACGGCGATCTTATTGAGATTATCGTCAACCGCAACACGCTCGAGGGCTCCGTAAACTTCATTGCCCCCAACGGCGAAGACGGGCACACAATCCTGGCGCAGCGGCCTCTCCGATCCGACCTGACCGCCGACCCGGACCTTCCCTCGGACTCCCGGCTTTGGGCCGCGTTGCAGGATGTGAGCGGCGGCACGTGGGGCGGCTGCGTGTTCGACACCGATGCCATCCTTCGCGTGCTGGAAGCCGGGAAGCGCGCCCTGCATGGATGACATTCTTCACTACTATCAGCAGTCCTCGGAAGCGGATCGTCTTACCGCGGGTTCTGGTCTCTTGGAGTTTGCGAGGTCCCAGGAAATCATCCAGCGCTATCTTCCGCCGCCGCCGGCGCGCATTCTGGATGTGGGAGGCGGCCCGGGCGCGTACGCCGGATGGCTCGCGTCCCTCGGCTATGAAGTGCACCTGCTCGATCCGGTGCCCAAACACATTGAATCAGCCCGGCGCCTGCCCCTCGCGACGGTCCAGCTTGGCGATGCTCGCGCCCTTCCTTACGAAGATGCCTCCGCGGATGTGGTGCTTGTCATGGGTCCGCTTTATCATCTGGAGAGCCGTGGTGACCGCGTCCAGGCCTTGCGGGAAGTGCTGCGCGTGCTTCGTCCTGCCGGCTTTGTCTGCGCCGCCGCCATCACGCGGTACGCCTCGCTGCTGCATTCTCTGATCGACGGTTTCGTCGATGACGAAGAATTCTGGCCCGTGCTCCAGCGGGATCTCGCCGAAGGGCAGCATCGAAACCACACCGACAAGATGAAATACTTCACCACCGCTGTCTTCCACCGGCCGGATGAATTGCGGGCC
Organism: Bryobacteraceae bacterium; assembly: GCA_035526195.1. GTDB lineage: Bacteria > Acidobacteriota > Terriglobia > Bryobacterales > Bryobacteraceae > CADEFT01. Next base: position 28,408 of record DATLCW010000070.1, read on the forward strand.
GAAGTCCTCGCTGCGGGATTCGCCACCGTGGAAGTGCTCGGCATTGAAGGTCCCGGCTGGCTCGCCAAAGATTTCGATGAGCGCTGGGCGGACCCGCACCGCCGTCAGCGCCTGCTCACGCTCGTCCGCCAGGTGGAGCGCGAAGAGCCGCTGCTTGGCTGTAACATGCATCTCATGGCCATTGGAAGAAAATCGTGCGGGAAAGCTTAGCGCACGAAAACCAGCAGCCATGAGATCAAGCTCCTTCCGCTTGCTCTAATCCTGGATCCTTTGGAACTTCCAATCGTTGTCCCGCCGAATAATTCTCGGGCGCCTGCCGGCGTTGGTTATCGTTGTCGCAGGAGCCGCAGGGCCCCTCAAAAGCCTCCCCGAAGTATTGCAGCAGGAATTCGCGGCGGCAACCGGTGAACTCCGCGTACCGTTGTATCGTCTCAACCCGTTCCCGCTGCCTGGCTCGCACCTTTTCATTGTTTTCGACCGCCTGGGCCACCATCCCGTCTCCTTCCTGCAGACGATTCAAGATGGTGGTTACTTTTCGCACCGAAAGTCTGGTCTTAGCCGCGATTTCTTTTGGAGGCAGCGGGTCATCCTGGCTCGCGAGGAGCTTGGCTACCTTTTCAACCTGATGCGTCTCCAATTTGCCGCTGCCCGCATGAAACCGCCGTAAAGCAACGTCCTGTGGCCGGTAAAACAGGACCGCTTCGGCTGGTTGGCCGTCGCGCCCCGCGCGGCCGATCTCCTGATAATAGCTGTCCAGGGAATCGGAGATATCGAAATGAAAGACGAATCGTACGTTCTCCTTATCGATTCCCATGCCGAAGGCATTGGTGGCGACGATCACCTGATCCTGACTTTGCATGAAGCGGTCCTGAATCGCTTCGCGCGTCTTTGCGCTTAGCCCGGCGTGATAGAACTGCGTCTTGACGCCAAGCTCCACCAGCGCACCCTTGACCGCCTCCGCACTCTTGCGTGTGGCCACATAGACAATTCCCGGTTTCTCGGCGAAAGCAATCCGGCGGGTGAGTGCTTCGAGCTTCTCGCCGGCGGTCTGGTAGTAATCCACCCGGAGGTGGATATTCGGACGGTCGAAGCCGCGCACCAGGACGAGCGCATCGCGCAGCCCCAGGCGCTGCACGATCTCTTCCCGCACGTTCGGTGACGCGGTGGCGGTGAGCGCGAGCACGGTGGGATGCCCCAGGTTCTCGAGCGCCGTCCCGAGCGTAAGATAATCCGGCCGGAAGCTGTGGCCCCACTCACTAATGCAGTGGGCCTCATCGATGACGAAGAGAGACGGCTTGGCCAACCGCAACTGCTGAATGGTGTCCGGCTTCCGCAGTTGTTCCGGGGCAAGGAAAATAAACTCCACGCCGCCGTCTGTAAAGGCGCCTAACGTGGCTTCCGCTTGCGCGGCGGAAATCGCGGAGTTCAGCACCGCCGCCAGTTCGCTATGCGGCTGGTTCGCGATGGAGTCCACCTGATCCTTCTGCAGCGCGATCAGCGGGGAGACCACAACGGTGGGTCCGGGGAGCATTAAGCCCGCCGCCTGATAAATGGCCGATTTGCCCCAGCCCGTCGGCCCGATGACGACAGTATCCCGGCCTGCCAGTAAGGAGCGGACGGCTTCTTCCTGGCCCGGGCGTAGATCGGAGAATCCTAATGCTTCCCGGGCAACGCGTTTCACTTGTGAGGAGGTTGTCAAAGTGATAGAGATCGCGCCGGCCAACATTGTTTCCAAGAGCTGCGCTGCGTGATTTTCGCTAGAATCGCGAAATGACTCGCTGCGCGGTCCTGTTGCTTACCCTCCTGCCGCTGTACGCGCAGACCAAGAAGTATACCGATGCGGAGGTGGATAAAATACACCGCTCCATGCTGCTGATTGACACCCACAATGACGTCACCAGCAATACCGTGAAAGGGTTCGACATCGGGAAACGCAGCAGCACGACGCACACCGATATTCCGCGATTGCGGGCCGGCAATGTTGGCGCCACATTCTTTGCGGTCTACGTGGCGGGCAGCTATGTAAATGGCAACAAGGCCGCGCACCGGGCGCTCGAAATGATCGACACCGTAAAGCGGGACATCGCGGGAAAATACCCCGGTGAATTCGAATTGGCGACCTCCGCTGACGGCATAGAGGCTACAAGAAAGAATGGCAGGATGGCGGCCCTGATGGGCATTGAAGGGGGTCACGCCATCGAGGACAGCCTGCGGCTGCTCAGGAATTTCTACGATCTCGGCATCCGCTATATGACCCTCACGCATTCGAACAACAACAACTGGGCGGATTCTTCGGGCGATACCCCGAAGCATAACGGGCTTACGGATTTTGGCCGCAAAGTGGTGCTGGAAATGAATCGTCTCGGCATGATGGTGGACATCTCGCACGTCTCTGACAAAACCTTCCGCGACGTGCTGGAAACAAGCACAGCGCCGGTTTTTGCTTCGCATTCGTCGTGCCGGGCGTTATCCGAGATCCCGCGCAACATGACGGACGATATGATCCGTGTGCTGGCGAAGAAGGGCGGAGTGGTGCAGATTAATTTCGGCTGTGATTTTCTCGCCCCCTCGCCGAAAGCGCGCGCAACTTTGGCGGATGTCGTCGCGCACATCGGCCATATCGTGAAGATTGCGGGAGTGGATCATGTGGGCATTGGCAGCGATTTTGATGGCGTGAGATGCGTGCCGGAGGGGTTGGAGGATGTGTCCAGGTTCCCAAACCTGACGCGGGCGCTGCTGAAAAAAGGGTATGCAACGGAGCATATTGCGAAGATTTACGGGGGCAACCTACTTCGTGTCATGCGAGAAGTGGAGCGCACGGCAAGCGCCATGCGCTAAGACGCTACCGCGGTTGCTCAGCGATCCAAACGTTCGCCGCCAGGTCGCGTAGTGAAAGCGTGATTTGATTCTTTCCGATCGCTGGCCCGAATGACGCGGCACTCAGAATATTCGGCGCCCTTCGCGTCTCGTGGAAATGATACACGGCGAATGCCTCACCGGCCGGACGCTTTGTTAGAGGGTCCAGCCTCTGTGCCCAAATATCAGGATAGTTATCCTTCATGGACAGGAAATACATCAGGTTCCCGTCCGGTGACCACCATGGGCGGCTGTTGATGCCCGGGTACTCCGCAATAGGGATCCATTCCGATTCATCCGCCATGCGGCCATTTCGCAGAGGCGCGATTTTGACCGGTGTATTCACCAGCGCGGGAAGATGAAACGCCACCCACTTCCAATCGGGGGAAGGCTCGACGCCGTGGATATCAAGCTTGGGGTGCGAGGTGATCTGCTGCTCCTCGCCGGTCTTGAGATTGTAGAGAAAAAACCGGATCGGGGAGGTTCGGTAGTACACGAGGGAACTGCCATCTGTGGTCCAACTGTAAAGAGCACCGCCGGTTGGTAGATCGATAAGCTTTCGAGCTTGTCCCCCGATGGAATCGATCAGAAAGATAGCCGGACTGTTGGAAAGCATGGTGAACGTGGAATAAGCGACGTGATTGCCATCCGGGGAAACCTTTGGACGAGCAAAGTGAGCGGTGAGCGCGGAATCCCGGCCCGAACTCTGATCGCGAATCCGAATCTCGCCACCGCCTGGGAGAGCCTGCATGTAGGCCAGAACTCTGCCATCCGACGAGGAGGAAGGTTGGTTCTGGCTGCCGCCGTCATGGGAGAGGGGTTGCAATGTTCCGGCGGCCTTTCCTGCATTTAAATCCAGCGGAAGAGTCCAAAGGTGGTCGGCGTAGGTGCCGGAGGAAAAGACAAACTGCCTGTCTGTACCGCGAAGCCCGCTCAGGTCTCCCGTTCCTGTAGTGATTTTTCGCAAGTTCACGGGGTTCGGTGAACCGGAGCGCATATCTAAGGCCCAGATTGCAGTACCTGCATTAATCAAGAGGGATTCTCCACGCCAGTCGGAAATAGGGTGCCAGGGAGGGAGCTTACTCTTCGCTAAAAATGTCATGAGGCTGGTCTTCTGTGACTTTCCTCCCGCTACAGGCGCAAGCCAGTAATTCGCCGATTTGCGGTCGCCCACACCGTCCTCGCCGAAGATCAGGAGATTCTTCCCATCGGGAGACCAGACCGCCGACAACGCTTGGGGAATATCTTCGCCAACACGTTGCGGCGACCCCCTGTCACTGGAACGATGAAGACCTTCGATTCCATAAGATCGCTGTAACTGGTGGCGTAAGCTATCCACTGTCCGTCGGGTGAGAATCGAGGAGTGTATCCCCCGCGCACGATCAAACGCTCGTCTCCCCCCAGCGACGGAATCAGATAGATTCCACCATCTGCCCGCCCAAAAACGATTTGCCCCCCGTCGGGTGAGAACGAGGGGGCACGGTCATCGGCTGGAGTCCTGGTTAGGCGAATCGGCCGCGCGCCTGCGGTAAGCGGCTGGACCCAGATGTCGAGGTTCCCTTCGCCGGCACGGTCCGATGCGTATGCTACCAACTTACCGTCCGGCGAAATTGCCGGTGTGGTGCTCACACCGCTGTCTGCCGTCAACTGCCGGATGTGCAGTTCCGGAACCGGCTTCGGCCGGCTCACGAACCAGACAAGCCCGGCCAGCGCTGCCAATACACCTGCCCCCAACACGGTCAACTGGGGCCAGCGTCGTACCGGTCTCGGCGGAACCGTTGCATGGAGTTTGCCGGACTCGGATTCCTCGCGCGTCTCCTCAAGTTCGACTTTCACATCAGCCATGCTTTGAAACCGGCGGGCCGGGTCTTTGCGCAGACAGCGGCGCAGGATGCGATCTACTTCCGGCGGCAGGTTCTCCACCGGTTTGGGCTCTTCCCGGAGGATAGCCGACAGCGTGGAAATACGAGACTCCCCCTGGAACGCCTTGTGTCCCGTCACCATTTCATAGAGCACCGAGCCGAAGCTGAAAATGTCGCTACGGGCATCGATCTTCTTGCCTTCCGCCTGCTCCGGCGACATGTAGGAAATGGTGCCCACGATGACTCCATCTTCCGTGTGTGCACGCTGGGTGCGGGTGTTGTCCTCGCTGGATGGTGCGTCTTCGGTGAGCTTGGCGAGGCCGAAGTCGAGGATCTTGGCGCGGCCATCGTCACCGATCATGATATTCGACGGCTTCAGATCACGATGGATGATCCCGGCCGAATGCGCTTTCGCCAATCCATCGGCGATGGGGATGGCAACCTTGAGCGCCTCAGCCAAACGCATGCCTTGACGGGGAATGACCGCTTCGAGCGTCTTGCCGTCGATATACTCCATCACCATGTAATCGACGCCGTTTTCCTGATTGATGTCGTGGATAACGACGATGTTCGGATGGTTCAGCGCGGATGCCGATTTCGCCTCCTGAATAAAACGTAGCTTGCGGCCGGCATTGGCGACTATATCCGGCGGCAGCACTTTGATGGCGACGATTCGATCGAGCCGCGTATCGCGCGCCTTGTACACTTCACCCATACCGCCCGCGCCGAGCTTTTCGAGCACCTGATAGTGTGCCAGCGTCTGACCGGTCATAGGAACTGTAGGCGAGATTATCGCACACCGGGCTTTTGTGTATCCGCAAGCTCGATCAACTGGGTGCGCGTCTCAAAAGTGAAGATCAGCTGGTTTTCTTTTTTTAGGGGCAAATTACCTAGCGTATATGATACGCTAGGACAGGAGGCCCTTTCTGACAACAAAAC
>DATLCW010000056.1:0-7879 GCA_035526195.1 Bryobacteraceae bacterium
GATGTCGCACCGCTCCGGCGCGCCCTGTTCTCCGGCGCGGAATATATTCTGGAACGTCTGCATCCGGCGCTCCCGCGACAGATGCTCGGGACACAGAAACCGCTCCATTTCCTCATACCCGGCGGCACTGGTTGCGTGGAGTCCTATGATGACGCTTTGTCTGGCGATGGTCCGGACATCCTCAGGATTCAGATGCGAGATGGCGGTCCGCACTTGCTGAAAGATTGCTTGTCCCACACTTTTATTGTACGCGGCCTATGACGTACCGGTTGCCTCTCACTTTTCCCAGGATGTGCACGGTGAAACATTTTACGAAGTGCGGAGAAAAGCCAGGAATTTCTCGGGACTACGTTCCATCCCCGACGTAGCAATTACCTTTTCCTCGCCATCCAGCAGCACGTAGAACGGAATCGCCACTGTCGAAAACTTACCGTTCTGCAACTCCTGGTTTTTCTCCGAATCGGCATCCGTGCCGTCGGTGTATAACTCCAGCAGAACGAATTTCTTCAGTTCCGCCGCCACTTCCGGACGCGGAAACATGTTGGCTTTCATCCAATGGCAATTGGTACACGCATAGCCGGTGAAATTCACGAATACCAGCTTGTTTTCCGCCTTGGCCCTGGCCAGCGCATCCTTATACCGGTTCTTCATCCAGGTGAGTTTTTCGCCGCCCCCGCCGTTCGCGGAAAAGCCTTCCTGCGAAAGCGGAACATACGCATCCAACTCGCCCAATTTCGCTCCAAACATTCCAGGGATCAAGCTGATCGCAAGCGCTAGAAACGCGGCGCCGAGCAAGGTGCGCGAGACGCCTGCATTCTGATCCGGCTTGATGCCCTCCATGCGCAGCAGCCCCAGCAGATACAGCCCCGGCAGCGCGAACAACACTACCCATACCGCCAGAAACCGTTCCCGGGTGAGGACGTTCCACTGCAGCACCTGGTCAATGTTGCTCAGGTACTTGAACGAAACTGCCAGCAGCACAAAGCCCAGCACGATCTTGACCCGGGGCAGCCAGCCGCCGCTCTTCGGCATTCGCGACAGCGTTGCCGGAAACAAAGCCAGAAAGAAGAAGGGTGAAGCGAGTCCGGCGGCAAACGCGGCCATACCGATGGCGGGCTGTAGCTTATCCCCCTGCACAGACGCCGCGAGCAAACTCCCCATGAACGGTCCCACGCAAGCAAACGAGGTTAACGAAAACGTGAGCCCCATCAGCAAAGACCCCAACACGCCGCCCCGGCTCTGCGAGGCTTGGTCCATTTTGGTCAACAGACTGGATGGCAGCGTGATTTCGAAAGCCCCCAACAGACTTAAGGAGAACGCAATAAAGATGACGGCGATAAACGCATTCACCCACGGATTGGAACCCAACTGCACCACGCCGGATGCACCCATCACGGCCGTGGTCAGCAGGCCCAGCGAAGTGAACAATAGAATGATGCCTCCCGAAAAAACCCCCGCCTGAAAGATGCTGTCCGCTCGCGAGCCGGATTTGCGATTCAAAAAGTAGGTCATCGTGAACGGAATCATCGGGAAGACGCACGGCGTAAAAATTGCCGCCAGCCCTAACCCGAAAGCAACCAAAGCGAACCGTCCCATGTCGCCGCCGCCCTGTGGAACCGTGCCTGCGGCGCCCGCCGGCTTGGCGGATGCAGCCGCCGGGGATTCCCCCACAAGCGCATAGCCCTCCGGCAGTACGAACGAGGCCGACGGCGCATTTGCCGTGATCGTTAACGTGGCTGCGGCAGTTCGGTTCACAGGAGGCAGGCACTCTTTGTCCGTACACACCGAGTACCGCATCCTGGCCGCCAGCTCCCCCGGCCCCTCCGGCGCGGTTTTGTTTAATCTCAGCTTGAGGAAAAAAAGCGCCTGCTGCTCGTAAGTTTCCGTTTCGATCTGAAAATTCGGATCCATCTTACGGATAGGCTGCGGGCGGTGCACTTCCCCCTTCTCAATCAGAGGATTCTCCGCCATCCCGATTTTCGTGATAATCGGGCCCCCCTTGGGAGTCGTCGGAGAATACAGATGCCAGCCCTCTTCGATGGTTGCCGTCAGTTTTGCGATCGCCAGCCCACCCGGCTTGGCCTCCCCGGGAGAGAACTCCAGTTTCCACTTCACCGGATCCGGTCGTTTCGACTGCGCTGGCAGAAGCGACGAGACAACCGCGGTGAGCACAAGGAAACGAAACATACAGGACTTACTTCATTGTACCCGTGCTACGCCACGGGACTGCGCAGAATCCCCACTCCTTCAATCTCCACTTCCACCACATCCCCGGGGGACATCTTCTGCGTACTGCCGGGAGTTCCCGTATAGATCACATCGCCAGGCCCCAGGCTGACGAACTGGCTGACGAAGCTCACGATCGCCGGACAATCAAACAACAAATCCGACGTGTTCTGTTTTTGCACCGATTTGCCGTTCAGCCGGGTCTCCAGCATGAGCTTGCCGTAATCGAGCCCGCGTACAATCGATGGACCCAAAGGACCAAACGTATCCGCCCCCTTCGCGCGCCACCATTGCAAATCTTTCTGGGGCCCGTTCTGCCAGTCCCGCTCACTGACGTCGTTGCCGCACGTCACGCCGAAAATACCGGCCGCCGCATCCTGCTTCGACACACGGGACAGCGGCTTGCCGATCACCACGACGAGTTCCCCCTCGTAATGGACGTTCTTCGCAGTGGGAGGAATTTTGATCGGTTCGCCGGGGTGCTGCAGACAGGTGATCGGCTTATAGAAAATCTCCGGCTGCGCGGGCGGCGTCCGATTGCCTAAATGGCTCCGGTAATTCAAGCCTACCGCCAGAACTTTCGGCGGAGCGACCGGATAGAGAAGTTTCACCTCGCTGACCTTGCGCTTCACCGAGGTGACTTTATGAGCGCCGAACAGATCTCCCTGGATGACGCGCAGTTCGTCGCCTTCCTGCACCGCGTGCGCCATCTTACCCTGATGCGAAAAGCGGACGTAGCGCGTGACCCCGCCGCCGGCGGCGGATGCGGCAGCCAGGGATCCTAAAACCGTAGCCTGAAAATTGCGTCGTGTCGTCATGTCCATAGATTCTACTACTCCGCCCGGCGGCCGAACGGCCCGCTTAGGAGGCCCCGTTGATATGCCGCAATTGCGATTCGATGCGCTGGTTGACTTCGCCGTGGGCGAACTCGGCCGCCACCCGGATCGCATTCTTGATCGCATTGGCGTTCGATCGTCCATGGCAGATGATGCACACGCCCTTTACCCCGAGCAGAGGAACGCCGCCGTACTCGGAATAATCCACACGCTTTTTGAAGTCTGTGAAGGCTGCCCGGGAGAGCACATAGCCAATCTGCCGGGTGATGGTCGCTTTCAGAGATTCCTGCAGCATGTGCTTGATCACTTCCACCAGGCCTTCACTCACTTTCAAGGCGACGTTGCCGATGAAGCCATCGCACACGATCACATCCACGGTACCGGTGTAAACGTCCCGCCCTTCCACGTTGCCGATGAAATGCAGCGGTAAGGTCTTGAGGATCGGGGTCGCGCCGCGGGTCAGCTCATTGCCCTTCAGTTCCTCTTCTCCGATGGAAAGGAGACCTACACGGGGCCTCTCGGTTCGAAAAATGACCCTTGAGTAAATGTCTCCCATGACGGCAAATTGCGCGAGCATACGGGGCGTGGAATCGACGTTCGCGCCCACATCCACCATTACGGCGGGAGTCCCGGCCATGGTAGGGAATACCGAAGCGAGCGCCGGCCTTTCCACGCCGGGAACCATTCCCTGCACCATCTTGGCCGTTGCCATGACCGCCCCGGTATTACCGGCCGATACAACCCCGTGAGCCACCCCGTCGCGCACCAGCCGCGAGGCTACCCTGATCGAGCTGTCCTTTTTGGTCCGCATCGCCTTGGCGGCGCTGTCTTCCATCGTGATCGCTTCACTGGCGTGATGGATGCGGACCGGTAATCCGCGCCAGCCGTCGTGTTGCGCCAGTTCTTTTCGGAGGACATCTTCTTTCCCGACGAGGATGATTTCGACAGGGAGGCTCTTCACGGCACGGATCGCCCCTTCGACTTCAGCCTTGGGGGCGTGATCGCCTCCCATGGCGTCTACCGCGATGGTGACCATAGGTTTGTGGATGGAGCCAACAGAGGTGCCTTGCGGGCCAGCCGTCCTATTGCGCCTGGACCTCGATTACTTCACGACCCTTGTAGGTCCCGCAATACGGGCAGACACGATGCGGCAGTTTGGGCTCGCCGCACTTGGGGCATTCGGCCGTCGATACAGGCGTCAGATGGTCATGCGCCCGGCGGGTGCTGGTTCTCCTTTTCGAATGTCTCCGTTTTGGATTTGGCATAGTATTCCGATCCCTCTCCCAACAAATTCTATAAGTTCTTCAACGCCGCCCACCGGTCGTCGGTGAGCTTGACTTCACAGCCGCAGGCGGCTTCGTTCCTGTTTCGCCCGCAAACCGGGCAGATCCCTTTACAGTCCGGCTTGCAGACCTTTCTCATAGGCAGGGCAAGCAAAACAAATTCGCGGAGTATTTCCTCGAGCTCTAAACTATCCCCTTCGTAAAACCCAATTTCGATTTCCCCTTCGTGGATCTCCACCTCCGCCTCCGTGGGCCCTGTTTCCAGGGGACGGTAGAAAAGATCGAAATCCGAATCCACCCGGCAAGCGGCCGGTTCCAGGCAACGGTCGCAGGGCGCTTCCATTGAAACCTGTAAATGACCGCGCACGCGGATCTCACCGAGGGTGTGGCTCAGCAACTCCGCGATCCCCTGCGCCTTCAACCCCCCGATTTGCTTAATACTGGAGTCCAGAAAGTCGATCTCACCGGCGGGAAACTCCACATCAAAATGGATTTTTCGAACTTCCAGGTCATGAACCGAAAAAAACACACGAATCTCCTGGCCGCGCCGATGATGCAGGCGGTAAGACCCAGTATATCAGAGACTGGAAGCGGCTCCCAATCCGGAATCACCCTCTCTAACACGCTCTACAACTGCCGGGCGTAGACCGCCCGCGCCTTCTGAAACAAATCGAGTACCTCCCGCTTTCGCGCCGGCGTCGAGAATACGCCGCGCTGGCTGGTTCGCTCCATCAGCCGGTCAATCCACTCCACCCAAAAACGCGCGTCCGGCTGAGACTGGACCGGAGTGCCGCCCAGGTAGACGTAAACCGGACTGGTATGCGCGAAGGCCCTGGTGTCGTTCAGCACCATGCGGTGCGAGGGGCCAGTCACGCGGGCCGCGATCCACGAGCTACGGTCGATTTCCACGGTGGAGGAGAGCGGCCGGGGTTTGCCGTTGATCACCAGCTCCACCGCGTCCACCGGGATTGCCGATTTGGATTCCAGCTGAATTTTAAGCTTTCGCGACCCCGCCGCAAACCGCAACTCCTCGCCCGGCTCTTTGCCATCCACCTTCAGGAACAACATCGGACCGTTGGTGGCGAAGGTCCGGCCCTGTTTAAAAGCTGTCACCCAATCTTCATAACGCAAGGGGCCTGCGAGGTGCGCATAGACTCTGCCGCCGCCCGGGACGTAGTGGTCGGCGACGTTTGTAAAGCTGTCGGTACCGGCCGAAATGCCTACGCGGAAGCCGCAGTTCAGCAGCCGGTACCACATTTCCATCGCGACCTCTTCGGGATTGTTGGACAGCACATCCATGGCATCGATCTGCCCCAGCGCCAAGTCCACCGGCATTTCCTTCATGCTGGCTCCATCGAAGTTCGCCGCATAGCCCGGATGGGCGTAGGTAACCGCGCCTCCCTGATCTTGCGCCGCTTTGGCCTGGGTGTAATTGGGAGGGTAATCATCGGGTTGTTGCGATCCGCGAAAGCCCGTATATAACGGCTCCACCAGTGTCTTGAGACGGAAGAAGCACATATGTCCATACAGCCCCGAGTTGCGCATTTCCTCGTTCCAGTAGACAAGGTACGGCGGGCTGCTGAGCGCGGAGAGCTTGCCTTCGAAAAACTTGCGGTCGTGCACCGTATCGCCACTTGAATTGGCCACCATCATGTTCGGAAGATGCAGATCCTCGCCCACGGTATACATGCGGACATCTTCGGCGGTGATGTCCTGGTGATGGGGAGCGGTGTAATTGGCGTGGATGTGGGCGTCGGAGGAATACCAGCCGCGGGCCGGCAGGTCGATCCAGCGCTTCAACCGGACCGTGATCTCCGAAGGTTTGGTCAGCTGCACCGTCTGCCGCACCAACTCATACTCGACGCCGCGCGAAGCCTCGACGATCGTCTCTCCGGCCGGTAGTTGCATCTCGAAAGAATCCGCCGCATGGAAGAACTGTTCGGCGGGCTGCGCGGCGTAGCGGCTGATCGTGCCTTTGGGAGCGTAGGCGAGGCCGTCCGCAGCGGTGAGGTAAACACGGGCCGTGGTTGGTTTTCCGTGTTCGTCCCGCAGGTTTACTTTGAGTTTGTGGAGCGGCCGGACGTCGAAGGTGAAGGTCCGGCCGTCGAAAGTACGTTCCACGCTGCCGGGCTTTGGTTCGAGCACGCGATGAAGAATCGCCTTGCCATCGCGAATGGAAGGAAGGTTAAAGACGCGCTGCTGCGCGATCACGTAGCGCGAGGGAGTTGTGAAGCCAGCCAGTGTGGCCACGGCAGGTTGGCGGAAAACGAATCGGTCGCGCAGCCCGCGCATGGCTTCAGAGTTGGAACGCCGCCTCATCAGCACCCTGGCCATGTCGCCAAAACCCACTTCGCCGTCCACTTCAAGCTGTTCCAGACCGTTGTGGTTGATCCAGAACGTCAGATCTTCCTGACCCGGTTTGGAATGCGATACGGCGCCTTGCAACGCCTTTGCCTCAGGGTTTTTCCACAACGCCAAACCAATCAGCGATGCGAACGATAGGGAAAGACAGAATCGGCGCATAAGGTCTGCTGGTATCCTACCGCACCGGCCAGGGAGCGGACATCAGGTTGCCACGGGCGATTTATACCAGCGAAGAAGCGCCAGCCGCACCTCCGCCGATTGCCAGGGCTTCGGTACAAAGTCATCCATGCCGGATTCCTCACAGCGCCGGCGCTCCTCGTCCAATACGCTCGCCGTCATGGCAATGATGGGAACGCGGACACCAACCCGTTCCCGGCGGCGGATTTCGGCTGTCGCCGCGTAACCGTCCATCTCCGGCATGTGGCAATCCATAAAGATGACGTCGAATGGCTGGCTGGCAATGCGGCGCAGCGCGTCGAGTCCATCGGTGGCGAGGACGACGTCGCAGCCCAGGTTGAGGAGAGTCCGCTCGGCGACTTTACGATTGATGGCATTATCTTCCACCACCAGGACCTTGGGCGGGCGGTCGAAGGGGATTGGGTTTTGCGGGATGTGGCGGCTGGCCGTTGGAGCCGGGCCCTGACTAACAGGTAACGTGAGATGGAACCAGAAGGTGGAGCCTTTGCCTTCGCGGCTCTCGACGCCGATGGCGCCGCCCATGGCCTCGATCAGAAGTTTCGACACCGCCAGCCCGAGGCCGGTGCCACCGAAACGCCGGGTGGTGGAGGCATCAGCCTGGCGAAATCGTTCAAAAATCAACTCGAGCCGGTCGGCTGGGATGCCGATTCCGGTATCCTCGACGGCGGCATGGAGCTGCACGTGATCCGCATCGACCGGACGTACCCTCCAACGTACGACAATGCTGCCGCTTTGTGTGAATTTGATGGCATTGCCTATGAGATTCACCAGAATCTGACGCAGGCGGCCGGCATCGCCCATCACGTAAGGAGGAAGCGTGGACCCTCCTTGCACGCTCACAACGAGCTGCCTTTGCAGGATGGCCGGCGCGAAGCTCTCCACGACGCCGCGCGTGAGCGCCAGCGGGCTGAATGGGACAGGCTCCAGGCTGAGAAAGCCCGACTCGATTTTGGAGAGATCGAGGATGTCGTT
>DATLCW010000061.1:0-8848 GCA_035526195.1 Bryobacteraceae bacterium
ATTTCAATTTCGTCAGCGGTCCGGATGAACGCTTCCGGCACCGAATCGTGGACGGCCCTGCCCCGAATCGCCTCCACTTGTTCCTGTCGTTCTTTGACGTATTGAAGATTGATGGACGTGCTAACCGTGATACCGGCGGCAAGAAGTTCAGCCACGTCCTGCCATCTCTGAGGATTCTTGCTCCCGGGAGGATTCTGATAAGCAAGTCCGTCAATCAGGCAAATTTTCGGCTTGCGCGCGAGTATCGCCGGAACGTCAATGGCTGGGGGACCCAAGTCGGGGCGCGGCGGGATCACCTCGAAGAACTTGAGAATTTCCTCCACTTCGGGCGGAGCCACAGGCTGAGTAGCGGCTACGACTACATCCTGCCCGCGCTCCTTCCGGCGCCGGCCTTCATCCAGCATGCGAAACGACTTCCCCACTCCGGACGTATAGCCAAGGAATATCTTAAGCCTACCCCGCGACTTGGGGCACTCTTCCGCTTCCACTTTTTTTAAGGTTTGGTCAGGGTTGGGGCGCCGGTGTTCGGTCTCTGGCATTCAATCTATTATCCGACGGTCCGGCGCAAGGGTACAGCGCTCACAGTCGTTGCCTCAGCGTTGTGGGTTATCGCTCATCGTATCTTCGAGACTGGAAGCTTCCATCAGCTTCAGTAGCCACCCTTCGATAATCGGCAGTTCCGCCTTCTCGACTTTGGCGGTCACCCACAGCGGCAGCGGTCCGAAACGCCGTTCTAACATACGGCTGAAGAGACGCACAGCCTCTTCCCGGCGGCCTTGTTCCAATCCTTTGGCTTCCCCTTCCGCTTTGCCTTCCGCTTTGCCTTTCGCTTCTCCGTCCAACATCCCTTTTTCACGACCCCGCTGCTCCCACTGCAGAAACATCTCACGAAGCACTTCGTTCTCCATCAGATCGATTGAAAGCGGCATCCGTGTGACCTCCTCCTGAATCGTGCGCTCGAGCTTCCTTAGTCCAGATAGTACCATAAGCCTCGAAAACGCCCGGTCTCGCGCATGCGCTTCCATCTTCACGATTCGCTGCAGGATCCGCTGGATGCACTCCCTGCGGTCCTGCATCGTACACAGGATGGCAACCAGGTTATCCCCCACTTGCTCACTGCTGAGAAATTCCTCCGCGTCCAAATCCCGGATATCGATGAGCTTGTACTCAAAATCCAAACCCGGCTGCTTCAGACGGTTGAGCATGGTCAAGCGGGCGGCGCCCACATAAAGCACCACCTGCATCGGCGGAACACCGAACCGCATCCAGGCGGCGGCGTAGTATCCCAACATGCGGCGGCCCATGTCGGAATCGTTATCGCCTTGTAACTCCATGTGAAACAGATTTCCGTCCACTAGCCACGCGTTCAGATCCATGTGCGCCATCTGGCGTGGAATCTCCACGTTGACCCACACCCGCACCGGAACTCCCGCTAAGCGCTCGACCAGGCGCAATGGCCCCTCCTGCATGAGCTCCTTCAAGGTGATGTCGTAGCGCATCCTCTGGAAGGAAGTACGCCGGAAGGCAAATTCCTCTCACTCGATCTGGCCGCTCAGATGTAGGCGATGACGTCTATCTCCACCAGCGAGTCCCCGGGAATACCGCCGGCGGCGGCAATGGTAGTCCGCACCGGCGGCTCCTCTCCAAAGCGCCCCAGGAAGACCTCATTCATTTCCTTATAATCCTTGAGGTCGTTCAGGTATACGTTGCACTTCAACACCTTGTTCATCGACGAGCCACAATCATTGAGCTTCTTTTCGATCTGGTCCAGCACAATCTTGGTATGCGACTTGATGTCGCCCGGTACGTGAGCTCCAATCCCGGCGATGAAAAGCAGGTTGCCGTAGGAAACCGCGGAATTGAACAGCGGCGTCTTTGCGGGCTTCTTGCCGTTGGCATAATGAACCTTCTTAGTGGGTCCCGTTTGTGCCTTTGCGGACGGAGCGGCTGCGGTGGCCGCGGCCGCTCCAGCCATCGCCGTCTTGCCGAGAAAACTTCTTCTGCTTGCCATAGTAGAGTGACACCCTTTCCAAACGATGAATGGAGCCCATCCTCGCTGAACTTTTCCTGATTCTATCATTCCACGGCTCTAAACAGAGCCTGCCGTTCATTTACGGCGTGCCAGGAGCCGGCTCAAGACCATCGCGGCCCCCGGCAGGGCAATCGATGCGGCGAAGGCCAGCAGGAAGGATCCGCGGCCGGATGCGCTGGCGCCTGCCCAGCAGTAAACCGCCGAGATGCCGGCATTGGATAGCGTGGTGACGGCGATGTAGAGGGGCAGGGGAACAGCGGTCACGCCCGCGAATAAACCGGACGCCTCGGCAAGTACGGGAACTGGTCTCAGGGCCACCAAAGCCCATGCCGCGCCACGATGGAATCGCTCGGACAGGTGCTGTAAGTCGCGCTCTCCGACGGTGCGGCGAATAAGCGGCAATCCGAATCTCCTGCCCAGCGCATAGCCGAGCAGCGATCCCCCGGTAAGGCCCGCCGTGGAAGCCGCACAGCCCGCCAGGAATCCGAGACCGGCGCCCGCCGCCGTACTGACAATGCTGGAAGGAATCGGCAGCAGGACGTCCAACACGAGCAGCAGTACCACCGCCCCCGCAATGGCTGCGGGCGGAAGGTTGGGACGCGTCAACCCTTCCGACCAGGCGTTCATGCGGTCTTCGAAAAGCACAAAAGGGATGAGGATCGCCGCCAGCGTCACGATTCCAATGATTGTCCATCGCAGCGCCGGCCGCATCAGTTGATTCCCGGGCGGCAATTGACATGCGCGGGCATGGTCATTCTCACAGTTCGGGTGTCGTTGTGACTGCTGATTTGGATTCTGATGGGATCGCGCGGCAGCCATGACGCGAACTTTTCCGGCCACTCGATCACGACCACCGCGGGCTGGTCAAAGATATCATCGAGGCCGAGAGTGGCAAGCTCGCGGGGCTCGTCCAGGCGATACAGGTCGATGTGATAAACACGCGTCGGATTGCCGTATTCATGAATAAGCGTAAAGGTGGGGCTGGAGACGTCTTCCGCGGCGGCCGCGCCAAGACCTTTTACGATACCCTTGGTTAACGTAGTCTTGCCCGCGCCGAGGTTGCCTTCCAAAAACACCACCGAGGGAGTGGGCAGGCGGAGCGCCAATTGTTCGCCGAGGGCGATCATCTCTTCTTCAGAGTTCGTGGTGTAAATTTGTGAGCTCACGCATCGCCTCAGGAAGGTAGTGCAACAGGTCGGTGGCGATCAGCGCCTTGTCGCCGAGCGCCGCCGCTCCGATCTCGCCCGCACGTCCGTGCAGCCACACCGCCGCCGCGATGGCGTAATCGGCTTCACTTGGAAATTGGGACATCATACCGGCAATCATTCCCGTGAGTATGTCACCGCTCCCCGCAGTCGCCATGGCTGGGCTGCCAGTGGGGTTAATCCACACCCGGCCGTCGGGAAAGGCGATTAGCGTTCGCTGACCTTTCAGCACGATAGTGAGCTCGCGGTCCACAGCCACCGTACGCGCGATGCCGGCACGATCCGACTGCACTTCCGTCACGGTGCAGTTGCAGAAGCGCGCCATTTCGCCCGGATGGGGCGTCAGAATGCGCGGACCACCCGGTCGCGCATAGGCGCCCGCAAGGGCCGTAATCGCATCGGCATCCATTACCGTGGCTACGGGCAGCCGTTCAAACAGAGTCTGCAGAAATGTGATGGTATCGGGATGCGTGCCCATTCCGGGTCCGACGGCGAGGATGCTCTTACGGTCAGACAAGGCTTCAAGAGCCGGATAGGCACGGCTCGACACGGCGCCTGTCTCGGTCTCCCTCAGCGCCTCGGTCATGAGCTCGGGCGAGTGCATCGAGATGCCGGCGATCGCGGAGCTGGCCGAAGCCACTGTGACCAACCCGGCGCCGGCGCGCAAAGCAGCTAAACCAGCCATGGATGCCGCTCCGGTTTTTCCAACCGAGCCCGCGACGACGAGAACATGGCCGAAGTCTCCTTTGTGCGCGCCCTTCCAACGGGGAGTAAACAGGGCGCTGAACCAGCTTGGCTCTACCAGGGACAGAAAGAGGTTCGCGTCGCCCTGATAAGGGGAAGGCGAGATGCCGATGGGCGCCACCAGGAGTTCTCCGAGACGGTCGCAATTTGGCGGCAGCGCATGGCAGATCTTTGGAACGGTGAATGTGACGGTCGCATCGGTGCGGGCAAAAGGTCCTTCATTGTCCGCGGCATCGCTGGCCATACCCGAAGGAACATCCACAGCGACGACTTTGGCGTAAGGAAATCCGTTGTTGATCTCTTCGATCAGCTCGAGCGTCCTTCCCCTGGCGGCGCCGCGTATGCCCGTCCCGAGCAACGCATCGATGAGCAGCGTGGCATGGCGCATGTAGGGGGTGATCTGCTGCGAGACATCCATGCCGCAGGCACGCAACATCCGCAGGTTGTGTTGCGCGTCGCCGCGCAGCTCGTCGGGCGCGCAGGCAAGCACCACCTCTAGCGAACGCGGCGAAAACCTGCTGTACAACTGACGCGCGATCGCCAGTCCATCCCCGCCGTTATTTCCGGCGCCGCAGAGGATAACGATGCGCTGGAGGTTCGCCGGCGCAAACCGCGTGGCTACAAACTCCACCACCCGATGGGCCGCATTTTCCATCAGGATAATTCCGGGAATGCCGGATTCTATCGCGCGGGCATCGATCTCGCGCATTTGCGCCGCTGTCAGCACTTTCATGCGTTGGCTCCCAGCAGCATGCTTTCCAGCCGCCGCAGCCCCGGCGGTTCGCCCATGACGATCAAATAGTCGCCAGGTTGCACCAGTGCTTCGGCGGGTGGATTGAACTCCATGCTGCCGTCAGCGCGCCGGATCCCCAGGACGATGACTCCCAGTTCCCGGCGGAGTTGCATGTCTTTCAGAGATTTGCCGGCTATCTCCGAGCCTTGGTCCACGCGCACCTGCTCCATGGACGCGCTCATGCCGATATTCCGGGTGAATATATCCAGGAACTCCTGTACATGTGGTTTCAGGATGGATTGCGCAAGACGGTGCCCGGTGAGATAGTAGGGCGCAAACACCATGTCTGCTCCGGCCCGCCTTAGCTTCTGCTCGGACGCCTCTTCATTGGCCCGGGCCGATATCAGCAGCCCGGGATTCAGGGTGCGCGCCGAGAGGATCAAAAACATGTTGTCGGCGTCGGAGGCCAACGCGGAGACCACGCCGCGAGCGCGGCCGATATGCAAATCCCGCAGCGTCTCGTCACGGGTGCAATCGGCGAGCACGCCCAGCATGCCCATGCGCATGGCGCGCTCGACGCGAGGTGCTTCTATGTCGACAACAACGAAGGGCACGCCCGCGTGTTGCATTTCGAGAGCGGCCCCACGCCCCACGCGGCCAAAGCCGCAGATGATGAAGTGATTTTTCAACCTGTCGATCATGCGTTTGTTTTTTTTCCGGTCCAGCAGATCTCCGAATTCCTGCTCAATCACAGCCTGTGCGATCACGGAGATCGACTGCAACATGATACCTACTCCGAACAGGATAAGCAGGCTGTTGAAGAAGCGGCCCCGTTGGCTTAAAGGATGGATCTCGCCATATCCAACGGTGGTGATCGTGGTGAGGGTCATGTAGAAGGCGTCGAGCCACGGGTAATTTTCAAGGAAATGGAACCCCAGCGTGCCCGTCGCCAGGACCACCGAGATGGAGATGCAGATCAGCCGGATGCGTCGCGACATGGCTATACCCGTTGCGCCAGCAGCAGCGTCATGTCGTCCTGCATCTCTCCGGAGCCCGTCCAGTCGCTCACTTGTGAAATGATCGCCGTCAGAATCTGGGCGGGCGGGCAGTCGTGGTTCCGCCGCAGGATGTCACATAGCTTATCTTCGCCAAACTGCTCGCCGTACGCGTTCTCGGCTTCAGTAATGCCATCGGTGTAGAACAACAGCAGGTCGCCGGGATGCAGCGTGATTCGCGATTCCTCGTAGCGCGAGAAAGGAAAAGCGCCTACCACGGTGCCGTTCACGTCCAGCAGTTGCGGCATGCCGTCCCGGATCAGGATGGGCGGAAGGTGGCCGGCGTTGGTGTAGGTGAGCGAGGTGTCCGCCTCATTATAAATGCCTAAGCAAAACGTGGCGTATTTCTCGGGCGTGGTATGGGCGTAGAGGTGCTTGTTTAAGTGGCTCACCAGTGTCGAGGTGGATATTTCTTCGGGCGTTTCCAGACAGTGGCGAATCTGCGTGCGTAGCGCGGATTGCACGGTGGCCATGAGCAGCGCGGCGCTGATTCCTTTACCCGCTACATCCCCCATGGCAACGGCCATCCTGGCATGGTCTAACTGCTGGCAATCGTAATAGTCGCCGGAGACCATGCGGGCAGGATTGCATAGTGCCTTTAACCGCAAGCTTTTGAAGTCCGGCATCACCCGGGGATAAAGCTGATTCTGGACTTCGCGCGCGATTTCAAGGTCGGCCTGAATGCGTTCATTCTCCTTAGCGATCAGCAGCAGCCGCTCGATGTGCGCGGTCATGCTGTTGAAAGACTCTCCAAGCTCAGCCAACTGGTCGCGCCCTTTGATATGGATGCGGTGTGAAAAGATCCCTTCGCGGATCCGCTCTGTCCCTTCATAAAGGTCGTGGACCGCGCCGGTGATGGTCCGGGTGATCGAAATACCGATAAACAACGATACGATCTCGGCCAGAAAAAAGAAGGCGGAGAATACGATCGCCACCGGCACCCACAGGTCCAGCCAGGCGTCCACTTTCTGGGCGAAGACGGCTTGCAGCACCGCGAACGGCCGCGTGCGGATCCGCATCAGCTCATTTTCCACCCGGCCGGGAGATTCCCAGAGAAATGCCGGAAGCGCAATGGCCCACCGTACTTCCACATCGAAGCGATTCTCCGGATCCGGCAGACGATTGCGAGGCGCTTCCGGATGGAATGCGTCGCCGGTGGAACGATGAAGCCGCAGACGCCTTTGCGGTTGCCGCGGATCCTCATCCATGCGGTAAAACTGGACTTCTCCTATATTGGGAGCCAGACTGGCGAGAAACTGCGAAGTCAGCGGAAGCATTCCCGTTACTCTGGATTCGGGGCGTACGATGTGCGCCCAGGCATAGAGCAGTCCGTCCTTCACCAGCAGCCCGCCGGCATCGCCCCAGTCCGCGGCGGGCGAACTTATCGCCGATCCCTCCGGAAAACGAGTCGTCTTGCCGCCGCTCTCGATGTACACTTCCAGGCCCGGCAACCGGCTCGCCAAAATCGGATAGGCGGGTCCGATAGCCGGCGCCGTATCTTCGGCCAGATGCTCAACTGTCGAAATGATCAGTGCCGTGCGCCGTTCCAACTCGCTGGTGACCATGTAAATCGCCATCTGGCCCAGAGTCGCGTAGAGGAACATGGCGCTCAGCGTCGTAACCAGAACGACCGGCACCACCGCAATGAACGCGTAGGCCACCAGCAGGCGGTTGCGCAAGCGCCAGATGATCTGCCTCAGAAAGCGCCGGATAAGCCGGATGCACAGGCCGCATCCCAGGCCATAGGCGGACAGGCGCAGCACCGCGGGGAGAGTGATGCCGGGTAAGCCGAAGCCGGCCAGAAGGCAGACCGCAAACAGCCCCAGCAGCACGCTGTCCCACTTGTTGAGGGAGTGCCAAAATGCCGGCGCCGTGATATCGGGTGGGCGCTCGAAAGGCATGCTGGCTAGACGGTTTTCGCGATTGCCGGAACCATCTTTTCCGCTTCCGGCAACGGTTCCTTGGGGTTCAGATGAAATTTGGTTAGCCCTGTGATCAGCAGGCGGACCGCGGTGTCGGGATCGTCGGCGTACTGGAAAAGATTGAGGTCCTCCGGGCTGATCATGCCGTAGCGGACCAGCGCATCGAAATTGACGATCTCCTTCCAAAATGAGGATCCGTAGAGGAGAATCACCATCTTCTTTTCGAGCTTGTGCGTCTGCATCAGCGTGAGCAGTTCACTCAGCTCATCCAGCGTGCCGAACCCCCCCGGAAACACAATCAGCGCCTTGGCCAGATACGCAAACCAGAATTTGCGCATGAAGAAGTAGTGGAACTCGAAGCTCAGTTCGGGGGAGATGTAGGGATTCGGCCACTGCTCGAAAGGCAGACCGATGTTCAGGCCGATCGACTTTCCTCCCGCTTCGCTGGCGCCGCGATTGGCGGCTTCCATAATACCGGGACCGCCGCCGGTGGTGACAACGAACCGCAACGGCTTCTCCAGCCCTTCCGACCATTCGGTAATCTTTCGCGCCACTTCCCGCGCCTCATCGTAATAACGGATCAAGGGATGATCGCCCTCCGCCGGGATGCGTGCCGACCCGAAGAACACGACCGTGTCCCGGATCATCTCCTTTTGAAATCGATCGAGCGGAGCCTGATACTCGGACAGGATGCGGACCGGCCGTGCCGCCGGGGATTTTAGAAACGCCTCATCCTTGTAGGCGGGTGTGCGGCGATTGTCTGTGGGCATAAGACGGTATTAACAATTCTTCCATAAACGCGGCACCCAGCCCTTATCGACCCCGATACCGAGCCGCGACCGTTAGGGAAGCGGTTCCGCCTGCCGCTTCTGTGAATTTTCAAGCTGTTGGACTTTCTTTTCCAATTCGCGCACCGTTTTCAAAATTTCGGGCAGTTTCGGCAGTGCGGTAATGGTCCGCAGCCACTGCCGGCTTTCATATGCCGGCGACCCCGAGATGACCGAGCCCGCCGGAGTGTCATGCCCCACTCCGCTCTGGGCATACACGATCACGTTGTCGTGTATGGTGAGATGCCCGGAAACCCCTACCTGCCCCGCCAGCAATACGTTCTTTTCGAGAATCGTGCTCCCCGCCAGACCGACTTGGGAGCAGATGAT
>DATLCW010000076.1:0-11644 GCA_035526195.1 Bryobacteraceae bacterium
TGACAGCTACCGCTATCTCCCGTTTGCCGACATCGATCCCGGCGCATCGCTCAATCACCGCAGGAACCTGAATCATGTGTGCTCCTTCCGCGGAACGGCAGCCGGCGTATCGGTTTACAATTTGCCTCACGGGCCGTCAGAGGGCGCCATTTCGGGGTCCATATCCGCCAGCCGGACCAGGTTGACAAAACGGGGTTCGCCCGCCACAAAGAACATCGGTCTTCGCTCGTCCGCTTAGCCAAGTCTACTCGGCAAAGCCCGCCATTTTCATGAGGTCGGGTGGCCGAACCCCGGCCAAAGCAGGTTGACAATCGAATACCTATGCAAAATGCCGCTTGGTTCGTTTGGTTGGCACGTTCCCTACGTTCCGCGAGGTTCCGCAGAGCCTGTTTTTAGGGGTGAAAATGAACCAACGAACCAAGCACGCGGCAGGTAGCCGCAGTATTTCTCCCCATTTCCCAAAAACCAAATCCAGCGTAAAATGTTTCCAGTGGAGCACGAACCCCGCAGCCTCATAGGGTCCTCGGCGCAGATCGCCATGGACCTGGCACCGGAAACCGGCAGCGAGGATCGCGCCACCTAATGCGGGAATGGAAGCGCCGCCATGAGAAACGCGGAGCCGTGAAGCCACAGCGGCCCTACGTTCCATTGCCAGGCGAACGGGTGCCCGCTGTACCTGCCGGCGTTGCTCGTGGGCGCGCACGAAACAGCCGCGGACTGCATTGATGAGCTGCGCGGTAATGGTGAATCTGATGCCCCAAAGTACCGCCCGAAACTCGCGCTATAAATTTTAAATCCTTGATTTTCATGGAGCTGGCGGAGGGACTTGAACCCCCGACCCTCTGATTACAAATCAGATGCTCTACCAACTGAGCTACGCCAGCACCCCTGCAACGGGAAAAATGGAGCGGGAGACGAGAATCGAACTCGCAACCAACAGCTTGGAAGGCTGTGACTCTACCATTGAGTTACTCCCGCTGATAGTTCCAACATCGCCGCCTCTCTATCTTCTCAATTCCGCCCCCCGCTTGCCAAGTGGCGGATTGCCAGGACGGTCAAACATCGGCTGGGAAACATTTGCCGCGTCATAATGCTCGTACTTTCAGCAGTGATGCAGTCTCTAACCGGGAACTGCTGCTAGCCTGAATGCAGGAGTGTAATTATGCGATGGACTCCCGGCGGTACCAGTGAGGATATCGAAGATCGTCGCGACGCCAGCGGTAGCGTGGGCGGTGGGGGAGGATTCGGCGGCGGCCTTCGACTAGGTTTAGGGGGCACGGTTGTGGTTCTGCTCCTCAGCTTCATATTCGGAACGGACTTCTTCGCCCTGCTTTCGGGCGGCGGACCCGCGGAAGTAGCCCCGGCTCCCCGTTCTGCGCCGAATCCCGCGCGGACGGCAAAAGAACAGACTACCGTCCAGTTTGTGTCCTTCGTTCTCGATGACGTGCAGCGCACCTGGGACCGGATTCTGCCCGAGCAAGCTAACAGACCCTATCGCCATTCCAAGCTGGTGCTTTTTCGCGACGCCTATCCATCCGCCTGTGGCCACGCCGATTCCGCCACCGGCCCCTTCTTTTGCCCGGGTGACGAAAAGGTTTACATCGATCTAAGCTTTTTTGATGAACTGAAAAATCGTTTCGGCGCGTCTGGTGAATTTGCACAAGCTTACGTACTGGCTCACGAGATCGGCCATCATGTCCAAAAGGTGTTGGGAATCGAGGCCAAAGTCCGGCAACTCCAGAGTAGAAATCCAGGCGCGGCGAACAACCTATCCGTTCGGCTTGAGTTGCAGGCCGATTGCTTTGCCGGCGTCTGGGGGCACAGCACCGCGCAGCGCAAGATCATCGACGAGCGGGACATTGAGGACGGCCTGCGGGCCGCTGCCGCCGTCGGCGACGATCATATCCAGAAAATGTCGAACCGCCGGGTTAGCCCGGAATCGTTCACCCACGGTTCCTCCGCCCAGCGCACCGAATGGTTCCGGCGCGGTCTCTCGTCCGGTAACGTACAGGCCTGCAACACGTTTGAATCGCGGTAGAGCACCGGTAACTCTCATGGTGGCGCGGATAGTTCTGATCGCCCTTGCGCTGATCCATCCCGTGTCTGCTCAGGATTCGGAGATTCGTCTAACGCCCGTGATCACCGGAGTAAGCGCCCCTACGGATTTGCAGAACGCCGCCGATGGAACCAACCGGCTGTTTGCGGTGCAACAGAACGGGCTCATCCGCATCTTCAAAAATGGTTCCTTAGTTTCGCAGCCCTTCCTCGATATTCGTACACGCACGCGCGGCACGGGTGAGCGAGGGCTGTTAGGCTTGGCGTTCCCTCCCGGATACGCCTCTACAGGGCGCTTCTACGTCAACTATACCGACTTGGCCGGCGATACCGTGATTGCCATGTATCGCGCCGGAGCTAATCCGGACGCCGCCGATGGTTCCAATGAGACGGTGCTGTTGACAGTGAAACAGCCGTTTGCAAATCATAACGGCGGGGCGTTGCGCTTCGGCCCCGACGGCTACCTCTACATCGGCATGGGCGACGGCGGTTCCGGCGGCGACCCACAGAACAATGCGCAAAATCCCCAATCCCTATTAGGCAAAATGCTCCGGATCGATGTTGAATCGCAGCCAGGGCAGGTGCTCGTTCCAACCGGCAACCCGTTCGCGGGTACTGGCACCACTCGCGCGGAGATTTGGGCCCTGGGACTTCGCAACCCGTGGCGTTTCTCCTTCGATCGCGCCACGGGCGACATGTGGATCGCCGATGTCGGGCAGAATGCGTGGGAGGAAGTGGATTTCCAGCCGGCGTCCAGCCGGGGCGGCGAAAACTATGGATGGCGGACGATGGAAGGGGCGCATTGCTACAACGCCTCTAACTGCAACATGCAGGGCCTGGTGCTTCCCGTGGCCGAGTATCGAAACCCCGCCGATGGATGCTCCATTACGGGAGGCTACGTTTATCGCGGAGCTTCTTTTCCCGGTCTGCGCGGCACGTACATTTACGGCGATTTATGTAGCGGAAGGATTTGGGGCCTGCGCAGGGAAGGGAACTCGTGGGTGAACCGGCAGCTACTCACTTCCGGCTTGTCGATTACCACATTCGGCGAGGATGAAGCCGGAGAGGTATACGTCGCGGACGCGGCTCGCGGAGTGATTCATCGGATTGAGGGCAGCGCCGCGGTAGAGGTGACCATCGCTTCCACGCCCGCCGGCCAGAAGTTCATCATCGATCAGGACGCCTCCGGGCACATCGCGCCTGAAACTTTTCGATTCGCGGCCGGGTCGAGTCACACAATTACCTGGAGCAACTCGCAGGATGGCGCCACTCGGTGGAGTTTTAACGGTTGGAGCGACGGAAGCTCTGGCAATCCGCGCACCATAGCAGTGGGGTCCGCCGGCGCCACCTACACCGCTAATTATGCCGCCGAGTATGCGTTGACGCGGAACAGCCAGGCGGGCGGAACGGTAACGGTCACGCCCTCGCCAGACGGCTATTACCTTGCCGGATCGACCGTTCAAGTCAACGCCACCGCTAACCCTGGCTATCGCTTTGGCGGCTTTTCCGGCTGCGTCTCCAGCACGTCCGCGACGGCGTCCTTTTCCATGACGGCTCCCTGCACGCTCACTTCTTCCTTTGTGCCGCTGGGCATCCAGACGCCGGGTCTGCTCTTTGTTCCTGTTGTGCCCTGCCGGGTAATGGATACGAGGGATGCGAATCGCACCGGCTCCCTGGGTCCACCCCTCCTGACCTCCATGGGTCGCAGGGACGTCGCTGTGACGCAGAGCGGCTGTTCCATTCCTCCGGCTGCCAAAGCGTATTCGCTGAACGTCACGGTGGTTCCCAGGAACACCCTAAGCTATCTCACGATGTGGCCGGCGGGACAGCCACAGCCGTTTGTCTCCACTCTGAATGCGTTCGATGGAAGAGTGGTGGCGAATGCCGCCATTGTTCCGGCCGGAGCCGGCGGAAACATCAGCCTGTTCGCGACCGAGGCAACCGGCGTGATTCTCGATGTGAATGGGTATTTCAGCGATTCCGCCGGCGTGAGTGGCCTCACCTTCCATCCCATTACACCGTGCCGGGCGGTGGATACCAGAGAAGAAAGCGGCCAACCGATCCTGAGTGCCGGAAGCCGCCGGGACTTCCCTTTAACCCGTGGATCGTGCGCTTCCATGGAAAATGCGGCGGCATACTCGCTGGCTGCCGCGGTAGTGCCCGATGGCCCTTTGGCCTTTTTGACCCTGTGGCCGGGCGGCCAGGCTCAACCGCTGGTCTCCACGCTGAATAGTTTCGATGGAGCCATCGTATCGAACGCGGCGATCGTTCCGGCGAGTGTGGATGCTACGATTGGCGCGTTTGCCGCCGGCCGTACGCATCTGATTCTGGACGCGAATGGATTTTTCGCTCAGCCCACCCTCGTGCCCGGCGGGCTGAAGTTCTATCCAACCAACCCATGCCGCGTGGTGGATACCCGCTCCGGCTCTCCTATCCCCGGCGGCGGGCGGCGCGATATTTCCGTTCCTCAAAGCAACTGCGGCGTTGCGTCAACCGCCCAGGCCTATGCGCTGAATGTGACCGCCATTCCCGCGGGATCGCTGGGGTATCTCACGATGTGGCCGGCCGGCCAGGCGCAGCCGTTGGTATCCACGTTGAACTCCGCCCAAGGGCGCATCTCGGCGGCGGCCGCGCTGGTGCAGGCCGGGGCGAATGGCGCGGTAAGCGTATTTGTAACCGACACGGCCCACGTGGTCCTGGACATCAACGGGTATTTCGCTCCGTGAGTTGGACCGCGGGCTCATCGCCTCATTAAGCGTTGCGCGTTTCCCATGAGAATCGCGGTTTGCGGATCTCCTGTGATGCCGGACTCTTTCATCTTCAAAAGTGCCGATTCGAAGTATTGGAAGGGCGAGTGGGAGCCGAAGACCACGCGCTGCGGCGTTACCAAACCCATGAGGTCAGCCGCGCAGCCCACTCCTTCAATCATTGCCAAATCGAAGTAGACCTCACCGGCCTTGGCGAGTTCGGCCAGCGCCTGCCCGGCCGGAGCCCGCATGCGATTCAGCACCACCAGCCGCAGGCCGGGAAGATTGCGTAGCACGCCTTGCAGCGGCCCCGGATCCACCGAGGGAACGCGCATCAGCGGATGCTGCGCACGTTCGTCCTCCAGATTCAAAACCAGTTGGACTACCATTTTCCGGTCGCGCGCCGCCGTCAGCACCGCCCGGAATCCGGAATCGGCAAGCGTGTAACCGTGATAGCCGGGGTGCAACCGGATGCCTGGCATTTTGTGCAGTTCATGACAGCGCCGCAGATCCTCCTGCCAGCCGGGTGCCTGGGGATTGATGGATCCGAACGGCAACAGGAATCCGGCTCCCGGACCCTCACACGCCTTGGCCAGGCGGGCGTTGGCGGAACTCAGATCGCGATGGAAAACCCCCTCGAAACTGCCTGACCAAGCCTGCGTCACGCCGCGCTTCCTGAGGCGCGCGATCAGATCGCTGGGTGTATCGCCGGGGAACCGGCGGAAAGGCCACGGGCCGATGGACACATTGGTGTCGATCATAAGCGGACACCTTTGCGTTTCAGCACCGGCATCATCATCCGCTTCAGATTCTCGCCCAGGATCAGCTTGCGATCGGCTTCGCTGATGTCCGCGCCCATCACTTTTCCGAGTTGCGAGGCGAAACTGCGGCCGCCGGAATCGCTGCCGTAGATGACCCGCGAGGCGCCTAGTTCCCGGACCGCCATCTCCACGGCCCCGTTCGCCGGATCGAAGCCGGCCAGATCGGCC
Organism: Bryobacteraceae bacterium; assembly: GCA_035526195.1. Lineage (GTDB taxonomy): Bacteria > Acidobacteriota > Terriglobia > Bryobacterales > Bryobacteraceae > CADEFT01. The sequence goes on from DATLCW010000076.1 coordinate 5,792, forward strand.
GACACATTCTTTTGATGCCGAATGGCCCGGATCCCTGTCTCCCACTCACCGCCGGTGTGCCCGCAGATAATCGGCACGCGGGGGTGACGCGCGGCAAGCGCGGCTACGTCTACCGGTTCCGACTCACCCGGCAGATTCCCGGTGGTCTTGTGCCAGGTATGCTGGAAAATAACGGCATTCATGGAAGCCGCGGCTTGGATAATGGGATCGAGCTCGCGCGCAGCGGCGCGTTTGGCTACCCACAGCTTGATGCCCACCATTGGACCTTTTCTTACGCAGCGGTCGAATTCCCGCAGGCTGAATTCCAGGTGTTGCGGCGACAGGTAGACGAAACCAAACGCGCGATGATGCCAGTGGCTGATGGCTTGCAGTACCTGATCATTCTGTTCCCGCAACTGCTCGGGTGAGGGTTCATAGAGGAATGGAACCCCCATGAAGACGCAAACCCGCTCAATGCCAAGGCGGTCGGCGAACTGCATCAGGTTCGCCATGCGCTCATCGGAGGTCTGCCCCGCCACGCCGTTCAGGTGGCAGTGCAAGTCCCAGATCATGAGGACTTAGCCGCCAGGCGGGTGAGATCCGCCGAAAGCACAGAGGGGCACCAGTAACGTTCGATGTGCTCAATGATCAGCCCCGTGCCCTTTTCGTGGCTCACGTAGGGCCGTTGACGGGGATCGTACATGGCATCGGTGAGGTCGCGCACCAGAGCTACCGTCATCCCCAGCCGGACTTGCTGGCGGATGCCAAAAGGCCGTCCCAGGATGCACATGTTGGTATGCACTCCCATCATCGCCACGTTCTGTATCTTCCGCTGCCGGAAAAAGCTGTAGATCTCCTCGCCATTGTCGCTGATTGCGTCTTCCGGGGCGATTTCCAACAGCTCATTCTGCCGGTTGTAGCGCCGCACCATGGGTCCTACGGTCGCGTCATCGCAGGGTTGCGTGGCATCGTCCACCGGGAGAGGACCTTCCCGCGAAGGATCGAGTGGACAGTTCTTCAGAATCGGCACCGGAGGCGCGATCTTCGGCGCGCCCAATACACGGGCCCGCTGCGGCGTTTTGGCGTAAACATCCATGGTTCCGCTCGGCGCATGGAGGATGGTAACCCCCAGCCCTCGTGCGCTCTGAATGACCGCATTCATCCGTGGCGCCATTGCCTTCACCCGTTGCGCGGCATTCTGGCAATAGTGGTTGTCCCACATATCGCAAATGATAATCGCCGTCTCCGATGGCTTCCAGTTGAGGACCTGCTCTTTCGGCCCGCTTTCGGAACGGCTCCTCGCTTTCAGGGCAAGCGTCCCGGAGGCCCCAGGGGACAATGCCGCTCCGAAGGCGGCGGCAAGCGCGGTTCGTCTTGGTAGAGAGTTCATGTGGTTAGAAGATATAGCGTAATGCGAATTGGATCTGCCGCGGCGGACGTACGGCATTGATACGGCCGTAACTGACGCTCCGGAGATTCTTGTCCGAAGCCAGAAATTGTGTATGGTTGAACGCGTTCAGAAAATCGCTGCGAATCTCCAGCGCGTGCGCCTCGGAGAATGGCATCCGGATGCGCTTCGCCGTGGCGATGTTCCAATTGTTGATGCCCGGTTCGGTGATGACGCCGAATGCCGCATTCCCCCAGGTACCGAAGGCCGGATCGGAGAAGCATCCGGTGTTAAACCAATTGAGCCTCGTGCGAATGCCGGCTCCCTGATTGGCGTCGCAGGTGCGGTTCGGCAAAAACGTGCTCGATGCTCCCGAATATCCGGTCCCGCTGAGGTCCTGCGTCGTGGGAAACTGCGGACTTCCGGTCGCCGCTGTAAATGTGCCGCTTAACACCCAATCGTTCACCACGTAGCCGATGGATCTGTTTTCGCTCAGCTTCGGCGTCTCATAAGTGAGCGCCGCAATAAACCAGAACTTGGGCGTAATGTTGGAAGGACCGGCCCAGATGTAGGGATAGCGGTAATTGATGTTTCCATGATCGGAATTGTTGATGTTGGAAGTGGCGATGTTCTTCGCCCAGGAGAAGTTGCTCTGCACGGTCAGGCCGTGCCAGCGGTTGTTCTTGATGCTGGCGGTGCCGGCATGATACTTCGCCCAACCCAGCGGAGCCCACGTCCCGAGGACCCCCCACTGGGGATAAGGGCGCCTTTGCTGCAGCGGCACGGCCGCAAGTGCGCCTTGCGGCAAATCAGCCGCATTCTGATCGATGAACTGGAACTGATGAATCGTGTGCGACCCGACGTAATCGGCTTCGGCCACCCAGGCAGCGCCCAATCGCCGCTGGAGGCTGAACGACCATTGGTAAACCGCGGGAATCGGATAGTACGGCTGCGCGAAGCGGAAACTTGCCGGAGGGTTGGCGTTCGGCTGCGGAGGAACTCCCAGCAAGCCGCCGGGATACTCATTGCTCACCAGCCGCGCGGGTGTGGCCCGGCTGGTATCGTTCACCACTTCATACCGCAGGCTGAACGGCGCGGCGCCGGACTGAATATCGTTGAACTGGTTCATGTTGATGTTGCCATCGTAAAATATGCCGCCGCCCGCGCGAATCACGGTCGAAGGCGTCAGCGCGTAGGTGATGCCCAGCCGCGGCGCGAAATTTTTCTTCCCGATGCGGTATGCCTCTTTGGGTACGCCAGGCGTGAGCGTCGCGCACTTGCCAAAGCACTTCGCCGGATCGAGGAAATCGTTAGGATTCTGCAAGGCAAACGCGGGCTGGCCGGTTTGCGTGTTGAAACTCAGCGTAGCGTTGCGGGGGACGGCCCATGGGCTCCAGTATTCATAGCGCAAGCCGTAGTTCAGCGTCAGCCGGTTTGAAATACGCCAGGAGTCCTGTGCGTAGAAACCGAGGTATTGCTGATGACCGACATAAGGAATCTGGCGGACGATCAGCAGCGTGCTCGAGTACGCTCCCATCAGATAATCCGCGAACTCCAGTCCGCCCTGGGGCACGCCGGCCGCGGCACGGGCCTGTTCACAGCGGGTGTTGCCTGGAGGACATGCCTGGGTAAAGAGCTTGCCGAATGAGAATTGGCCTTTGTCGCCGGACGGGTTGTAATAGATGAAGCGCTTGTTGATCGCATCCACGCCGAACTTGAGGCTATGACGTCCGCGCACCCAACTAAAGTCATCCTTGAATTGAATGTTGTTGGAATAGGCGTTGAAGATGTAGTTGGTGCCGACTCCGAGGTTAAATCCCGCGACCGACCATTGCACGGCGCCCGTATACCCGGAAGTATTCGGAAGCCCGATCGCCGCCGCGGAATCGGGAAGATCCAAGGGCCGCGTGTACTGCCAGTTCGGCCTGGCGTAGGACAAGCCCATATCGTTTACCTTCGTTGCGCCCAGCACGCGGGTCCAATGAACAACGGCGTTGGTCGAGGCGGAATTGTTGCCCGTGCCCTGCAACGGCTGCAAGCCACCCTGAAGCGAGTTCTGCTTATTGAACGTGAACCTTCCAAAGATGGTGGAGTTCGCGCTGCGGAGCCAGTCCCCGCGCCCCGTGACCTGGTTCTGATCCATCGTGGTGCGAACGGCATTGGTGTACTGATCAATCCCGTTCACCACCGTGTTCGAACTAAGCACGTACTTGTCCAGATACGATTTGGTCACCGCATCAATGCAGGATTGCTTAGGCGCGCAAATGTTGGACTGCCCGGCGGGAATGCGATTGCCGGCAAAGGGCCGCCGCAGACCGGTTACGGGATCGGTGTCATAAGGATTGTAGATCACCGGCGTCGGGAGAAACGTTCCGCCCGGTCCCGGCGGACGGTACTGTGCAAAATCGCCGCGGCGAAGGTTATCGTCGGGCACCACCGCGAACTGCTGCTCGCGTTGCACCACCCGAAACCCCTCGTAGTTACCAAAGAACAGCAGCTTATTGCGAACAATCGGGCCGCCGATCGCACCCCCAAACTGGTTCTGCGTGTAGGGCTGCAGCTTCCGGCCGGCCTCGTTGTTCAGATACGAGTTGGCATCGAGATTGTTGTTGCGGAAATATTCGAACAACTCGCCGTGAAAATCATTCGCTCCGCTCTTGGTGAGGAAGTTCACCGCGGCCACGCCATTACCGAATTCGGCGCTCATGCTGGCGGATTCGACCCGCACCTCATTCACGCTGGCCCTGGATTGTAGCTGCGTCGCCTGCCCATAGACGGGCGTCTGAACGTTGGATCCATCCACGGAAATGTTGCTCGCCGAATCCCGGTTGCCGGCAATGAAGGCTCCGGTGGCCTGGAATGTATTTCCCGCATCCACGAAATTCAGCGACCGCGCCGCGAAGGAAAGGTTTTGACCGGCGTTCTGAGGGATTACGCCTGGAGTAAGTTGCAACAAATCGAACACGTTGCCCCGGCCGAGGGGAATGTTCTGCACCAGTTCGGGCGTCACGCTGCCGGTTACTTCGGCCGAAGCGGTGTTCACCAGCTCCGCGCCCGCGGCCGAGACCGTCACTTGCTCCGAAGTCGAGCCTAGCTCCAGCCGGATATCGATATGCGCCGGCTGGGCCGTCTCCAACACACGGTCCGTAATCGTGGTGGTCTTGAATCCGGCAGCCGAGATGACAATCGTATAACGCCCCGCGGGCAGGGAGCCGAAGGAGTACACACCTTCGCCACTGGTGCGCGTTTCGCGCATCGCCCCGGTGTTCTGGTTGGTGAGTTTCACCGTTGCGCCCGGAAACACCGCGCCCAACGAATCGGCGACCGTGCCCGTAATCGATGTGGTGGTTTCCACTTGGGCAAACGCCGCCCCCGCCAGGAGAGAAATCAACAGTAACCTAGGCACAGTACATCTCCTAAAAGATGTGGGCATCACGAGGCTGCATACCCTTGACTTGCGATACGAACGATTATACCGCTACCGCCTGCATGACGGTCCGGGCTCGGTTGCGGAAACACCCTTCCGGTTGGAGTCGCTATCTATGAGGGAATTTCCAGGGCTTGCGAAAACGCCGGGTGAGAAAGTGATTGGCGGCACGGCCGCCGGCGATTCGCTCCTGCACGTCGTCCCAAATCAGACGGCGCCCCGTGCGATAGGCAATGTTGGCGAGCAGGCCATATTTCGATAATCGATGCCCGTAGCGGAAATTGCACGTCGTCTAGAGGTTGCGGCTTTTCACGGCGTCGAGGAACTCACGCATGTGCCCGGGAGAGTCAGGAATCGATGGTGAGGGCCGCGGAAAATCGGGAACCTTCCTGCCCTTCACCCATACTTCGTGGGTTTGATAGTTGGTGACCAGCGACGCTTCCGTGCCTTCGAAGACACAACCGATGGAACCCATATGCTCGAAGCCGGTGAGAGGCGTGGGCCGGAAGCTGTAGGTGAAGAGCACGCCGGGAAATTCGAGGATCGCCTCCTGCGTGTCGGATGCCTCGGTCGTGTCGGTGCGGAAGAATCGGCCTCCCACGGACGAAATTGCTTTGGGGGCTTTGAAATCCATCGCCCAGAAGGCAACGTCGGCGATATGGCACCAGAAATCAATGAATGAGCCGCCCGAGTAATCCCAAAACTGGCGGAAGTTGCCGTGCGAGCGCAACGGATCGTAGGACCGTTTGGGCGCAGGACCCAGCCAGAAGTCGTAATCGAGTTCCGCGGGACAAGTGGGCGGCTCGTTGGTGCGCACGTTCTGGGTCGGCGAAGTTTTCCACGCATGTACGCGGGTGATCTTACCCAGTCCGCCGGACCGCACCATTTCCACCACGCGACGGTAGTTCGATCGATCATTATGGATGTGGTTGCCCATCTGCGTGACCCGTTTGTACTGGAGCGACCCATCGGCCATGGCCCGGCCTTCGGCCACGCTATAGCTCAACGGCTTCTCACAATAGACACCCTTGCCGGCCTGGAAGGCGGCTACGGAAGGCAG
>DATLCW010000077.1:0-14315 GCA_035526195.1 Bryobacteraceae bacterium
CTCCTACACTAATGCACAGCGTTGGTCGATTACGGGTGTGGCCAATTATAATGCGTCTTCGGGTTTCGGAGCCTATTCGGGCCGATTGGTCACCTACGGCGGCGGCGCTCTTGGCAGCTACCGGCTCTGGAGCGATCTCCACTTCACCGCGGGTGTTGACGTACGCCGAATGCGCATTGATTCCTCTCAGCTGGATCGCGTGGGAACGCGAGTGTTCAGCGGATTGACGTATAGCCCGGGAACAATTCCGGTAGCGATTCGCTAGCCATGGCTCGAATTCTGGTCGTTGACGATGAACTATCGCTGCTGAAGCTGTTACAGATCTACCTCACCCGGGCCGGCCACCAGGTGGTGTGTTTTGCTACTGCGACGGAAGCCATCGGACATCTTGATCAGGATGAGACGCCGTTCGACATTGCTGTCCTGGATCATTGGCTTCCTGACATGAGCGGGATCGACCTGTTGAATGGCGTGCTCTATCGCCGCCCGTCCACACTCATCTTGCTCGCCAGCGGAAGTCTCGTGGATGTGGAAAGCCTCCACCTGGCCCATCCGGAACGGGTGACCTTTCTGCGGAAGCCGTATCTGCCCAGGATGTTGGTGGAGGCCATCAATACGCTACTGCAGCGCTAAGCCGCCGCTGCCGCCGGCGACAGCCCGCTCGAGTTTCTCCGCAAAATTGACTCCCGATTCCGACGACAGGTGCTGCCGCTCCACCGGCAGTTTGTCCGCAATGTCCTGAATGAGGCGGGTCAGGCTGCGCAAATTCGCGTGGGCGGCGCGGATGCTTGCATCATCGCCGGGACGTGGCAGGAACGTGTCCTCTGGCCCCAGTTCAATCCGCACATGATCGCTTGTCTCATTCTCAAACTGAGGGGCAAAGCACCACAACGATACCTTTACCGGTGCCATCCGCCACTCCTCGTCCCACACCAGCAGGTCCCAGGAACAATCCAGCTGATAAGCGCCATCCTCGTATTGGAATTCTCGCGACACCGCAATCGCCGGCTCGGGATCGAACGGCGCCGGAAAGGCCTGTTCCAAAAGCTCCGGTTCGGTAATCGCTACTGCCTGGATTCGCAAGGTGGCCGGGCCCTGGGCAAGTTTGGAATACGGAAACAGCAGTAACAACTTCTCCCAGTTCGCCAGCACAGTGAGCGGGTGGAAATTGCGAAGCCAGCACGAGAGCGTGAGCCGGTCGGACATGGTTCCATATTCGCACGCCATGGCGGAACTTGTATGATGAAAAGAGTTCAATCGGGAGGGCTTTACTCGCATGGCATCCACTGTCTGGAAGGGGCATTTGACCTTCGGCCTGGTCTCATTACCCGTCAAGCTGTACACGGCGGCGCGGTCGGAAACAATCAGTTTCAACCAGTTGCACAAGACCGACAATTCCCGCGTGAAGATGAAGATCTTCTGTGCCGCCGAAGACAAGGAAATCTCGCGCAGTGAGATCGTCAAAGGCTATGAATACGAGAAAGACCGTTACGTGGTGGTGGAGGATGAGGAAATCAAGAAGATGGCTCCCAAATCCGCCAAGGTCATGGAGATCCTCGAGTTCGTAAAAGAAGAAGAGGTGGACCCGGTTTATTACGAAAGCTCCTACTACATGGCGCCCGAAGAGGCGGGCGAGAAGCCTTACGCGCTGCTGTTTGAATCCCTCAAACGCAGCGGCTTTGTGGCCGTGGCAAGGATCGCCATGCATAACCGCGAGCACATTGTGATTCTCCGGTCGTCACAACAAGGCATTACGCTGCACACCATGTATTTTGAAGACGAGGTCCGTAAGACCGAAGCCTTTCGCACCGATACGACGGCGGTGAAAGACAAAGAGCTCACCATGGCCATGATGCTGGTGGAAGCCCTGGCCGCGAAGTTCGAGCCCGCCAAGTATAAAGACGGCTATCGCGAAAACCTGAAGGCGCTGATTGATGCCAAGGTCGCGGGTAAAGAGGTGGTTGCGCCGGCCGAAGCCCAGCAAACCAAGGTAGTGGATATCATGGATGCTCTCAAGGCCAGTCTCTCGGCGCTGAAGAAACCGGTCGACTCCTCGGAAGCGAAGCCCAAAGCGCGGCGGACCGCCAGTTGAGCTAGCGGTTAACCCGATACCAGGCAAGCGTACGCCGCAGCCCTTCTTCCAGCGAGAACTCAGGTGCGTGCCCGAGATCACGAACCGCCGCGTCCACCCCTGCCTGCGAATGTTTCACGTCGCCCGGGCGCGCGGGTCCGTACTTCGCCGGAATGGCGACCCTTTCCATCTTCTGCAGCAGCCCCCAGATTTCGTTCAACGAATACTTCCCGCCATTTCCCGCGTTATACACCTTGCCGCAGACCGCACCGTCCGCGTGCGCGGCTTTGATGCACAGATTGGCCACGTCTTCCACGTACGTAAAATCGCGCGATTGTTCTCCATCCCCGAATATGGTGGGCGGCGTGCGATCGAGAATATGCTTGTTGAACAACGACAAGACACCCGAGTAGGCGCTGCCCGGATCCTGTCTCGGTCCATACACATTGAAGAACCTGAGACTGACGGTTTCCAGTCCAAAACAGCTATGGAATACGGACCCGTAGTACTCACCCATCAGCTTCTGCGCGGCGTAAGGCGATCTCGGGTTGGGAGTCATCGTCTCTATTTTTGGCAGAACCTCGGTGTCGCCGTAGGCGGAGGAAGATGCCGCATATACCACCCGCCGTACCTTGCCCTGCTGCGCGGCGCGGAAAACGTTAAACGTGCCGTTAATGTTGACGTCGTGCGAAGGCTCCGGCTGATCGATGGACCTCGGTACTGAAGGGATCGCCGCCAAATGATACACGGTATCCGCGCCCGCGATCACCGCCGCGATCGCCTCGTAATCACGAATGTCCAGGACCTCCAAACGCACACGGTCCAAACCAGCCAGATTCCCTGTTTTCCCGGAATTCAGATTATCGATGGCGACCACTTCCCCCGGCGCCTTCTCCAATACCACGCGTGCGAGATTGGAGCCGATGAAGCCGGCGCCCCCCGTGATCACAATCTTCTTCATAGCTGTATCTTGTCGATTTCTGCTTCCAGGTAGCGCAACGAATCGTTGGCAATGGTTTCCGCCCCAAATGAAAAATCGAATGCTTCAAGCGATACCCATCGGCGATAGTCGCGTTCCATCAGCACCCTTAGCACGGGTTTGAAGTCGTAGTCCCCCATGCCGCAATGCTTGCCATCCATCTCATTCACATGGACGTGGCGGATAAGATCCCAATGCCGCTTCAGGAGCACCTCATGCGGCTCCACTTCCTCCGCCGCGTTGTGAGTGTCAAACATCGTCCGGATGCCCGGACTATCAATCTTCCGTACGATGGAGGCTGCCTCATCGAGCGACTGGACGACGTCGCATTGTGACTTGGGGAGTGCCTCCACGAGGATGGTGACGCCGCGCGACACAGCATGCGGAGCCACTTCCACCAATCCGTCCACATAACGGCCGGTAGCCTCCTCCCGTGTCGCTCCGCCGGTGGTGGCGCGCTGGAAAGGGGAGCCGAAGACCATCAGGCCGTTCTCGCCCAGGTCCGCGCAGAGATCCACCAGGTTGCGGATGTGCAGCCAGCTCCTGGCGCGTACGGCTTCATCGGGAGTGGTTACGTGCAGGCCCTTGGGCGCTACCATCAGCCAGTGCAAGCCCACGAAGTCAAGGCCTTCGCCGGCCATAATATCGCGTACTTCGCGCCGCCGCGCCGCCGGGATTAAAGCGGGATCCTCGCCCAGGGTGAACGGTGCGATTTCGATTCCGCTGTAGCCGGCTTTCTTGATTGCTTTACAGGAGAGGGCAAAGTCCCAACCGTCGAAAGCTTCATTGCATATGGCTTGTTTCAGACGTACAGGCATTCGCTTCAGTGTAGCGTTACTCTTCGAGAACATGCACAAACTTGGGGGCGGCGCCCGCGCGGAACAAGGTGCGCGTGAATTGATTTGCCGGAACGCGCTCGATCATTTGATGGAGGTGCCGCGGCGCGATCCGTTGCAGATCCTGAACCGCGTCCTGCATGGCCATCGGAGTGGCGTTCACCGATCCCATCACCTTGCGGTTGCCAAGGATCAGATCGCGAAAGGGAAAGGCGCCTTCCCCATTAAACGCGCCAAGAATGACAGCCACGCCCGAGGGCGCCAGTTGACGCACGGCGAGGAACGCGGCATCGGCGGACCCCGCGGCCTCAAACACCAGATCGGCTTGCGGCGGATCATTCTCGAGATAGGATGCGCCGGCGTCCTGCAAGATCCTCGCGCGAATGTCCGATGGCGGTTCGAGCGAGTGTACGATCACTTCGATCCCCCGCGCCAGCAGCACCAACGCCAGCAGAATCCCGATGGGACCGGCGCCCAGGATCAAAGCTTTCCGGGGACGATCTTCATAGGCATGAAGCGCCAGGTGTACGGCCTTCTCAACCACACTCAGTGGTTCCATCAGGACAGCCACGGCTCGCAGGCCGGCGGGAATCACCACCAGATCGGCCGCATGATCCACCGCCAGCGAGGTGAAGTATCCATGAGCTCCGACGATCCCGCGTTCCGTGTAGTTGCCGGAAATACAGGCGTCGCGGCGTTTCTTTGCGCAGAATACACACGGCGGAGAGCAGCTCCGGCGGACCATCGGCGCGACCAGGTCACCCACTTGCAAGCTCTGCACCTTGGTGCCGGTGGCGATCACTTCCCCCAGCGCCTCGTGTCCCAACACAAGATGGCTCGCCCCCTTTGGGGGAGAGCCAAGTTCAAATTGCGCCAGCGCCCGGTCGGTTCCACAGATACCGATCTCCAGCACGCGGAACAGCACCTCTGTGTCCTGCTGAAGGAAAGGCTCGGGTACCTCGCGTTCTGCTACCACGCGGGTCTCGAAATCGAGTGCCAGCGCCCGCATTGCTACGCTCGCTTCCGGCCCACGATAATCATGCTCAGGCCGTTCCAGGGAAGCAGCGCTTCCAGCCTTCGCCAAAGCCACACCGTCTTATCGAACAGCTTGAGCCACGGCTTGGCAATCTGCTTCTGCCCGCCTATTTTTCCGAACAGCCGCCACGCCACCGCGCCCACCTTGGCCAAATGGTGCGTTTCCTCAATTTCAAATCCCTGCGCCGCCATCATGCGCTCGATTTCTACGCGGGAGAATCGCTGCTTATGTCCCAGCGTGCGATCGAGCCGGCAATAGAGGCCCTTGCCCTGGGGAACCAGCACTACCAGCCGCCCGCCTTCCGACAGCAGTCCCGCCGACGCCGCGACGGCCGCTTCGGGCTGCTCCAGATACTCGAGTACGTTCATGCACAACACGGTGTCAAACTGGCTGTCGAATTGTGAGTAGTCCACCGTCTGCTGCGGATGAAGCTTCACGACGGAAACATTCGGCGTCCTCAGGAAACGATTGCTCAGCGAGTGCAGATAGAGGTCGTCGCTTTCCGCCGCCACGTACAACTGGCGCCGGGCCATCAAACGTCCGGCCAAATTTCCAATGCCCGCTTCCAGCTCGAGTACCTTGTCTCCCAGGTAAGGACGGACGATGCGCGTGATCCAACTCAGATACTGCGGCGTGCCGCTGAGATTGTTCAACACCGCCCGGCCGTAAGGCTGCACATACAAATCGTCCACCAGCCAGAAATGCAGAATCACGCCCAGCGCCTTGAGCCCGTCTTTCCAGCCGATTTTCTTCCCCTCTTCATAAGTCCGCCCGTGATAGCTGATCGGGACTTCATAAATCCTGAGCTTTCGCTTTGCGCACTTCATCGTAATCTCGGGCTCGAATCCAAAACGGTTGGAACGGATCGGTATGCTCTTCAACAGATCGGTACGGAAAACCTTGTAGCAGGTTTCCATATCCGTCAGCTTGATGTTGGAGAACACGTTCGACAATAACGTCAGGTACTTGTTGATCATCGAATGCCAGAACGGAAGCACGCGCGTCTGCACGCCGGCCATGTAGCGCGAGCCGAACACCGCGTCGGCGCGGCCATCGAGCAGCGGCTTCAACAACACCGGATACTCATTGGGATCGTACTCGAGGTCAGCGTCCTGCACCACTGTGAAGTCGCCTTCCGCTTTCCCGATGGCGGTGCGCACGGCAGCGCCTTTCCCCTGATTCACTTCGTGCCGGAAGAGCCGGATTCGCGGCTCCTGTGCGGCCAGGCGCTGGAGAATGGCATACGTGCCGTCGGTGGAGCAATCGTCGACAATGATGAGTTCCCGCTCCATGCTCTCGGGCAGCGGAGCGTTCAATACGAGCGCGAGGCTGCGCTCCACCACCGCTCGCTCGTTGTAGACGGGGATCAGAATCGATAAAAGCATGTAAAAGGTTTAGTATAAGCGGAGCCGCTCCGGACCCGGATAGAATGGATACATTGGGAAGCGCGGGAACCGATGAAAGCAATCTTACTCTTATTGCCAGCGTGGGCCGCGGCCGCCGCGCCACCGGATTCCTCACGCGCCATCGCGATCCTGGAACAGCGCTGCTTCCAATGTCACGGCGATAAGGTCGCCATGGCGAACCTTAAATTGCTCACGCGCGATCAGGTGTTGAAGGGGGGCGCTCGCGGGCCCGCCCTTCAGCCGGGCAAACCGGAAGCGAGCCTGCTCATGGATGCCGTGCTTCATAAAGGTAAACTCGCCATGCCGCCCAACGGCAAACTTCCTCCGGAGGAGATCGAAATTCTGCGCGCCTGGATTTCCGGCGGCGCCGTGTGGCCCGCAACTCCGGCGTACCAAACTCAAAAGGATTGGTGGTCCTTTCGAAAGCCCCTACGTCCGGCCGTTCCTTCCACCGCCAAGCATCCCGTGGATGCCTTTATCGTTGAAAGGATCCACGAAGCGAAACTTCCCGCGGTCCCGGAAGCCTCGAAACTCGCCCTGGTGAAGCGCGCCTATTACGACCTCCATGGCCTGCCGCCAACCCACGACCAGGCGCAGGCTTACATCCAGGACGCCGCTCCCGGTGCCTGGGACCGTCTGATCGACACCTTGCTCGCCTCGCCTCGATACGGCGAGAAGTGGGGGCGCCACTGGCTCGATCTGGTCCGCTATGGGGACACCGCCGGCTTCGAGCAGGATCCCTACATTCTCGATAGCTGGCGTTACCGCGATTACGTGATCAAATCCTTCAATGACGATAAGCCTTATGACAAATTCGCCAGGGAGCAGATGGCCGCGGACGAGCTATATCCGGATGACCCCGACGCCCGCACCGGCACCGGTTATTTCCGGGTCAACGCCAACCGCGACATGCTTTTCAAAGTGGAAGAGCAGAATATCGTCGAGCGGCTTACCGACTTCGTAGACACCACTTCCACCGTCTTTCTCGGTCTCACCGTGGGTTGTGCCCGCTGTCACGATCACAAGTTCGATCCCATCCCGCAGCGCGATTTCTACCGCATGCAGGCTATCTTCGCCCCCATCGTCAATGACCGCGCGTTCCTCGATTACAACCCCGCCCGCAATTACGACCTGGCCGCGAATTCCCGCGAATTCCGTCTTCGCCAGATGGGCCAGACGATTGAGCGGATCCAGAATCCCTATCGCCAGAAGCTGCGCGAGGCGAAGATCGCCAAACTTGCGCCCGATGTTCAAACAGTGGTTGCGATAGAAGCCGGGAAGCGGACTCCCGAGCAACAGTCCATCGCCACCCAGGCGGAAGCGAAGATTAAGGTTTCCGATGACGAAATCCGCGCCGAACTCACCCAGGCGGATGCGGAGCGGCTGCACTCGATCGAGAAGCGCCTGGTATCCATGTTCGCTGGGTATGCGCCGCCGCCCATGGCTCCCGCCGTGATCGATGTGGGCCGCGAAGCCCCGCGCACGTATCTCGCGATCCGCGGGAATCCCGAGAATCATGGCGAGGAAGTACAGCCCGGCTTTCTCTCCGCCCTCGGTGGCGGCGACGTTCCTGAACCCCCGCTGCGCGCCAAAAGCACCGGACGCCGTAAGGCCCTCGCCAATTGGATGGCCAGTGCGGAAAACCCGCTGTTCGCCCGCGTCATGGTGAACCGCGTCTGGCAATATCACTTCGGCGAGGCGCTGCTGCGCACTCCGAGCGATTGGGGAACACGCGCCGGCCAGCCCAGCCATCCGGAGCTGCTCGATTGGCTCGCCGCCGAATTTATCGAGCGCAAGTGGTCGCTGAAATCCCTGCACCGGTTGCTCATGACATCGCAAGCTTACAAGAGAAGCGCGGATGCTCCCCCAGCCGCCCGCGAGCGCGATCCGGGCAATCTCCTGCTTACCCACATGAATCGCCGCCGTCTTCAATGGGAGGAAATTCGCGATGCCGCACTCCTCGCCGGCGGCCGCCTCAACCTGAAAATGGGAGGAACGCCGGTTGTGCCCCCGCTCGAATCGGAAGAGCTTTTCGGCATCATCGGCAGACCGGAGAATGCCTGGGCCGTCTCCCCCGATCCGGAAGATCATCTGCGCCGCAGCGTCTACCTGCTCTCGCGCCGCACCTTCCGCCCTCCTATGTTCGAAGCGTTCGACGCACCGGAAGGCATCGCCTCCTGCTCCCGCCGGAATGAGAGCACCACCGCGCCGCAGTCTCTCTCCCTTCTCAACAGCCGCTTCATGATGGAGCAGGCTCGTGAGCTGGCCGCCAAAGCAACCACGGTCGAAGACGTCTGGCGCCGGGCGCTCAGCCGTGATCCCTCTTTGCAGGAAAAATCTAAAGCCTTAACGTTCCTCGAGAGGCAATCGAAACAATTGGGCTCGCCCGATGCCGCGCGCGTGGAGTTGGCCCGAGCCCTGCTCAACCTGAACGAGTTTCTCTATGTCGACTAAGATGTCCCGTCGCGAACTGCTTTGCAGAGCGGGTGGAGGCTTCGGAGCCGTGGCCCTCTCGGCCCTTCTTCAAGCCGCCGATCCGCTTGCCCCAAAGCCGCCGCATTCCGCCGCCAAAGCCAAAAATATCATCTACCTGTTCATGCACGGCGGGGTCAGTCACGTCGACACCTTTGACCACAAACCGCAGCTCACCAGACACACCGGCCAGCCGCTCTCGGCGGAACTCGCGCGCACTATCAAAACCAGCTTCATTCACGACCCCACGAAAGCTATTCTGCGTGGAAGTCCCTGGGAATTCCGTCCCGGCGGCAAGTCCGGAATCATGGTCTCCGATCTCTACCGCAACGTGCGCGACCGCATCGACGATATTGCGGTGATCAACAGTTGCCATCATGACGCGTTCGACCACGCCCCGGCGATTTATCTGCGCAATTCCGGCTCGCAGTTTCCCGGGCGGCCTTGTCTCGGCTCGTGGGTCACCTATGGTCTCGGCAGCGAGAATCAAAACCTGCCGGCCTTTGTGGTGATGTCCGATGGCTCCACCAAGTCCGGTCCACCCGCCTACGGAGCAGGCTTCCTTCCCGCCGTTTATCAAGGCACGGTGTTTCGCGGCGGAGCGAATCCCATCCTCTACCTGCGCAATCCCGCGGGCGTGAGCAATCCTGTCCAGAAGGAAACGCTTGGTCTGATCGACGATCTCGACAAGCTGCACCGCTCCGCGCGTGCCGGGGATTCCACGCTCGACGCCCGCATCTCCTCCTACGAACTGGCGTATCGCATGCAAAGCTCCGCGCCTGAAGCCGTCGACATCGCCACCGAAACCGAAGCCACTCGCAAGCTGTATGGAATCGGCGAGCCCGCAACCGATGATTTCGGCCGCAAGTGTCTTCTGGCGCGGCGGCTGGTGCAGCGCGGCGTGCGCTTCGTGCAACTCTACTCCGGCACCAATGTCGGTGACGATTGGGACGACGCGCACAACGATCTGATCGCGTCCCACACGCGCATGGCCGGAAAATCGGATAAAGCGATTGCGGGTCTGCTCACCGACCTCAAAGCGCTCGGCATGCTGGATTCCACCCTGGTCGTATGGGGCGGGGAATTCGGACGAACCCCGCTCGCGCAGGGGCAGAACGGGCGGGACCATCATCCCTATGGCTTCAGTATGTGGATGGCCGGCGGCGGCGTGAAAGGCGGCCGGAAGCTCGGAGCCACCGATGAGTTCGGCGTGCGCGCGGCGGAAATGCCGCTCACCGTGCATGACGTGAATGCCACGCTGCTGCGGCTGATGGGCCTCGATCACGAGAAGTTGACGTATCTCTATCAGGGCCGCGATCAACGGCTCACGGACGTCCATGGAGAAGGGGAATTCACGAAAAAGCTGCTCGCATGATTCGTTCTGCGTGATCGGCAGCGAATCCAATCGTCCGCCGCCTCCAGGTTAACGCAGAGTGCTTTTAATTATAAAGTATAAATCGTAACTTCACCGGCGACTGGAGGGAACCTGTCAAAAAGTCGGACCGGGCTCGCCCTGATCCCCGTGGCCGTCGGGCTCCTCGCCGTGGCGATTCCGGGCCTTTGGGTGTACATGCGCGCCACCGCGACGCCCCTGCACCCGAACCCTCGGTGGCCGATTCCACCCCGTTGCCAAAGTGGGCCAACGCCGTGAACGAGGGGCGGCAGCTCGTCCAGGAAAGTCTCACCGCACAGAACCTGCCGGGACTTTCGGTTGCCGTCGGCATCGACGGAACCATCGTTTGGGCGGAAGGCTTTGGGTTTGCCGATCTTGAGAACCGCGTGCCAGTCACGCCGAATCACCGGTTCAGGATCGGAACCGCTTCCAGGCGCTCACCTCGGCCGCGGTCGGCCTTCTGCTCGAGGATGGATGGTTGAAGCTCGATGACGTGATTCAGACCTACTTGCCCGCGTTCCCCGAGAAACAGTGGCCCGTGACTCTGCGCCAGTTAATGGGACATCTGGCCGGCGTCAGGACCGGCGGCGGCGACGGGGGCCGCTGTATGGTGAGTCCTGTGAGCGGCCGGTCGAAGCGCTGCGCCACTTCGCGGAAAGTTCGCTGTTGTTCGAGCCTGGGACCCGCTACCGCTATTCGAGCTATGGCTGGATCCTCGCGAGCGCGGCCGTCGAAGCCGTCGCGGACAAGCCGTTCCTCACGTTTATGCGGGAGCGCATCTTCGATCCGTTGGGGATGCGCGGCACCAGTGCCGACTCCGTCACCAAGGCGCCCCGGATCGGGTTACGTTCTATTTCCCGAGGGAGTCCACAAGTGGGATGTTCGATCTGTATGCGTGGATACTTGCCGTACAGCGTCTCGTAGAAACCGCAAAGCCAGCGGACAAAACGTAACGCCCCGCACTCCGTCTCCGCCGATTTCGCCAGCACCTTTATGTCTAAAACTAAGAGGGCGGGAACGACCCGGCCCTCATGTCCGCAGGGGTTGCGGCTTGTCGCGAAGCTCTTTGTCGCTAGAAGAAGAATTTGGCCGCGATCATGATTACCCGCGGCGTACCTTCCTGCGTCGTGATGGTGCCGAACGCGCGATTGGGGATGGCGTTGTTCGGTTTGCCGGCGTTCATGTGATTGAACAGGTTCTGCGCTTCAAACCGGAGTTGGAGATAGCGCGTCTCCGAGCCCAGCCCGATGTTCTTGAGCAGCGCGTAGTCCCACTGGCTGAACCCGGGAGCCCGCATGCCGTGAAGCGTGGAGCCCACGGTGCCGATGTCCAGGTCCATGATCGGCTTGAACGCGTCCGGATTGAAATACGGTGTCAGCCCCGCCGAGCCTTCCAGCCCCGCGTGGCCCGACACATTGTTATTGTACCGGACTCGCGGTTCGACGAAGGAGGGACGGCCGAGCTTGCCCTGGCCGATGGTGATGTAGCCGCGGCAGAAGCCGGACGCGCAAGTGAGCGAGAATGGCTGGCCGCCGCGGTACAGCGTGGTGCCGGACATGGTCCACCCGCCAATCAGAGCGTTTACGACGCGGTTCACGTTGCCCGCGAACTTCTTGCCGCGGCCAAACGGCAGATCCAGGACATAGTTGAGCAGGAAGCGATGGGTGACGTCGTAGTCGGAAAGGCCGTAGATTTCCTTCATGGGCTGATTGGCTTGGGGCGGGCCGTTGCTGTTGCCAATAGCGCCCACGTTGTGGATGCCCTCCGCACCGATGCCGCCGCCCGCGTGGAGCGCCTTGCCAAACGTGTAGTTGGACAGGAAACTGAAGCCGCTCGAGAAGCGGTGCTCCACCTGCACGTAGGCGGAGTTGAAGTTGGAGTAGCCGATGGGATCGTTCACCGCCCAAAGCTCGCGCCACAGCGGCATCACCTGCATGATGCGCGCCAGGAAATTAGTGCGCCCGCCCTGCGTGGTGTTCGACGGAATCTGACCGAAGAACGGGTTCGTTACCTGCTTGTTCAGGTTGGTTCCGAGCGGTTTGCCCAAGGTGTCGTAGGCGTTCTTGACACTGTGCAGGTTGCCGAAGAAGGGGAGCTTGCGGCCGAAATTGCCGTTGTAGGCGGCTTCGACCACCCAGGTATTGGAGCCGGAACCGAACTCCCGCTGAATGTTGAGCTGGGTCACATGCTCGTATCCGGGGAACTGGTCGATGGCGGGAACTACAAACCAGTTGCCCAGCGTGGAGTTGTTTAGAGCGGTCACATCGCGCGTAAAGGGCACGTAGCCAAGGCCGCCGGGCAGGGGATTGCTGAAGCTGGCGGGATACGTCAACCCGCCGTCCGGGGTGCCGTCCTGGCTGACGCGGGCGAAGTCGCCGAAGCCCACGTTGTCCACGGCGGAACCCAGAAAGCGATCGCCGGTGAGCGTCAGGTACACCTTGCCGTAGCTGCCACGGATCACCGTGCGGGGCATCGCCTGATACGCAAAGCCAATGCGTGGCGCGATGTTATTCGGATAGCTCTTCTGGAGCGTGCGGCCCGGGTAGTCCTTGGTGCCCATCAGCGCCGCCCGGCCAAAAATGCCCTTCGAAATCCAGTCCGGCGCCGCAAACTGGATGCCCGCCTCCTGCTGCGCCTGGTTCCACGACCAACCCGCGTTGGGCTGGATGTCCCATTTGTACTTCGGGTCCCAGAAGATCTGGCGGTCGTAGCGCTCGGTGCGCGGGGGCTCGTAGTCATAGCGCACGCCGATGTTGATCGTCAGCTTGGGGGTGACCTTCCAGTCGTCCTGAAGGTAGGCGCCGTGATATCGCTGCAACGATGCCGGGCCCGCAATCTGGACGCCTTGCCCCCACGAGGCAATTCCCATCAGGAAACTGGCCAAGGGGTGGCCCGTGACGGGGTTGTCGTAATACTGCGACGTGACGCGCCTTTCCGTGGCGAGACTGAAGCTGCCGCCCGTGGTGACGTTGCTGTAGTACCGGCGGTGTTCCCATCCGATCTTGAAGGTGTGGTTGTTCCACAGCTTCTGGAGCGCGGCGGAACCGGTGTAGCTGGTGTCGCGGGAATCGAACACGTCGCCCCCGCCCAGCGCGCCGATGTGGCTGCCGGTGCCGATGTTCGGGACGCGGTTCTGCGCGGTGCCCAATAGGTTGAGTACTTCCCGTGGAAGATTCCACCCGGAGGCATCCGCATCCACCTGGCTGCCGCGGAAGGTCGTAGCGCGCACCACACCGCCCCGCAGGTTGAGAACGGTTGTGGGACTCAGCGTCCAGGTGTGATCGAGCGTGGTCGTGTAGGCTTGGCTGGTGGTGATATTGGTCGGCTGGAGCGGACCGAACCAGCGCGTATTGGTCGCCGCGCTGTCGAAGTACGAGACCATCCCATGCGTCGCATGGCGGCTGTTCCAGTTCTGGTCGAGCCGGCCGGTCCACCGGTTGTTGTTTTGCGGGTTGGAGATCGAGCCAATGAAGTTGCCTTCGTTGTTCGATCCCGGCAAGGCCGGGCGGTTGGCCGTTGGATAGTACCCCATGTAGATCTTGGACAGATCGTTGAATCGGCTCGTTGGAACTCGATTTCCCTGGAATGGCTCGCGTCGGACCCGCGCGCCCTCGATCCGCGAGGTCAGGGGATCGAAGATTTGCACGGGCACGCCGCGATCGAGGAGGCTCTGCGAGAAGTCTCCCTGGCGTTCGATCTCGGTCGGCACCGAGCCGATCGCCGCGTTGCTGCCTGTCCGGCGCCGCGTCCCTTCGTAGTTGAAGAAGAAGAACGTCTTGTCCTTCCCGTTGTAAATCTTGGGTATCCAGATCGGCCCGCCGAACGTTGCCCCAAAGACGTTGTCATGAAAAACGCCTTTCGCCCGGCCGAAGCGGTTGGAGTTCCAGTCGTTCGCATTCAGCTTGTCATTGCGGAAGAACTCGTATACCGAACCGTGGTACTGGTTGGTGCCCGAGCGGCTGACCATCTGGATCGCGCCTCCGGAAAGGCGGCCATATTCCGCGGAGAGTCCATTGGTAATGACTTTAAACTTGGCAATGGCTTCCCGCGACGGAATCGACGGCGGCACGTCGTGCAGGTATCCCGTCGTCAGCGGAATGCCGTCGATGAAGTACTCAATCT
>DATLCW010000103.1:0-19521 GCA_035526195.1 Bryobacteraceae bacterium
AGTGAAATTGCTTACTGTTGAGTGCCGCGTCTTTCAAGTCCTCGTGGAGAACCTCGTGATCAATTCCAAAAACCAAATTTACCGGGCAGCAGTAACTGTGTTCGCGCTTCTGCTTTCCTTTGTTCCAATCCATGCGCAGAACATTACGCTGACGGCGAGCCCTCAACAGCTCACCTTCAATACGCAGACCGGGGCCACCACGATTCCTCAGATCGTTCTGGTGCAATCGACTCCCGGACCCGCCAACGTCACGGTTAGCGCGTTTTCCACGAACAACTGGCTGCAAGTGAACCCGGTTTCCGGCGTGACGCCGCTTGCCATGACTGTTGCCATCGGCCCCGGCGCACCGGTCGCTGGTACCGATATCGGCTTCATAAACGTTACCTCCGGAGCTTCCACGATCACCATCCCGGTGGTATTGAATGCGAATTCGCAGGGCGGGCAAAGCAATCTGATTGCGACGCCAAACTCCCTGAGCTTCACATTTCCTCCGAACAGCACGGTCCCTTCCACGCAGACAATCTCAGTTTCCAGCACCACCTCGGCTGTGAATTCCTACACGGCCCGGCCTATCGTCAACGGGGGCGGAGATTGGCTCACGGTAAATCCGGCGTCGGGGTCTTTGCCTGGTTCCTTCCAGGTGTCGGTGAATCCCGCCTCACTCCCCGGAGCAGGCACTTTCAACGCCGTCGTGGCACTGAGCGCCCCGGGAACCACCGGCATCAGCATCCCCGTGCTGGTTACTTTTGCCGGGCAGCCGTCGATTAATGTTACACCGGCGCAAGTTTCGTTCCTCTACCAGACCGGCGCGGCCACCCCTCCGGCGCAGTCTCTGACTATCACCAGCAGCACCGGCGTTAACCTTCCTTTCACTGCCACTGCCACCCCCACGAGTTGCGGTAACAATTGGATTGTCCTCTCCCAGCAATCGGGCGCTACGCCCAGCACTTTGAATATCCAAGTCAATACTTCCGGCCTCACTGCAGCCACCTGTACCGGACAGATCAACATTTCGGCGCCTGGAGCTACCAATCCTTCGGTGACCATTCCCGTCAGCCTGCTTGTAAGCTCCACTCCGTTATTGTTTGTTCCTTCCACTGGTCCGGCGTTTTCCTATCAGATCGGCGGAGCCGCCCCGGCCACCCAGAACGTGCAGATTCTCAGTAGTTCAAGCACAGGTTTGAGTTTCTCCGCCGTGGCTACCCCGGTCAGCAGCGGCCCGGCGTTCCTGCAGGTGAGCCCCGCAAACGGCACCACGCCGCAGGCCCTAACTCTCACGGTCAACCCGGCGTCCCTCGCTGCCATCGGCCCCGGAACCTATATTTCTAACGTCACGGTGACTTCCCCCATCGCCGGAAATTCTCCCCAAACCTTCCCGGTGACGCTTGTGGTGAGCAGCAATCCGTTCCTCATCTCGAGCGTGCAGTCGCTGAATTTCAACTATGAAGTGGGGCAAGCCGTTCCCCAGAATCAGGCAATCACGATTTCCAGCGCGGGCGCGCCGCTCAACTACCAGGTGGCTGTAAACACCACCAGCTGCCCTGGATTCCTCTCGGCGACGCCATCCTCGGGAGGAACATTCGGCGGCCAGAATCAGGTGGTTGTCTCGGTCAATCCCACCGGTATTCCTCCGCAAACGTGTAGCGGGAATATCACATTATCGGTGCCAGGATCCACCACGCCGTTGCTCGTACTGCCGGTAAGTTTTAACGTCAGCAGTACGCCGCTACTCAATGTCAGCCAGGGAGCGATTACTGTGAGCGCGCTGGTTGGCAGTTCCGCCATCACGCAAACGCTCTCCGTCACCAGCACCAATCCGAATACGCAGCTTCCATTCACCTCGTTCGCCCTTACCAACCCGATCGGATTGACCTGGTTGTCGGTGGCCCCCAACAGCGGAAATACGCCGAGCAATCTGCTGATCACCATTAATCCCGCCAATCTCCAGGTGGGTACCTATAACGGAACTGTCAGTGTCGCAAGTACTGCCCCCAATATCCCGGCCCAGAATATCCCGGTCACATTGACGATTACCTCCGGGGCGATCAGCGCCACGCCTACCAGCGCGACGTTCTCTCAGTCGGCCGGCGGTCCCGTACCCGCCAGTCAGACCGTTCAGATAGCAGGCGTGCCGGCTGGAACCACCGTCGGCGCCGTCGCCACGATGTTGAACGGAACCGGGTGGCTCACCACTTCGGTTTCCGGAAACACCGTTACCATCAGTTCTAACGGCACCCAACTGGCGCAGGGCTCGTATGCCGGCGTCGTTACAGTGATTGTGCCTGGCGCCGCCAACAGCCCTTTGAACATTCCTGTGGCCCTCACCGTGGGAGCCGCTCCCACATTGGCGGTTTCTCCCACCAGCATCAACTTCACTTATACGGCCGGCTCGGCCACCCTGCCCTCACCTCAAACGGTTCAGGTGACCAGCACGGGCGGCAGCATTCCGGTTACGGCAACATTTTCTCCCGCTCGCGGAGGGGCGTTTATCACCGTCACGCCGCCGAGCGGAAATACACCGGTCACACTCACATTTGCCGCCAACCAGGCGGTGATTTCCACCCTGGCGCCGGGGACATACAACGGAACCGTAACCGTATCGTCGCCAAACATTGCCGGCGGCAACCAAGCGATTAACGTGACACTCACGGTGACCGGCCCGGCTGCACCCGTAGTCAACGCCATTGTCAATGCGGCTTCGCAGCAGGCTGGCGCCATCGCCCCCGGCGAGATCGTCACCATCTATGGCCTGAACATCGGACCGGCGACGCCCCCCAACGGCATCGAATTCACTCCGAATCCCAATGGACTTGTGGCCACCACGCTCGGCGGAGCCACCGTTACGTTCAACAACATTCCCGCTCCCCTTCTTTACGCCAGCGCGAATGTGATTAACGCCATTGTGCCTTTCGAGCTCAACGGGCAGACCACGGCTAACGTGGCCGTACAGTTGAATGGCATCAATTCAACGGCGATTCAGGTCCGCGTGGTCGATACGGCTCC
The DNA here is from genome assembly GCA_035526195.1 of Bryobacteraceae bacterium. Classification (GTDB taxonomy): domain Bacteria; phylum Acidobacteriota; class Terriglobia; order Bryobacterales; family Bryobacteraceae; genus CADEFT01. The sequence goes on from DATLCW010000103.1 coordinate 3,004, forward strand.
CGCCATTCTTACGGCGAACGCCAGCGGCAATGGCCAGGGTTCGATCCTGAACGAAAATTTCACGGTCAACACCGCTACCAATCCAGCCGCGAAAGGTTCTATCATCGCGATCTACGGCACCGGCGGCGGCATCCTGACGCCAGGTGTAGCTGCTGGTTCTACGGTGGCGAGCGCGGAACCGTTTCCGCGGATTCCTGTGAATGTAACCGTCATGATTGGAGGCCAGCCCGCTACGGAGATTTTCTACGCGGGCGGCGCTCCGGCTCTGGTTGCAGGAGCCTTCCAGATTAACGTTCGGATTCCCGCCAACGTCGCCTCCGGCAATCTGCCGGTGGTGCTGACCATCGGCGGAAATACCAACGTGCAACAGAACGTCACCGTGGCTGTGCAGTAACACAGGTTAAGCTACGGGCTCCGCCAGAGATGCGGATCGGGCTCGAAAAGAGCCCGGTCCGCATGACGCATTTAAGAAGCCATTTGACTCCGTGAGCCTTCCGTTCGATCATTTACCATGACCCGCCGGTCCCTGTTTGCACTTCCCTTTTTAAGCTTGGCCCAACCTTCCACCACTCGGCCCAATGTCGTGATTCTTCTTGCCGATGACCTGGGTTGGGCGGACGTCGGATTCCACGCCAGCGAAATTCGCACGCCCAATATCGATAAGCTAGCCCGCGAAGGCGTGCAACTGGATCGATTCTACTCGTTCCCGGTGTGTTCCCCAACGCGTTCCGCTCTGATGACGGGAAGATCTCCGATGCGGCTGGGGGTGATTTATGGTGTAATCCGTCCCTACAGCGATTACGGCGTGCCGGCGGATGAACATTTCATGCCGGAATCCTTCCGCGCCGCCGGTTATGAAACAGCCTATACAGGGAAATGGCACCTTGGCCACGGATCGGCAAAGTACCTCCCAAACCGGCGCGGCTTCGACCATGCGTATGGGCACATGAATGGAGCCATCGATTACTTCACCCACATCCGGGATGGCGGACTGGATTGGAATCGTGACGGCAAGAGTGTGCGCGAAGAGGGGTATTCCACCGAGCTTCTGGCGAACGAAGCGATTCGTCTCATACAGCGGAGGAACAAAAGCAAACCGTTGTTTCTCTACATGCCGTTTAATGCGCCGCACGCTCCGCTGCAGGCTCCCGCAAAATATCTGGACAAGTACGCACAGATTAAAGATACGCGCCGCCGCTCTTTCTGCGCCATGGTGGATGCGCTGGATGAAAACATCGGCCGCGTTCTCACGGCGCTCGATGAGCAGGGCATGACCAATAACACCCTGGTGCTCTTCTTCAGCGATAATGGCGGTCCGGTGAACCAAGGGGCGCGAAATACGCCCTTGCGCGGAGCCAAAGCCAGCACGTGGGAGGGCGGCACCCGCGTGCCCGCGATTATGCGTTGGCCGAACCACTTGAAGCCCGGGACAAAAAGCTCGCAGGTGATGCAGGCGATCGATGTGTTTCCCACTCTTGCCGCGGCGGTTGGGGTGAAGCCAGGCAACAGGCTGCCGCTCGACGGAAGAAATCTGTGGGCCAACATTCAGGCGGGAAAAGCGGAACCGCGCGAAGATCTTCTGTTCGCCGTAGAGAACGGAAACAGAATGTTTCTCGCCATTCATCATGGAGATTGGAAACTGGTGCGGGAAGTGCCGTCCTCCGGCGGCCAACCGGAAAACTATCTGTTCCGCATCGCCGAGGATCCCACCGAAAGCAAGGATCTCGCGGCGGCTAACCCTGAGATTGTGAAGGATCTGGTAGCGCGCCTCCAAAAGTGGCAAGCGTTATCTCCTCGCAATGCCGTCCGGCATACAGGTGTACCGCCCCCTGGCTGGAAAGCCCCCGCCCAGTATGCGGAGGCCGCCCGCCCGGACTGATCCAAGGGGCAAAGCAACCCGTGCGCTAAACTGGGAGTTGCATTTTATTACCGTTTTCGCGGCGTTCAGCATTGCCTACGCCGCTGACATCAAAGCCGGAAAATCAGCCGCCGAAGTACCTAAAGCCTCTACTCCTCCAACGCTGGCCGCCGCATCGGCAAGGCGCAATGAGAATGTGGCCGTCAATCTCATCGACAAAGACGTACTGAAGGAAGCCAACATCCGTCTGGGCGTGAATTACTCCATTCTTCCGCAGCCGCTGGTGGAGATGAACTATTACACCGCCGAACATGGCCGGCCTCCATCAGAGTTGGGTGTCCTGCGCACGCCGCGCCCCTTCACCGGCTTTCATGGGGATCTTTTTGAGGACCACAGAAATAGTGTCTTCAACGCCCGTACGTTCTTTCAGTCAGGACCGGTAAAGCCATCCCGGCAGAACAGTTATGGAGCACGCTTTAGCGCCGATCTTGGTTGGATCGGAGCGCTCACCGGCAGCTTCAGCCAGCGCAAGATTCGCGGCATGGTGAATGGCAACGTGCTGGTGCCGCTCGCCAACGAGCGTACTCCCACCGCGACCGACCCCGCGGTACGGGCCATGATCCAGCGCTTCCTCAACGCCTACCCGGCGGAGCTACCCAACCGCCAGGATTTCGACGAGCGGGCGCTCAACACCAATGCTCCTCAGCGTATCGATGAACTCGATGGCGCCCTGCGTCTGGATCACCGGATCAGCGACCAAGCAAAGTTGTTCCTTTCGCACGCGCTGGGCAGGCAACGCGTCAGTGCATTTCAACTCGTCGCCGGGCAGAACCCGGACATGGAAATCCATAATCAGCGCTCGCGCCTTACCTTCCAATACAGCCCCGCTCCGTCCACGGACCTCTCCTTCGGCATTGGTTTCACGCGGGTGCGCTCGCTCCTCAAACCAGAGCCCAATGCCGTTGGACCTCGAGTACGAATGGGGTTTCAAATCGAAGAACTGGGCCCCGACAGCCACTTTCCCATCGACCGCGCCCAGAACACGTTTCGCTGGGGCTTTGTGGGAGCACATCGTTTAGATGGCGGCCGTCACGCGCTGACCTTCGGCGGTGACGTCTCCCGCTTTCAGTTAAATGGATCGGAATCGAACGATTCCCGCGGCATGATCTGGTTCACGAGCAACTTCGGGCGCACCGCCATCCAGAACTTTCTCAACGGCGCATCCACCACGTATGAAGTCATGGTGGGGGACCTGCACCGTGGCTTCCGCAACTGGAATGGCAACGCGTTTATCGGAGATCAGTGGCGCGTCAGTTCGCGTCTGCAGATCTACTACGGCCTTCGCTACAACATGGAAACCACCCCGCAGGAGGTGAATCGCAGGAATCTACTGCCATACTCCTGCGACTGCAATAATTTGAGCCCGCGTTTCCACATCGCCCTGCAACTGCCTCGACAATGGGTTTTACGCACCGGCTACACCACGAGTTTCGACCAGATTCCACCGGTAGCCTACCAGCAGATTCGATACAATCCGCCGTTGGTCTTCTCGTTGCAGGTGCAGAGCCCCAATCTATTGAACCCGCTTCAATCCATCAATCTGAACGATCCAAACACGCGCACCTCGCGCACCTTCTTCAGCCCCGAACTGGTTGCTCCCTACGCCCATCAGTACAGCCTCAGCCTCGAGCGGAAATTAGGGCCGGCGACGTGGCGAACCGGCTATGTCGGCAGCCGCTCCATCAAGCTGATGAACGTCTATATCGAGAACCGCGCCGAACCCATCCCCGGCATTCCGCTAACCACAGCAACGGTGGATCTCCGCCGCGCCGATCAACGGTATTACGACGTAAAGAACGTCGTGAACGGCGGAGTCGCCTATTTGGATGCCGGCATGCTGGGCGTGGATCTGCCGCGCTGGCACGGCGCCGGACTGGGCGTCACCTACACCTTCTCGAAGGCGATCGATGAGGGGCCCGATTTCACCGCCACCGCCGCCAATCGCGACCTCTCCCGCGGGCGCGCGCAATCGCAGTATGAATCCCTCAAAGACCGCAAGGGCCTGAGCAATTTCGATGCAACCCACGCCTTGCTGATCTTTCAAAACTGGGACTTGCCGAAGCTCGCCACTGTTAACGGTTGGCTTAAATCGATTGCCGGCGGCTGGCAGTGGTCCAGTTCCGCGCTGTTGAAGTCGGGCACCCCGCTCACTCTCTTTGTAGGCAGCGACGCCCCGGGTTTTGGGAATGTGGATGGCGGCCCGAGCGAACGTCCCAATATCCTCGATCCCTCCATTCTTGGCCTGACGATCGGTCATCCTGACACCGCGCCGCAAATTCTGCGGCGCGACCGGTTCGGCTTTATCGTTCCCGGAGAGCGCCGCGGCAACCTCGGCAAAGGTACCTTTCGCAAGGCCGGCATTGCCAATTGGAATGGAGCAATGACCAAGCGCTGGCGGCTTCCGGGAGCCGCGGAACGGCTGGTGCAGTTTCGCGCGGAGTCGTTCAACCTCGGCAATCACCCGCAGTTTGACGAGCCGAACCGGAACCTCAATGCCTCCGCCTTCGGAAAAATCACCAATACCCTGAACGATGGCCGTATCTTTCAACTGGGACTGAGATTCATTCTCTGATCGCGAAATCCCCCCACCCACGCGGCGCATGCCGCCACCACCATGGTGTCCGCCAGGAAGACGTACATATACAAATGGCGCAGCGTGTCCACGACGTCCAGCAGTGTGCCCAGCAGCAGCGCCGCGATGGCGGCGGCGCACAGTGCGCTTGCGGCCAATAAGACATCGCGGCGCGCGCGCCACCGGTAAAGGACTCCTCCCGCTAACGCCCCCATGGAACCGATGAACCAGGCCAACAGATGCCATCCATTTCTGTGGAACAGCCACATCTTGAAACTGCTCCAAGCCGCGAAAGCGCGGCTCAACACGCGCTCCGGGTGCAGGGGACTTTTGGGCAGCGTGCCGTAAAATGGGTACCGCACCACACTTGCGTCGTTGAGGCCTCGGCCCACCATGGAAGCCGCTATCCGAGGATGGGCGGCATAATACCGCAGCAGCTTCGAGTGCGAAGCCCGAGACGTGAAATCGCTCAGAAACGCGAGTTCATTCATGCCGGTGTTCTTACTGTAGGCATGGGTTCCGGCGTACTTCTCGTATTGCTCCGGGAGTTCCAACTCCCTTAGCGCTTGTGCGCGATCGGGCGCTACCGGCAGGATGCCGCCGAATACCACGCTGTAAAAGGTCACCAGTTTGTGGCTGACCGGCACGGTGGCGAACAGCAGCGCAATCGCGCCGAGAATTGCCGCGCTCCCCGCCAACAGCGTTCCCTGGTGGAACGGCCAGTAACGGCGCCGGTAGATCGCTAGAAACCCCAATAAAGGCAAAACGAGCAGCGAATGCTGCGGCTTGGCCAGGGCGGCGAAAAACATCGCCACCATCAGTCCCGCCGCATTGCTCCGCGCGTTCCCAATGCCTGTCAAAAGCCTCGATAGCAGAACCAGCGCCAGGAAAAAACAGATGACGGCCGAGGTATCCGCGTAAAACGAGTTCGAATACCAGACATACGTCACGTCGCAATAAACCCCCACAAGAACCGCCGCCATCGCATACCGTCTCCATCCGTGCAGCATCCCCACAACCGGGGCTGCGAGCCAGAATCCCAGCAGCCAGAGGCTGGCGTGCACCAGACCCGCCATCCTCACGTCGAAGTAGCCATCCTTGGAAACCACGGTATTCAGCAGCACAGCAGGCAGAATAGTGAGTTGTTCCGTGCTCGCCTGCTCTACCTGAATCGGCGCGCCGGGAAGGAAGCGGAACCGCTTCACCACATACTTGAAGTAACAGTTCGGAAAGCCTTCGCACACCGGTTCCAGCCGGTAAACATCCAGCACCCGTTTGAAGTCGCCGTTGTTGGGAAAGCCGACGATCGGATCGCAAAACAGCTGGTAAGCCATGATGGCACCCGCGAGGGATACAAACGCGGAGCGGAAATACATTCATCCTTACAGTTAGCACTTTTTGGGTCCCAAAACATAAATGGCTTAAAATGTTCGGGTTGGGCAGCAGGCAAAAATCCCGTGCGGACGATCGTATACGAATGTATGAAAAGTTCCTTCTTTGCCTTGCGTTTTGTCCCCACCCCATTTAGTATGAAAGTTCGTTGTTTGCAGCCGTTGCTCTCCCCCCGGCGGCTAGGTTTAGACACTGCGTCCGGGAACCGGACCGTTCCGCACCCCCGCGACGCCTATCCCAGGTAAGGAGTCTTCCGAATGTGGTCCCGTCGTAAAGAGGAAGAATACACGCCGAAACAGACCCATAACCCGCCTCCCCAGGCGGACTTGATCAAGGAGGGAACCCCCATGTCCACCACCCTGCCGTCCCGTAACGTAGAGCCGGAAAGTTACCGGACTTCATCTTCAGCCGCCTCGATCGGCAAATCGGTGATGATCAAAGGACAGATCATCAGCCGGGAAGATCTTTACCTGGATGGCGAACTGGAGGGAACAGTTGAGCTGCAAGAGCATCGCCTCACCATCGGCCCCAACGGCCGCGTGGCGGCCAATGTGAAAGCACGTGAGATTGTTGTCATCGGTTCCATGCACGGGAATTGCGAAGCCAGCGACAAGGTGGAAATCCGCAAGGAAGCCAAGCTGGTGGGCGATATCCGCACCTCGCGAATCTTCATTGAAGATGGCGCGTATTTCAAAGGCAGCATCGACATCGTCAAGCAGGATGTCGGTAAGCCGCAGCCCGCTCCCCCGGCGCCGGCGCCCGCACGGGTGCAGCAGGCGGTAGGAGCAAGCGCGGGCGCCGGAGCCTCCAACCAGATCTCCGAGGTGAAGCGGTAGGCTCCCCGGATAAGCTTCAATCGCCCTCGCCGCCTTGCGCGAACGCAGGGAGCGAGGGCGGAGGTATTGTTTTCGACCTTGTGGACTGACAGGCTCAAGTCGATGTTTCGTGGCGACGGGTCGTCCCTCCGTGCCCAAGCCGGCAATGGACATACGCCTGGGCAGGTCTCCCCGTCGCAGCCGTGGCCGGCCGGATACCCCGCGGGCGAGTCCACCCGCAACAGCCGCGGCCTCGAGCAATTTCTCCTCACATTGAAGGATCTTCCCACCTGCTCCGTACTCGACCTCGGCGGAGCGAACCAGAACAACATCAATTACATTACAAATCTCGGCCACCGTATCAGTTCAGAGAATGTGCTGCATGGGCTGGATGCCATCTGGAATAATCCCGAGCCCACCGAGTCGTCGAAAATTGCCGGCCTTATCGAGCAGACGTTCGATTACCACGAGAGTACGTTCGGAGGCGTGCTGGTATGGGATACCCTGCAATTTCTGCCGCCGCCGGTGCTGGCAGCGGTGATCGAAAGGATTTCCTATCTGATGAGCCCCGGCGGTCAGTTGCTCGCGTTTCTCAACTCCGATGAGAAGGCACAAACCATCCCTGCTTACTCCTATCGCATCGTCGACACCAAGACCATGCTGCTGGCTCCGCGCACACTCCGGCGCCGCGAACAATTCTTTAACAACCGCGCCATCGAGCGGGTCTTCCAGAGCTACGGCGCCGTGAAATTTTTTCTGACGCGGGACCATTTGCGGGAAGTTTTGGTAAAACGTTAGCAGTCATGAAACGCCGCGCGCTCCTGGCCACTGCCTTTCCGGCTATCATCCGCACACGGCTCGGTGCCGCCAACGACAAGCCGAATATCTTATGGATTCTCGGGGAAGACATGGGGCCGGTACTAGGCTGCTACGGATATCCGCTGGCCGCCACCCCAAACCTTGACAAACTGGCGGCGCAAGGCGTCCGCTATAACCGCGCCTATACAACTGCTCCGGTGTGCTCCGCCAGCCGCTCCGCTTTCAACGTGGGCCTCTATCAGATCCACACGGGAACGCATCACCACCGCAGCCACCGCAAGGATGGTTTCCAACTGCCCGCCGGCGCGCGCCTGATTACGGAGCGCCTGCGGGAAGCCGGATACTTCACGGCCAACGTGATGCATTTTGCGGGGGCCAGCGGCACGGGAAAGACTGACTTCAATTGGAACGTAGTAAAGCCGTTTGACGGCACGCATTGGAACCAGCGCCAGCCGAACCAGCCGTTCTTTGCCCAGGTGAACTTTCAGGCTCCTCATAAAGGTCCGGCGTTCATAGAAGCCCGCGGGCAGAAACAGCTCATCAACCCGGCCAAGGTCACCCTGCCGCCTTATTTTCCGGATCATCCGGTGGTACGCGATGAGATGGCGAACTTCCTGGATGCGGTGAACCTGCTCGACGTCAAAGTCGGACTGCTGATGGAGGCTCTGGCACGTGACAAGGTGCTCGACAATACCATTCTCTTTTTCATGGGTGACAACGGCACATGTCTGATTCGCGGCAAGCAATGGCTCTACGATAAAGGCGTTCATGTACCCCTCTTCCTGAACTGGCCGGGTGTAACAAAGCCCGGCACGGTGAGTGACGATCTGGTGCTATCGCTCGATATGACCGCTACGACGCTATTGGCCGCGGGCGTTCCGCTTCCGGCAAATTTCCATGGCCGGCCCCTTACAGGCTCCAGCTACCAGGCGCGGGAGGCGATCTTCACCGCTCGCGACCGTTGCGATATGACGCTCGATCGCATCCGCTCGGTTCGCGACAAACGGTATAACTACATCCGGAACTACATGCCGGACCGTCCTTACACACAATATAACCAGTACATTGAGACGTCGTACCCCACCCTCAGCGTGATGAAGAAACTGCACGCGGAAGGAAAGCTCAACACCGCCCAGTCCCTCTTCATGGCGCCGCGAAAACCGCCCGTCGAATTCTATGACCGGCAGAACGATCCGCATGAAGTGCATAATCTCGCCGCCGCCCCCGCCCATCGGGATCGAATCGCGGGCTACGGCAAGCAGCTGGACGCGTGGCTTCAGGCGATGGACGACAAGGGAGCCATGCCGGAGTCCAGGGAAGCGCAGGAGCTCGGTTAGCTTCACGCACCCATGCATCCCGTGGGAATCCGAGGTAGCTTGGTAGGATGAGGCTGCTTCTCTGCATCCTGTCGATAGTTCTGCCCCTGACGTTGTCCGCCCAGAGGGACTTCCTGACTGCCGATGAAGCCGACCAGGTCAGGGACGCCCAGGAGCCCAACGACCGGCTTCAGTTGTATGTAAAATTCGCCCGCCAGCGCATCGCCCTGGTGGAGCAGTTGCTCAGCAAAGAGAAACCCGGGCGCTCGGCCATGATCCACGAGTCGCTCGATGAGTACAACAAGATTGTGGAAGCCATCGACGTGGTATCGGACGATGCCCTGCGGCGTAAACTCGACATTACAGCCGGCGCCGCCGCCGTGGCCAGGAATGAGGCCGAGCTGCTCGGCCGCCTGGAGAAGATCAAATCCATCAAAACCCGCGATTTTTCGCGCTATGAAGATGTGTTGGCAAATGCGATCGAAAACACCGGCGCCAGCATAGAACTCTCGCAGATGGACGTGAAGGACCGCAGTAAAGACGTGCAAACCAAAGACGAACGCGAGAAGAAGCAGGCAGAGGAAATGATGACGCCGAAAGAGCTGGAGGCAAGAAAGGCTCAGGAGAAGAAGACCGCTGTGGTTGAGGGAACCAAAAAGAAAGCTCCGACACTCAAGCGCAAGGGCGAAAAATAACCGCCTACCGCGCCACAGGGGTGCCGTAGATTTCAATCCAATCCACCCGCGAAGAAGCCGGGCTGTTTCCTCCCGCCATCAGGTCTGTCCAGCCAATTTCATCCACCCGGCTCAGGTCCGGGCGTTCTACCCGGGCGCCTTCCACCACCGATCGAATGTCCAGCCGCCGCCATACCAGGTCCGGCACGTTGAACTCGTTAACACGCCAATCGAGCGAGGGACCATCACTCTGCTCGCTCACCAGCCACGTCCCATTGGCCAGTTTTAAGATCAAGTGCAGTTGCCGCAGCCCCGACTGTTTACTCCGCCATCGTATCTTTGCCGCCCCGGTGAGGCTCACCAGGGAAGCCCGGTGCCGCACCGTCACGCCACAGTTAGACGGACACTCTCCCGTCCACACATAGTAGGGATCGTCGGCGGGTTTGTCGTGATGACTCTTTCGAATGCCGTCCTTACCCGGCCCGTACAGCCCCAGCAAAACGTCGGGATTGGCAACATGCTCCTGGGTAATCGGAGTTGCCGGGCCGGACTCCTTCCAATCTTCACGCAGGAACAACCCAGGACGCTGAGCCTCCAGGGATAGCGAACCGAGCAGCAAAATGAATCCTCTTAGAGTGCCCATAGAAATCACAGTCTGCAGCCGCCGCTAGTCGATGAAACCCAGCTTCCGCAAGCTTGCTTCCGGCTCGTTCTTATCGAAAATCGGAAAAGCGGCCTTCTGGCGGCCGTGCTCCAGGGCCACCCCATACGGGGGATCGCCGAACGGAAACGTTCCCTTCAACAAATCCACATCCGGCGACACCCCGCCTTTCAGCTTGGTGGACTGCATAAACTCCGCCGCGAATTGCGGCTGCCGGGTAGCGATGCCGATCACCGTTGTATCCTTCCAGTTATGCTTCGCCATCCGCCGCGCCGCCTCGTCGCAATGCATACACTCCGGATCAAAGAAGTATAGGAATACCCGGCCGAGATCTAAAGGCGTCCGCTTGCCGTCCACGGTGATCGCCGGGGGAGCCTTGGCGCCGCTGTTCTGCGCCAGATTCACTCCGTAGGACGCTCCGGCAAACACGCCCACAGCGCCCAGAATCATCGCCGCCGTCCGCAGATTGTTCGATGGCCGCGACCAGAGTCCAGCAATGACGGCCAATAACACCATCACTCCATCGCCCACAAAGAAGCCTGGACCGACGGAGCGCTTCAACCAGGGGAAGCATTGGCATTCCTCGCCGCGCAGCTCATTGTAAAAGACGCCGATGTAAATCATGAACGCGATCAGCATCGCTCCGGTCAGCCATGCCCCCCACCTCCGGAACCGGGGGATCAGCAGCAGTACGCCGGAGAATACTTCCGCCGTGCCCAGCAGGACGGCCGCCGCCAGGCTCAAAGATCCCGGCACTTTCGCTTGCGCCAGCCGCGCCGACGCGCCGAACGGATCGGTGGTCTTCCACAGACCGGCAACCAAAAACAATAACGCCAGAAGCACTGCGCAGGTCGTGGCAATCACCGGCTTCCAAGGCGATGAATCCACCCTGGCCGCCACGCGGGGGTGTGCCATACTGTCTTGCATGATTTTCATTGTAGCCCTGCTGGCACAGGCAGCGGGAGCTCAAACCGCGGACCTGATTGTAGAACGCCAACATCTACACGGTCAACCGGGCGCAGCCGAAGGCCACGTCAATTGCGGTGCGGGAAGGGCGAATCCTCGCCGTAGGGAGTGATACCAGGCGCTACGCCGGACCTCAAACGCGGCATGTGGATGTCAGGGAAGCCACCGTGATCCCCGGTCTGATTGATAGTCACGGGCACATGGAAAGGTTCGGCGACAGTCTCGAGATACTGGATTTGCGCCAGGCCCGCTCCGTGAATGAAATCGTGACAGCGGTGGGTGAAGCCGTCAAATCGCGGCCGAAGGGCGAATGGATTCGCGGCCGGGCCTGGGACCAGACCCGCTGGCCCGGCCGCCAGTTCCCGCACGCCGACGACCTTTCCTCGGTCTCGCCGGACCATCCAGTGTGCCTGACGCGGGTCGACGGACACGCCGCCTGGGTGAATCGTAAAGCGCTCGACATCGCCGACCTCAACGTCTCAACGCCGGACCCCGAGGGAGGCCGCATTTTGCGCGATGGTCAAGGCCGGCCCAGCGGTGTGCTAATCGATCGCGCGAAAGAAATGGTTTCCCGCAAAATACCGCCTTCCAGCAGGGAGCAGGTGAGACAGCGGATCCTTCGCGCCGCTCAGGAGTGCGCCCGTTTCGGAGTCACCACCGTGCACGATGCCGGTTCGAGCGCCAATGATATCGCCGCCTATCGCGCTTTAATCGCGGCCGGTCAGTTGCCGGTTCGCATCTACGCGATGATCGGCGGCGCGGGCGCGCTTTGGGAGGACTATCTGAACAAGGGACCGGAGATAGGAGCCTATCTGACGGTGCGCGGCATCAAACTCATGGCCCATGGTGCTCTTGGCTCCCGGGGAGCCGCGCTCAAGGAGCCTTATTCCGATGAGTCGGCCCACCGTGGCCTGCTGATTCTGAACCAAGCGCAGATCGAGCGTGTCGCCCGGCAAGCCGTGACGCATGGCTTTCAAGTCAACACGCATGCTATCGGCGACCTCGCCAATCGTACCGTGCTCGATGCTTACGCCAATGTGCTCCAGGGTGCGAACGGGAAGCGCTTTCGGATCGAGCACGCGCAAATCGTCTCCCTGGAAGACATTCCCCTGTTTAAGAGGTACTCGGTCATTGCATCCATCCAGGCCACCCATGCCACCAGCGATATGCGCTGGGCGGAAACGCGGGTGGGCCCCACGAGGATTGCGGGCGCGTACGCCTGGCAGCATTTTCTCAAGGCGGGCGTGCGCATCGCGAATGGATCCGACTTTCCGGTTGAAGAGCCCAATCCGCTCTGGGGATTCTACTCCTCCATCACCCGCCAGGACCATGCGGGCCAGCCCAACGGAGGCTGGATGCCGGATCAGCGCCTCACCCGCGGCGAGGCCCTCGAAAGCTGGACCATCGACGGCGCTTATGCCGCCTTTGAAGAGAAGAGTAAAGGTTCGCTCGAGCCCGGCAAGGCGGCGGACTTCATTCTCCTCTCCCGCGGCATAATGAAAGTGCCGGCCCTCGAGATTCTGCAGACGCATGTGATCATGACCGTCAACGGAGGCCGCATCGTTTACCAGGCCAACCCATGATGCTGTTCGCGCTGCTATTGGCGGCCACTCCCGCCCCGATTCCAATTTCGAAAACGCTGCGGGTCCCGCCCGCCGATTTCAAGGGCTTGCATGTTTCCATCCACAACCGTCCGGCCACGCTTGACCTGGAGTACGAGAGTCAGGGAGGGTCCGGCGTCCGGCTGGTGCTGATGCCTCAATCGGAAGAAGGCCGCTTTCGAGCCGGCCGGACCCCGAGGCAAGTTGCCTCCACTGATTTTGATCGAAGCGGACACCTGAAGGCGTATGTCGGCACGCCGGGGGAGTATTCCGTAGTGGTCGACAACCGCGCCGAGCCAAAGAAAACTGTCGTAGTCCAAATTCGCGGCGTTCTGACCTACGACGCACTCTCTAAAGAGGCGCGCTACCTCTCCACACAGCGCCGCTTCCTGACGATTGCCTCGGGTCTGTTGTTCTTCGTTACCGTTGCCTGGGTGGCGGGCCGCCGCTTGTGGAAGGCGACGGAACCCGGCGCGTAACGATGGCCTACCACAGGAACTTGAGTGACATCTGGATGTCGTGCGGGTCGCGGGTGGTGCCGCTGCTTCGCCCGAATTGGGCAGTTCCCAGGCCCGCGACCGGGAAACCGAACCCGGCGCCATCCTCCAGGACCGTCTGTTACCGGCCGCGTCTTATTTGAAGTGATCCGGGAGAACCTCGACATCGGCCGTCCCAGCCAGGTGCAGTTGATCTTCACGCCGCCGCGTGATTAAGAAGACGCCCGGTCGCTTTCGGACGCCTGTGAGTACCGGCGCAGTCGTGCCCGCGTTGCATGTGGACTATAAAAAACGCGGATCAAACAGTATCCCAAGGAAGGCCGTGCCCTGCGCACGGAAGCCACCATCAACGACACGCGCGACTTTGGCATCGGCAAGTTGCTTGCACAGGGAGAAGGTGTTTCCCGCTGGAACCTGCATGACCTTCCTCGCCGACAAGATCTTCCCTCGTCCGGCAATCGCAGCACTCCGCGACGCTGGTCGTGATGTGCTGCATTCTCAGGTGAACCTCTGCTAGCCTCTCTCTCAGGTGCTGACACCAAAACGTGCGTCTGAGTGCAAACTCAGCCTGTAGGGGACTTCCATGAGGGGACTAGACTGCATCGCTGCCCTGAAAGCACTGGGTGAAGAAACCCGGCTTCGCATCCTGCGACTGCTGTTCAAGGAGCAGTTGAGCGTGAACGAGATCTCGGAACGGCTAGAAGCGTCCCAATACAACATCTCGAAGCATCTGCGGATCATGCGCGAGGCGGGACTTCTGGAAACCGAAAAACAGGGCAAACAGCGTCTCTACACCGTTGCTGGCAATCTCAAATCGCAGCTGGCGGCCAACAACAACATCCTGGACCTCGGCTGTTGCACATTCCGGCTGGACAAGCTTCCCAGATAAGCTCGAATTCCCTGGTTGCGGGAAGCCATCAACGTATGCATAATTGGGCATATATGCTGATGGCCGCGAGCGTCCTCGCGCGTTGGTGCCTCTTGGTATTGGTGCAAGGACTCGCCTACACCCAGACCACGAGCCAGATCGTTGGTACAGTCCGTGACGGCACTGGAGCCGTCATTCCCAAAGCGTTGGTGGAAGTGCTCGGCGAATCCCAGGGTCTTCGCAAGATGACAGAATCCAACGCCGAGGGTCTTTATGTCCTGGTGCACCTGCCGCCAGACCGCTATAGATTGCGGGTCGCAGTCGCTGGCTTCAAGGACTTTACCACGACAGTCGAGCTGGGTGTGGCCCAAGCGCGCCACGTCGACGCACCGATGCGGCTCGACACCGAGACCACCGTCATCGAAGTCGTCGCTGGCAACGGCATGGTTGACACCAGTTCCGCCCGCGCAGGTTCGAACGTGACTTCGCGGGAGGTACAGGAGATCCCTTTGAACGGGCGCACTTATGCTCTACTTTCCCTCACTGCGCCCGGGGCGACCAATACTGGCGACGGGGCCTTCGACAAGCTGCGGTTCAACGGCAAGGCGACCGAACAAAACAAGTTTGCCTATGATGGCATCGACGCTTCGGGTGTCTTTGACGCCGCCCCTGGTTGGCTAACGGTGAGCGGATCGCAGTTCCGCCTTCAGAACAGTGTGGAGACAATCCAGGAGTTCCGTGTGGACTCAGCTCTCTACCCAGCCGAATACGGCACGGGAACCGGCGGCCAGATCCAGCTTGTGTCGAAGTCCGGCGGCAATCGTTTTCATGGGGCACTGTTCGAGTACTTCCGCAATGATCGGCTGGATGCGCGGAACTTCTTTGACGCCGATGAAAAGTCCAGGCTGCGGCTGAACCAGTTTGGGGCGAACTTAGGCGGACCGATTCTGACGGACCGGCTGTTCTTCTTCGGGAGTTTCGAGACGTTGCGGCAGCGCGCCGGAATGAACGTTCTTGAGACGGTTCCGAGCGCGGCCGCCCGGGAGCGGGCCGTGCCCGAGATTCGACCCTTGCTGCGCACCTTTCCTGCCGGTTCCTTGCCCACTTCAAATCTGGATATGGACATCGCGCAGCGCAGTGATATCGCACGTCTCGACGAAACGAATTTCAGTGGGCGCATCGACTGGCACCTGTCGTCAACCCAGCGGCTTTACGTCAGATACCTGAAGGACGTTGGCACGTTAGAAACACCTGATAACACGGTGACGGCCAGGAACCTCCAGGCCACGAACAAACCTGACCACTTCGTGGCGAGCCTAAACTCCACCCTTTCAAGTTCGACCGTCAACGAGCTGAAGTTCGGCATCAACCGAGCGCCCACGACCTTGTCAGTTGATGCAGATGCGCCTGAGTTGTTCGCGACTGCAATTAACATCACCGGGATGACTGTCCAGCCAGGAGTGAACGGCGGTGCTTCGAGCGGTGTTGCCAGCCCTGGCGGGATCACACGTCAGTCCAGCGCCGGCAATGGCCGGGGCTCGGAGTATCGTGGGAAGTCCTTTACGTTGCTCGACAACGTCAGCCACGTGAGTGCCAACCATCAGATCAAGGCCGGCGTTGAATTCCGCGCTATCCGTGTTCCCATCCGGCAACTCGGCGGGTTGACTTATTCGTTCAGCAACTTGGACGACTTCTTGGCCAACCGGGCAGCCAGCGCCAGCTTCATCGGCGACCTCGACGTTCACGTCGGAGAGCAGGAATATTACATCGGCTACGTCCAGAATGAATGGCGCGCGCGGCCGGCGGTCACTTTCAACTATGGGGTTCGATACGAGTACTACACGGTAAATCGGGAGCGCGAAAGCCATGTGCGCCTTTTCGACGCCGGGCAAGTGCGGTTGCTCGACCCGTCTACCCCAATGTTCCGCTCCGACAAGCTGGCCCTCGCGCCCCGTTTCGGGCTGACATGGGCGCCAGTCCGGCTGAAGAACCGAACTGTGTTCCGCATCGGCAGCGGGATTTACTTCGGTCCTGGTCAATATGAGGATCAGATTCAGCCAATCGAGAGTGACGTGGACCGCTTCCATCTGACGGGGCAGCGCTACCCGCTGAATCTGGCCGCCCTCGCAGCCGGACCTCCGCCACCCCAGTCTCCCCGCGCTTTCGACGTAAGCGGCTACCGTCTTCCGGAAAAGAACGTCCAGTACGGTGCCTCCATCCAGCAGCAATTGGCTGGTCAGTTCGTGGGTCAGGTCGGCTATGTGGGGAGCCTGGGGAGGAACCTGTTCCAGCGCAGCATCACGAACCTAATCGTCGCGGTGGATACGACAACGGGGAGGGTCGCGAGGCAGAATCCGGAATTCGGCGAGATCGACTACAAAACGAGCGGGGGCCGGGACACTTACAATGCGCTTCATCT
>DATLCW010000112.1:0-24840 GCA_035526195.1 Bryobacteraceae bacterium
CGTGAAAGCCGCCAGCACCTGGAGCATACCGCCAGGACTATCCCAAAAGTCGCCCCGATCGGCTTCAAAACGAATCAGCGTCATTCGAGGGT
This sequence comes from Bryobacteraceae bacterium, assembly GCA_035526195.1. Classification (GTDB taxonomy): domain Bacteria; phylum Acidobacteriota; class Terriglobia; order Bryobacterales; family Bryobacteraceae; genus CADEFT01. The sequence continues at coordinate 93 of DATLCW010000112.1, forward strand.
CGTCGAGTCCTTTGGGAAACCAGGTTCGTAGAAGCGGCGTGTAGAGTTCTTTCATCTTGGCGCGATCGTCCACGACGGCCGCTGTGCCGAACAAATGCATATAGGCGCTATCGCTATCACTCTGAAACAGCAGCGAGACCGACGGATTTTTAATAATCTCGACGACCTTTCGGCAGTCTCTGTCGGTGAAAAACCAAAGCACACCGTCAAACTCGTCAGAGTCCCCTTGCAGCCCCATGGGACGCGAGTGGAGGGATCCATTCGACCCGGTGATCATCATCGCGCTGCGGAAATGTTTCAGTAGTTGCCGTACTTTCGTTCGCGCGTCGTCCCCGGATAAGTGTAACGTCTCGTAATTCGATTCATTTGCCATAGGAATAGTAGATGCCTCCCCTGGTAGATGGCATTTGAGGAAACCTTGTTACAGCGCTGGGCCCTGGGAAGCTACTCCCGCCGCACGCGCTCGCGTGCGATCCCTCGATGCGATGCGCGAATGAATTCGACAAGATGAGCAGTATGATCCCCAGACAGCTCGTTCTCGATCTGCGCCGCCGCCTGCGCGAGGGTAAGGTTCGAGCGGTAGAGTACCCTATAGGCGGCTTTAAGCCGAGCTATTTCCGCGGCGAGTAGCCCGGCGCGGCGCAGCCCGACCAGATTCAGACCCTTAGGAGCGGCATTAAAACCGGAGTAGAGAAAGAATGGAGGAAGGTCGGTGTTGACTCTGCTATTCCCGCCCACCATTGCAAGCCGGCCGATTTTCGAAAACTGATGAACCACCACTCCACCGGAGAGAAACGCCTGGTCTTCGATCTCCACATGGCCGGCGACGAGAGCGCAACTGGCGATGACGCAGCGGCTGCCGATGCGGCAATTATGGGCTATGTGCCCATTGGTCATGATGTAGTTTTCATCGCCAATCCCGGTGGCCGACTCCGGCTTGGTGCCGCGGGAAATCGTGTAATACTCGCGAATCCTGTTGCCGTTGCCGATGCGCAGATAGCTGCGCTCTCCCGTGAACGACTTGTCCAGGGGGTCGGTGCCGAGAGCCGTGCCGGCCGAGATTACATTGCTCTCCCCGAGCGTGGTGAAGCGCCTGATGAAGACATAAGGCTCCAGACGGCAGTGATGGCCGATGACCACATCACTTTCAATGACGCAGTATTCGCCAATGACCACCTGGGCCCCGATTCTGGCATCGGGATGGATGCGCGCGGTAGGGGCGATGGAAGCGGATGGGTCAATAGGCATACATTTAAAGTTATCAATGGATGAACGCCGAGGAGGCACTATGCGTGTTTGGGAGCTGGCGGACTGGCTGGGTTGTACGTTTGAAGGTCAGGGCGAGCGGGAAATCCAAGGAGTCGCGGCGATCGAATCAGCGGGGTGCGCGCAGGTATCATTCGTGGGAAGTAAGAAAGCGGCGGAGCAGGCGGAGAAATCGGCCGCGGGCTGCCTGCTGGTGCCGCCCGGCTTTGAGAACAGCAAAGGACGGACGGTAATTCGCACCGCCGATCCCAGAGGCGCTTTCGCGCGTGTGGTGAGCCGCTTTCATCCGCCGCCGGAAGTGGAGCCGGGGGTGCATCCCACGGCGGTGGTGGCCGATGGCGTCGATCTGGGAGATGGTGTATTCATCGGACCAAATGCCGTGATCGGCGCAGGCAGCCGCATCGGCAGGCATACACAAGTGGGAGCCGGATGTGTGATTGGCGGCCGCGTGTCTTTAGGGGAGCATTCGATTCTTCATGCCGGCGTCACCGTTTACGACGACGTGGACATCGGTGACCGGGCGGTGATGCATACCGGCTGTGTGATCGGAGCCGATGGTTTCGGTTTTGTAATGAATGAAGGACGCTATGAAAAGTTTCCGCAGGTCGGCCGGGTGCAGATTGGAAACGATGTGGAGATCGGAGCGAATAGCTGCGTGGACCGGGCCGCGCTGGGGGTTACCTGGATTGGCGACGGGGTGAAACTGGACAACATGGTGCATGTCGGCCACAATTGCCGGTTGGGAAAACACGTAATTGTCGCGGCCCAGACGGGATTCTCGGGCGGCGTGGTGGTGGAGGATTACGCGGTGATTGGCGGGCAGGTAGGCATCGGCGATAAGGCACGGATCGAGTCGCGCGCGGTGCTGGGATCGGGCTGCGGCGTATTAACCTCCAAGGTGATCCGGCGCGGGGAGGTGGTGTGGGGCACTCCGGCCCGGCCGCTGAAGGAAATCCTGCAACAATTGGCCAATCTGGCCAGGCTGCCCGCGTTGCGCCAGGAGGTGGTGCAATTGAAGATGCAGGTGAACAAGCTCATCCAGGAGAGACGTTGAATGCTGGTGGTGGTGGGAGGGCACAGCCGCAACATCGGGAAGACTTCCGTCGTGTGTGAACTGGTGGCCGCATTGAGGGATTGGCAATGGCAGGCGGTGAAGATCACCCAGCACGGCCATAATGTTTGTGCCACCGATGGACATGAGTGCGGCTGCGATTCCGGAGATCCCGATCATCCGTTCGCGCTCGATGAACAGGTGGTTGTGGACGCTACCGACTCGGGGCGATATCTGGCGGCGGGGGCGGTACGCTCCTGGTGGCTGCGGACGGCTCAGGGCGAGCTGGGATATGGGCTGCCTTCGTTACGGACGGTACTGGCGGGGTCGAAGCATACGATCGTGGAATCGAACAGCCTGATGGGGTTTGTGCTACCCGATTTTTACGTGGTTGTATTGGATCACAGCGTCGGGGACATGAAGAACTCAAGCCGGCTGTATATGGATCGGGCGGATGCGTTTGTGGTGAACGCGCGAGGCATGGAGAGAGGACCATGGAGGGGAGTGCCGGACCGGTGGATAGAGGGGAAGCCGTCGTTTGCAGTGGAGGAAGGGCGTTACGTCCCGGACGGATTGGTGCGGCTTGTAAAGGAACGGCTACTTGTGGCGGTAGGTAATCCGGCCCTTGGTTAAATCATAGGGCGACATCTCGATGGTTACACGGTCTCCGGCAAGAACGCGAATGCGATTGCGGCGAAGTTTTCCGGCCAGATGCGCGAGCACGATACGCTCCTGATCCAAGAGCACGCTAAACTGACCGCTGGGGAATTTTTCTACAACGGTTCCAGTAACTTCAATGCTGTCTTCTTTACTCATTCTCCTCCGGTAAAAAAAATTATACCCCACCGTGGAGGGAGTGTTATTTGAGACGATCACTCGTAGCGCAAGGCGGTCATCGGGTCCACTTTGGTTGCCCGTAGCGCGGGCAGGAAGCAAGCGAGCAGGACGACCACGGTTAATGCCGAGGCCATAGCCGCAAACGTCAGGGGATCGAGGGTATCCACGCCATAAAGAAGGCCTTTCAGAAATCGCGTGAGCCCTAACGCGCCCACGGCTCCTGCAAGCACCCCCACCAGCCCCAACATCATTCCCTGACGGATCACCAGCCAAAGAACCTGCCGCCGTTGGGCGCCGATCGCCATGCGAATCCCGAATTCGCTGGTTCGCTGCGCGACCAGATAGGACATTACCCCGTAAATTCCAATTGCGGCAAGCAATAGTGCGACCGCCGAGAAGAGCGACAGCAAAATAGTGAGGAAGCGCGGCCGGGCGTTCGCTACACCGACGATGTCTTCGAAGGATCGTACCTGGGCGACCGGGAGATTGGGATCAATGTCGGCGATCTCCGTGCGGATGGCGCGATAGAGATCACGCGGCTCCCCTTTGGAGCGGACGAACAGCGTCCCGCCGCGGATGCCGGAACCCTGCGCCTGGCGGAATGGCAGAAAGATTTCGGTGCCGGTAGGTTTATCGATACCCGCATTCTTCACATCACCGATCACCCCGACGATCGTACACCAGGGATCGCGGGAGTTCGGGCGAATGCGTTTTCCAATCGCGCTTTGCCCGGGATAGTAAATGCGCGCCATCGTCTGGTTCACCACTACCACCGCGGGCGCATTCTCGCCGTCCCGTTCGCCGTACATCCGGCCTTCGATGAGGCGCGCGCCGGTAGCTTCCAAAAATTTATCCCCGGTGGTCTGGTAGTAGTCGATGTTGTTTCGCGGACCGTCTTGCTGCGGCACCAAACCTTCGATTTGCGTGTCATTGGCGTTGAGGGGACGGATGGGAGGAGTGCCGCTCAGCACGGTGGCCGCCTCCACCCCCGGCAAGTCGTTCACGCGCTGTAATAGCTGATGCCAGAATTGCACCACGCGCCGATTCTCCTGATAGACGGTTTGCGGCAAAGCGAGCCGCATCGTAAGCACCCGGTCCGTGCGCATACCTATGTCCACCGCCTCTAGCTTCCAGAACGCGCGGATCATGAGGCCCGATCCGATCAAAAGGACGAGCGCCAACGCCAGTTCCCCGGCTATCATGGCACGCCGGAAATGGATCGCTTCGATCGAAGCGGTGGTACGTCCGCCCGCAGCCTTCATCGACTCCGCCACGGTTTTTCCAAAGCGGTGGAGCAGCGGGGCCAACCCGAAGAAGACCCCGGTGGTGATCGAAACGCCCAGCGTGAATACCAGCACCCGCCAATCCATCGAGATTTCCGTGGCCCGCGGAATGGAGCCCGCATTGAAGTTCACAATCAGCCGTAACCCGCCAAAGGCAAGGGCGAAGCCAAGGAGGGCGCCGAGCAGCGAAAGCAGAACACCTTCGGTCAGGAACTGCCGCAACAACGCGTGCGAATCGGCGCCCATCGCCGTACGGATGCTGATCTCGCGCTGCCGCCCTTCCGCCCGCGCCAGAAGCAGGTTGGCCACATTGCCACAGGCGATCAGCAGCACGAAAACTACCGCCGCCAGCATGGCGAGCATGGCGGGCTTCACGTTGCCTACCACTTCCTCATGGAGTGAATAACTCACCAGCGGGTGAGTCTTTGGACGGAAGACATGAGTATTCGGGGATGCCTTTTCCTCGGAAGCACGCACCAACTGGTCCAGTTCCTGCCGCGCCTGTTGGGCAGACACGCTGTCCTTCACGCGCCCGAGCAGATAGAGGAAGTGGCTGCCGCGGCCTCCCGGGCTGGCCGGGTTAATTTGCAGCGGCGTCCATAATTCGGGCGGATCAATTTCTCCGGGAGGGAATTGAAAGCCATCGGGCATGATGCCGACGATGGTGCAAGCGCGCCCATTGAGCTTCACCTCGCGCGACATAATGTTCGGATCGCCGCCAAAAATACGCTGCCATGCCCCGTAAGCCAGCACGGCAGTCTGGGCCGCCTGAGGGGCGTCGTCTTGAGGGGTCAACAGGCTTCCCTTGAGCGGGGGTACTCCTAGCATGGGCAACAGGCCGCCCGATACAAACGATGCCTGGAGGCGAACGGGTTCCTGGCCACCGCCGAGGTTCGTGCCGCCGTTGCTCCACGCTTCCAGCGAGTCCCAGGACTTGGTGTCTCGGCGCAACTCCAGAAATTCCGGCGGCGAGGTCCAGAAGCGGAGGAGCCCACCGTTGGGAAAGGTGGGAAACTCTGTGTAGACCCGAAGCAGTTTTTGCGGATCGCGGTAAGGCAGCGGCCGGAGCACGACGGCATTCACGACGCTGAAAATCGCCGTGGTGGCTCCGATTCCAAGAGCGAGACAAAGGACGGCCGCGGTGGTGAATGCTTTCCTGTGAAGCAGCATTCGAAGGGCATACCGGAGATCGCGCATAGTCTACATACGTGCGATGAGCGGGAAAGTTCCGCGACGATTTTTAAGGACGTAGACTATGCAGTTACGGGACCTCCCAGCGAGCGCCGTACAGCCCAGTCGAGCAAGTACAGAGTGCCTGGCACGGCCGCCACCATCAGCACTTCCGTCTGCCGGATCGGAATGAGCAAACCGAAGGCGGCGAGCGACGCTAAGGAGAGCATCGCGCCCGACCTTTCATGCTTCCACGCCAACACCATTCCCGCACAAGCCAGGACCAAGAGAGAGACGCCGGTCCATTCCCGAAATTCTCTGGGAAAAGCGGCCTGCCGGCTGAACAATTCGCCGGAGATCATCAGCGCAAAGGTCCCGGCAACGAAAATCGTGCTGAGCCGTGCCCCCCAACGGAGCAGGAAGGGAACATAAGTAGGCATAGCAAACCCTCCTGCTACAAGCATACGCCGATTTCCCCGATAATAAACGGGTGACTGTTTGGAACCCGAACCTTTATCAGGACCAACATTCCTTTGTGTGGAAGTACGGCTCGGACTTGCTTCCGCTCCTGAATCCGCAGCCCGGCGAGAGGATTCTCGACGTAGGCTGCGGCACTGGCCAGCTCACGGCCAGCATCGCGGAGGCCGGCGCAATTGTAACGGGTATGGATTCCTCCGCCGAAATGGTTGCCAAGGCCGCCATCAACTATCCGGCGATTCCCTTCCTCGTCGGGGATATCCGCAACTGGCGCTCTAACCAGAGATTTGACGCGGTGTTCTCCAATGCAGTGCTTCATTGGGTGAAGGATGCGGATGCGGCCGCCGCCAGCATCGCCGCTTCCCTGAGGCCCGGCGGACGTTTTGTGGCGGAGTTCGGAGGGTTCGGAAATACGCGGCTGCTGCTGGAAAAGGGAGGGCTTCAGAATCCCTGGTATTATCCCGGGATCAGCGAGTACGCCGGTGTCCTCGAAAGGAATGGCCTGGAAACGCGGCAGGCATTTCTCATTGACCGTCCGACGCGGCTGGAAGATCCCCAATTCGGGCTGCGGAACTGGATGGCGATGTTCGGAAAACAATGGAAACTGGATCAGCCTGCGCTAATGGAGCTGGAAGAAAAATTGCGCCCACACCTTTTCTACGATGGGCATTGGCACATTGACTACCGCCGAATTCGCATTGTGGCGGTCAAATGGTGAAGGCTCCGATCGGAGTTATGCTGTACATATAGAAATGAAACGCTGGGTCTGGGTACTCCTCGCCATGCTCAGTGTTCCAGCTGCTGCCTATCTCTGGCGTCTGACAATTGCAATCGAGCGCCAGGCCGCGATTGACGAAGCGCATCCCGCTGATGTCATTTTGGTGTTGGGTGCCGCGGAGTATCGTGGAAAGCCCTCGCCGGTGCTGAAGGCGCGTCTGGATCACGCGCTGGATTTGTATCAACGGGGTTTTGCTCCCCGCATTCTTACCACCGGAGGAGCCGGCGGCGATCCACTTTACACGGAGAGCGAGGTGGGGCGTGCTTACTTGAGTAAGCATGGGGTGCCGGTGGAGGCGATCGTCATTGAGGCGGAGGGAGAATCCACCGCCGAAAGCGCCACGGCGGCAGCGGAGATCATGCGGCGAATGAACCTGCGATCCTGCATTGTGGTGAGCGATGGCTATCACATTTACCGGGCGAAACGTATGATGGAGAGCCAGGGGCTGACAGTTTACGGTTCGCCGCGGCCATCGCTCGGAAAGAACAAGTGGGAGAAACGATGGCAGTATTTCCGCCAGGCGGTGGGTTATGGATTGTGGTCCGCCGGGATAAGAATTTAGAACCGGTTCGGCGAATGGTTTTAAAAATTTTGCTGCCGCGGAGCACGGATTTCGATCAATCCTTCAGGACTCTTTGCTGGTGCAACCAAACGCCGGCCGCGGCCAAAAAGATCACATCGGTAAGGAACGTGTAGACGTAGAGGTGCCGAGTGGTATCGAGCACATCCGCCAGCGTGCTGATTGCGTACGCCATCGCCGCCATCCCCCACCCCAAAAACGCCAGTGCCGGCAAATCGGCGCGGTTGCCCCACCGCCGTATTGTTCCAGTCACCAACGCCAACCCGCTCAGAACAAAGTAAGAAACAACCGCGCCAGGCCGGTCTTGAAAGATGGTTTCCTTGACATTCGACCACACCGCAAAAGCTCGAGTCGGCATGCGTTCCGGCAGCCCGCTCTCCTTGGGAAAATTTCCATAGCCGGGCACGCGTTGCCTGCCCGCGTCCGGCAAACCACGCAGCAGCAGTGCCAACGCGGCGCCGGGGTGGCGGAAATAGTATCCTATCAGCGTGCGCTGCGAGGCGCGTTTCTCCAGATCTTCCGCATACGCGTTCATCGCGGCATTCTCGCTGTACGCATGGCTGCCAGAGAACTGAGAATACCAGGCCGGCAGTCCCAATTCTTTCAAAGCCTCATTCCGGTCCGGCGCATCCGGCAGGATTCCGCTGAACACGATGTTGTAAAACGAAACGACTTTCTGTGCACGGGGAACGGTGACAGCGAGAGCCACCAGCGCGACCAGCATCAGCGTCAGAAATGCATACAGCGACCGTGGCGAGTGCGGCCAGTATCGCCGCCGGAAGAGGAACAGGAATCCCAGCACCGGCAGGAACAGAAGCATATGCTGCGCCTTTGCCATGAGGGCCATTGCGAGCGTCACTGCCAGACCCGCCCCGTTCAGGAACGGTTTTCCGAGCCCGGCGGCAAGACGCAACAGAAATACGAACATCAAAAAACTGTAAATGACCGTTTCCGCATCCTTGTAAAACGTGTTGGAGTATTGCACGTACACGAAATCGGTAAAGACCAACAGGAGCAAGGCGCCCATGATCCGCCGCCGCCACTTGGTCCAACGCTCGAACAATGGCATCAGCCACCACAAGCCACTAAGCCACAGCGCGGCGTGGATGAATCCAATGACCCTTAGATCGAAATAGCCATCCTTGGAGAGAAACCAGTTCATGGCGAGCGCCGGCACCATGGTAATCAACTCCGAAGTGAATTGGTCCAATCCGAATCCTAAGTTGGGCTCGAAACGATAGCGGGTCGTCACGTACTTGAAATAGCAATCATGGCCCGCCTCGCAATCCGGGACCAGTCGATAGGCGGCCAGCACGCGAACGAAGTCGCCGTTGTTCGCGAGGCCGACAATCGGATCGCAAAATAGCTGATAGCCCATGATCGCGCCGGCAACCAGTACGATGGTGGAGCGGAGACGCATACGTTCCCTCTACTGTTAGCATCAACCTAGGGGGTAAAACCATAAGGGCGGACCGGATGAAAAATTGTCCTGTATGCGACGATGCGGGAAGCGCCGAGTTCGGAACCAAGGAAGGGCGTAAGCTGCGCATCTGTGAGAAGTGCCGTCACATCCGCTGGGAGGTGTTTCCCACAGCTGACGATCTCGCGGCCTACTACCGGGAACAGTACACGCTTCGGCATGCGCAGGCGAGGATTCAGGATGATGCCCGGAGCTATTATTCCGGGCACGCCGCACACTTGTTTCAACTAGCGGCCCGGCCAGCCGCTCAAGTAGTCATTATCGACTACGGATGCTCCTTTCCCGTTTTCCTTGAGGAAGCGAAGAAGCTTGGAGTTCGCCGGGCCATCGGCGTGGACTATTCCACGCAGATTCCGCGCGACACCGGCGTCGAGATCGTGTCCCCCGGCGATTTGAAAGACATTCCGCAAGGGATCGTGGACATCGTGCGTTTCTCTCACACCCTGGAACACACCGTGGATCCGGTCTGCACGCTGAAGCAAATGACGGGAATGCTGCGCAAGGGCGGATTGGTCTACATTACCCAACCGAATTTTCCCGTCATGGCGATTGCGGGAAACGAAGTGGAACTGAAGGACAGCGTCTATCCCGAACACCTTCATTTCTTCTCGCCGTTGTCCCTCGCGGCTCTGGCAGTGCGTTGCGGATTGCGCATTCACCAGATCTTTTCGCATCAGAATGAGCAGGGCGTGCTGGAGAAATACGAAGGCCGGCTCGATTTGGATTACAGCCGGAAGAATATGGCGCCCTACGCCCAGCATGGAGATCCGGCTTATGCGATGGGCAGCTATCCCCAGTACGCCGGCGAAAATTCCGTGCTCTATGCTTACAAGGATATATAAATGGCGCAAAAAGTTCTTTCCCTATCGGCATCACCGGTTTAATGTTTCCCTTTTTCGAATGGTTGGGGCAGCGCGCCATGCGGTAGGATCCCTGCGAAATACGCGCCGATCGCCGTCCATGTTAGATTGGAGAATTCCATGAGTGAACCCGCCGCGCCACCGCTGAAACAAACATCCCTAAACGCCGTTCACCGCCGCCTCGGAGCCAAAATGGTCGACTTCGGCGGTTGGGATATGCCGGTGCAGTATTCCGGTCTCGTGGACGAGCATCACACCGTGCGCCGCGCGGTCGGATTATTCGATGTCAGCCACATGGGTGAAATCGAGATCCGCGGACCACAGGCGTTTCAACTGATCGATTCCCTGACCCCGAACGCGGTTTCGAAGCTGAAGCATGGGCAGGCGCAGTACTCCGCGCTGTTGTACGAGCATGGCGGGTTTGTCGACGATATCCTCGTGCACAAGGTGAATGATACGCATTTTTTCCTCTGCGTAAACTCATCCAACCAGGAGAAAGATTACGCGCACATCGTCGAGCACAACAAATTCGATGCCGAAACGGAGTTCGCCAGCGACCGCTACGCGTTGCTTGCCATACAGGGTCCCCGGGCTCCCGAGACCCTGCAAAAACTCACGAAAACCGAACTCGCGCCCATCAAGTACTATCACTTTGTGGATGGCGAAGTGAGCGGAACACCGGCGCGAATTGCGCGCACCGGATATACCGGCGAGGTGGGCTTCGAGATCTACATCCCCACCGCCGAGGCCCCGCGAATCTGGGACGCCGTTATGGAAGCCGGAGCCGAATTCGGAATAAAACCCGCCGGCCTGGGCGCGCGCAATACCCTTCGCCTGGAGGCGGCCATGGCGCTTTATGGACACGAGATCACCGCCAGCATCAATCCCCTCGAAGCGGGTTTGAGCCGCATCGTCAAGTTTGAAAAGGGCGAGTTTATCGGCCGCCAGGCGCTTCTGGCGCAGCAGGAAAAAGGCGTGCAAAGGTTGCTCACCGGTTTTGAAATGACGGGACGCGGCATCGGGCGCGACGGTTACGAAATCACGATGGACGGACAGCCGGCCGGTTGGGTGACCAGCGGCGGCCCTGCGCCTACATTAAACAAAAACATCGGAATGTGTTATTTGCCGGTCGCTCAAACGCAGCCCGGCAAGACCATTCAGATTATGATTCGCAGCCAGCCGGTGGATGCGGTAACCAGGCCCATTCCTTTCTACAAGCGAGCCAATTCATGACCTACCCGGAAAACTACCGTTACACGAAAGAACACGAGTGGATCCATGCCGAAGGAGACACCGGCACCATGGGGATCACTTTTTATGCACAGCAGGAGTTGGGCGACATCGTTTATGTGGAACTCCCCGCTCCTGGCGCGGTGTTTCAGCAGAAACAGCAGCTTGGGACAGTCGAGTCCGTGAAGGCGGTATCCGAGATTTATTCGCCCGTTTCCGGGGAGATCGTGGCGGTCAATGAGGACCTGGTCCACACCCCCGAGAAGCTGAATGAAGATCCGCAAGGCGCCGCCTGGCTCGTGAAGATCCGTCTCACCGCGCCCCACGAATTAACGAATCTTCTGAGTGCCGGAGATTATCAGAAGTATATAGCTACAGGAGATTAAGTTCGCATTGCGATACCTTCCGAAGTCCGACACCGAGCGCCGCCAGATGCTCGCGACGCTGGGAATTCCAAACATCGAGCAGTTATATTCCCACCTTCCTCAAGATGTTCTCCTCGATCGGCCTCTCGATCTGCCCGCCGGTAAGTCCGAATACGAAATCGTCGACTACTTTCGCGCCCGGGGAGACGCCAATGCCGTCGGCTATTCGAGCTTCCTCGGCGCCGGCGTGTATTCTCATTACCGTCCGGTTATGTGCGATGTCGTCGTTTCCCGTGGCGAGTTTCTTACTTCCTACACTCCCTACCAGGCCGAAATTGCGCAGGGAACTTTAACGACGATCTTCGAGTTCCAGACGATGATCTGCCAGCTCACCGGCATGGAAGTCGCCAATGCCTCCATGTACGATGGCTCCACCGCCGTCCCCGAAGCGGCCATGATGGCGATGCGCATCACCGGGCGAAGCAAAGTGTTGATCGCCAAAACGGTTCACCCCGAGTACCGGCAGGTCTTCCAGACTTACTGTAAGTATCAGGGCACGCCGGTCGTGGAAATCGGCTACGACGCCGCCAGCGGTCAGCTCGACCTCGCCGCGCTCGAAGCCAGCCTGGACACGGACACCGCCGCGGTGATCCTGCAATCGCCGAACTTCTTCGGCACGCTGGAAGACTGGCGCAATGCCGCCAAGATTGCGCATAGCAAAGGCGCACTGCTGGTATACGTTTTTACGGAAGCCGTATCACTGGGTCTGCTCGAACCGCCGCGCGACGCCGACATTGTAGTGGGCGAGCTACAATCCTTTGCCCATCCTCCGAGCTACGGCGGTCCCTATGCCGGCATCATGGCCACCAAAGAAAAGTTCATCCGCCAGATCCCCGGCCGGCTCGTGGGCGAGACCAAGGACTCCCACGGCAATCGCGCTTTCTGCCTGACGCTCGCCACTCGCGAGCAGCATATCCGCCGCGAGAAAGCGACTTCCAACATCTGCACCAACCAGGCCTTGATCGCGCTCATGGCCACCGTGTTCATGTCCGTGTACGGCAAAGAAGGTCTGCGCGAGCTCGCCCGGCAGAACCTCAGCAAGGCGCATTATCTGGCGGAAGGGCTGGAGAAGCGCTTCACGGGGCCGTTCTTTAATGAGTTCGTCGTGAACAGCAAAGGCAAGGAGCCCGATGCTATCAATGACGGCTTGCTGAAGCAGAAGATCATCGGAGGCCTGCCGCTTGGGCGGTTCTATCCCGAGTTGAAAGATTGCATGCTGCTCTGCGCGACGGAAATGAACAAACGCGAGCAGATGGACGCCGTCCGGAAAGCATTCGCCTAAACCCCATGCCTGGTAAAGTCAGAAACCACATCAATCAGAACGAAGCCCTGCTGTTCGAGATGAGTTCGCCCGGAAAGAAGGGCTATCAACTGCCCGATCTCGACGTGCCGGACGTCGATCCCGCCAATGCCATCGGTATCGAAAACACGCGCGGTGAGATCGAGAATTTTCCCGAAGTGAGTGAGGTGGAAGTCATCCGTCACTTCACCCGCCTTTCGACGTGGAACTACGGCATCGATCTCGGTCTGTTTCCGCTTGGCTCCTGCACGATGAAATACAACCCGCGCGTCAATGAGCTGGTGGCGCGCACCGAGGGGCTGGCCTGGGCCCACCCCTATCAGCCGGCCGAACTGGCGCAGGGGGCGATGGAAGTGATGGCCCAGTTGGAAAGCGCGCTGCGGGAAATCACCGGCATGGACGCGGTCACGCTGGAGCCCGCGGCCGGAGCGCATGGTGAGCTCACTGGCGTGCTGCTCATCCGCGCCATGCTCGAAGCGCGCGGCAATCCCCGCAAGACGATCATTATTCCCGATTCCGCCCATGGCACCAATCCAGCCACGGCAGCCATCGCGGGCTATGGCGTGGTAAATTTAAAATCGAACGAAAAAGGCGGCGTCGATCTGGAGGCGCTGGCGAAACTGCTCACAGAAGACACCGCCGCGCTGATGGTCACCAATCCCAACACCATCGGCGTGTTTGAAGAGGAGATCGTCAAAGTTACCGGCCTGATGCATTCCAAGGGAGCCATGGTGTACATGGATGGTGCCAACATGAACGCCCTGGTAGGCATCACGCGGCCGGGAGATTTCGGGATTGACGTCATGCATCTCAATCTGCACAAGACGTTCTCCACTCCCCACGGCGGCGGCGGACCCGGGGCGGGCGCGGTGGCGGTGAAGAACCATCTTGAGCCGTTTCTTCCCATGCCCCGCTTGAAACGCGTGAAAGACGCGTGGGCCTTCGACTACGATCGGCCGCAGTCGATCGGAAAGGTGCGCGCGTACTACGGGAACTTCGGCGTGTTGATTCGCGCCTTGGCTTACATCATGGCGCATGGCGGTCCTGGATTGCGGCAAGCCACGCTCGACGCTTTGCTCAATGCCAATTACATCCGCAAGGGCATGGAACCCTACTACGACCTGCCCTACAAAAGCCCCAGTATGCATGAATGCGTGTTCAGCGATGACCGGCAGGCGAAGCGAGGAGTCAAAACCACCGACATCGCCAAGCGCCTGATCGATTACGGCTTCCATCCTTACACCGTGGCCTTTCCACTAATCGTGCACGGAGCTTTGATGATTGAGCCCACTGAGACGGAGAGCAAACAGGAATTGGACGCGTTCATCGACGCGATGGTCAGCATCGCGAAAGAAATTGAACTGGATCCGCAGTTCGTGTTACGAGCGCCCTACAATACCCGCACCTCGCGCGTGGATGAAGTGGGAGCCGCCCGCAAACCCATCGTGCGCTGGAAACCGGCCAGCTAACACCCCCGTGCGGCACGCGGCAGCGGTCATCGTATTCGTCCTGCTGCTGCGGGTTCCGTTTCTCAATCAAGCCATCCAGGGCGACGACGTGGACTATCTGCGGGCGGCTGAACACGCGCAGATCGATCCCGCGCATCCGCAGCATGTCTGGTTCATCTTTCAGGGGGCGAAGGTGACCATGCAGGGCCATCCGCATCCCCCGCTCAATGCCTGGTTTCTAGCGGCGCTACTAGCGGTCACCAAGGATGTTAACGAAGTCACGTATCATGCGGCGTACATCGTATTCTCGATGATCGCCGGGCTCGCGGCGCTTGCTCTGGCCCTCCGCTTCACCACGGAGCCGCTGCTGGCGACGCTGCTTTTTCTAACGACGCCGGCCTTCGTGATCAACGGAAATTCGCTCGAAAGCGACCTGCCGTTTTTGGCTTTCTGGCTCGCCGCGGTCGCGCTGTTCGTGAAAGCCGTAGAAACAAAGTCGGCACGGTGGCTGACAGCGGCAGCGGCGGCCATGGCGTGCTCGGCGATGACGGCATTCCAGGCGCTAATCCTGGTTCCCATACTCGCGATCTACCTATGGCAGAAGCGGCGTGACTGGCTCGCCGGCTGGCTGTCAATTCTCGCTATTCCTGCCGCCTTGGGAGGCTGGCAGCTCTACGAAAGGCTGACCTCCGATGTCCTGCCGGCCCAGGTATTGGCGGGCTATTTCAAGACCTACGGCTTGCAAACCGTCACGAACAAACTACGCAACGCCGCAGCCCTCACCGCGCACCTCGGGTTTCCCGTACTGCTGCTGTCACCTCTCTGGGGCCGCCACTCATTTCGATTCGTGTGGTTTCTTTTAGCATTTCTGGCAGCGCTCCTGATGGATGCCCATATGCTGTTCGCCGTCCCGTTCGCAGCAGGAGTTGCCGTCATCCTCTATTGCGCCCGCGCCCGTAGAAATTTTCTCGCCGGGTGGGTGCTGATCTTCTTCGCCGCGGCACTCATTCTGTTCTTCGCCGGCGCCGCCAGATACCTGCTGCCGGCCGCTCTTCCCGTGGCGCTGTTGGTGGCATCGATACACACACGGCCGTGGCTGATCGCCGGCATCACTGCGCAGCTCACAATAAGTCTGATGCTCGCCACCGTTAATTACCAGCACTGGAACGGCTATAGGCAACTCGTGCACCGCCGGGCACAAGACTGGGAAAACAAGCGTATCTGGGTGAACGCAGCCTGGGGCTTGCGCTACTACGCGGAATTGGCGGGCGCCTTACCGGTGGTGCTTGGACAGCCCATGCGCCCCGGCGACATCATTCTCACCAGCAGACTGGCGCTGCCCGTGCCGTTCAGTACGGGCGGCGGAGCTCTTGTTCCGGTCGAGCAAATTCCCATTACCTCCCCGCTGCCGTTCAGGCTGATCGGCCTCGATTCCAAGTCAGGTTACAGCGCCGCATCGGCGGGATTGCGCGCCTTGGATATCCGCACTGGCCCGATCGACATTGTACGAATAGACACCGTGGTAGAACGTAAGCCTACGCTCTCCTTCCTGCCCATGAACGCGCCGGAAGCCGATCAGCAAATCGTAAGCGGCATCGACCGGCTGGAAGAAAACCGCTATCGCTGGATGCTGCGGCGCGGCGTGCTGCTAGTAAAGAAGCCGCCGTCGGACGCGCCGCTGGAAATCGAACTACACCTTCCGGAAGCCGCGCCGGCAAGGCGAATCACTTTGACGGTGGACGGAGCGCCAATAGCCGATCGCACATTCGCGGCTGCCGGAACGTACAAGCTCCGCACCGCGCCAATCCGCGTCGCAGAAGACTCGGCCACCGTGACCATCGAAGTGGACAAAACGTTTCAGTCCCCCGGCGATCAACGTGAGCTGGGCGTAATTCTGGTATCCGTTGGTTTCCGCTAACATGCCGGAAACAATCGATCGCCAGCTAATCAGAAGCATCCTCTCGAAGGACCCGGTGTGGAGCGTCTACGCCCTGGGCGATCTATCGCCAAGGCGGCTCGCGCACGCGACCTGGTACGTTACCTCGACACAGGATGCACTCATTTTGTTGTACCGGGAATTCGGAAGGCCCGTGCTCTTCGCTCTCGGCGAAGCGGAGTCTCTGCTAAGCGAAATCGCGCCCGAGCCGGAAATGTACCTGCAGATCAAGCCCGGATTGGTCTCCGCGATCGAACGGCTGGGCTATCGCCTTAATTGGACGAAGCACATGATCCGCATGTCGCTCCATTGCTACGCGGCAGTGGACACCGCCGGAGCCGAACCGCTCAGCAATGCAGCGGAACTTCGAGCGCTGTACTCCGACGGAGAGCAGAAAAACGAATCTCCGGATTTCTTCTTCGACTCCATGCTCGATGACGGCACGTTTTTCGGCATACGCCGCGAGGGACAACTCATCGCGGCCGCTGGAACTCATCTCACCGCGGCCGAAGAGGGAGTGGCCGCGATCGGCAATGTCTACGTCCATCGCGACTGGCGAGGACGTGGCTTCGGGCGCACCGTCACCGCGGCGGTGACGGAAGAACTGCTGAAACGGGGCATTCGTACCATCGCATTGAACGTTTCCCATACCAATGAATCCGCTATCCGTACGTATGAGCGCCTCGGCTTTATCCCCCACTGCGAGTTCCGCGAGGGATTCTGCGAGGGGTCGCCGGAATACCCCATGGTACCGTGAGCCGCTGTCCCCCCTTTACCTCCCCTTGCGAAGAGCTGCGGGCGCTTCTACGACAACCGGCTGCGCGTCCCGCAATTGCAGGGAAAGCGCTGCCGCTTGCCGCGCACGAACCTCGTCTCCCATCCGGAAATACAGGCGGGAAAGCTGATGATAAATCCGGGCGTCTTTCGGCGCCGCCTTAGCCGCCTGGCGCAATACTTGCAAGGCCCCGGCCGTCTCGCCGCTTTCCGCCAGTGCGCGGCCTAGCGAAAGCAGGGTCTCGGCGTCTTCCGGCATTCTCTCCGCCGCTCGCTTCAGCCACGTGACGGCCTCAGAAAACAACTCCTCCTTGAGGTAAACCTCGCCCAGAAGCTGATAGGAAACCGGAAACGCCGGGTCCAGGGCGATCGCCTTCCGTAAGCAAGCCCCGGCATCTTCGTACCTGCCGGCGAATTGAAGTTGAAAACCGAGCCATGCAGCCAATTGAGCGGATTGAGGGAAGCGTTTCACGGCTTGCTGCGCCAGTGCAAAGGCGCCGTCCGCGTCGCCCGAAGCCTGACGGGCTTCAATCAGGAGCAGGTGTAGCTCCTCGTCGTGAGGAGCTACATGAACCACGGGCTGCACCAGGGCGATGGCCTCACGAAAGCGCCGGCTCTCCACATACTGGGCCGCGAGCAGCTTGCGGACGTCCGCATGCGCCGGATCCAGCCGATAGGCTGCCCTAAGATGGGCAATCGCCGCCGCTGGTTCGTGCAGTTGCACCAAAGCGGCGCCCAACAGAAAACGCGATTGAAAGGATCGCGGGCGCAGTGCTGCGGCTTTCTCCAGGTATTGGCGCGCCGCTGCCGGAGCACCGTGGGAATACTCGAGAAAGCCCATCCCCGAAAGCGCTTCGAAGCTCGATGCGTCCAGTTTCAAGCTCTCCAGAAAAGCAGATCGTGCCTGATCCGGCTGATTCGCTTCCAGATGCCTCACACCCTTTTCCGCGAGCGCCGCGGCGCGTACCGTGGGAGTTTGTGCAAACCCCGCGCTCGCGAAGCAGAAGATGAGTGCGATCGCGTTCATTGGCTGCCGGAACCTTCCACAGCCTGGAAAACCTGGTTGGAATTCAGATTCCGCCAGCGCTCCACTCGTCCGTTGGGCCAGGTGATCTCCAGAACGTCCACCGTTGCCGCATCCTTCAGACCGAAATGCACCCTTGGATCATTGCACGAATAAAAACCGGACTGGCTCAGCACGACTTGAGTCTGCGAGCGGCCTCCGGCTTCCATTCGCACCTTCGCGCCAATGGCGGCGCGGTTGGATTGGACTCCGCGCAAGTGCGCTTTAAACCATTTATTGCCGCTCTTGTTCTCATTCCGCAGCAACGAGGGAGGTTCGTTCATATTCATGATGAGCAGATCCAGATTGCCGTCATTGTCAAAATCGCCAACGGCCGCTCCCCTGCTGGAGTGCGGCGCGCGAAGACCCGCGCCGCTTTTCTCCGAGACGTCTTCAAACTTTCCGTTGCCAAGGTTCCAATAGAGCAGCCGTGGATTGCGAAACCGCTGATTGGTCTTCAAGTGGTCCACTTCGGAAAAGATGTGTCCGGCACTGAAGAACAGGTCCTGCCAGCCGTCGTTATCGAAATCGGCGAAGATCGCGCTCCACAGCACATATTGCGGGTTAATGCCCAGACCTGCGTGTAGAGCACGGTCGGTGTAACCTCCCTTGCCGATATTGCGATAGAGATTAGGATAGTCCTCGGCAAAATTGGTTTTCGCGATATCCAGGAGTCCGTCCCCGTCATAATCGGCGATGGCTAGGCCCATCCCCGCCTGCTCCATGCCGTTATCGTCGTAAGCCAAGCCCATATAAGAGCCTTGTTCGGTGAATGTGCCGTCGTGATTATTGCGATAAAAGAGGCTTCGCGTCGAATCGCCGGCGACGTACAGATCAGGCCACCCGTCGGCATCCATATCCGCCGCCAACACCCCCAAAGCGTAGGTTTTTTGCGGCTGCCCTATGCCCGAAGGCACGGTCACATCCCGAAACGTGCCGTCGCCATTGTTGCGATAGAGGATATTGCCGGCAAATGGAAGGCCGCGCGGTCCGCAAAATACCGGCACGCCCAACCAGTTGCATGTGGGATCCACGCCCGGCAGCGGGGTTCGCGCCACATCCAG
The DNA here is from genome assembly GCA_035526195.1 of Bryobacteraceae bacterium. Classification (GTDB taxonomy): domain Bacteria; phylum Acidobacteriota; class Terriglobia; order Bryobacterales; family Bryobacteraceae; genus CADEFT01. Next base: position 19,115 of record DATLCW010000112.1, read on the forward strand.
CGTAAGGTAGTTGGCGACGAACAGATCGAGGTTGCCATCGCGATCGTAGTCGAGAAAGCTGGCTCCACTGCCCCATCGCACGCCGTCCCCGAACACGCCCGCTTTCGCCGAAACATCGCTAAATGTGCCGTTGCCATTGTTGTGATAAATAACGTTGCGTCCCCAGTAAGTGACGAGCAAATCGGCTAGCCCATCATTGTCGTAATCGCCCACCGCCACGCTCTGCCCCCATCCCGTTCTCGTCAGACCCGCTTGGCGCGTCACATCGGTGAACGTTCCGTCGCGTTGGTTCCGGTAAAGGCGGTTCGATGGCTTTTCCGGGCCCGGAACCGGCACCAGGCGGGAGCCGTTCACCAGAAATACGTCCATCCATCCATCATTATCAAAATCCAGAAACGCCACTCCCGACCCCATCGATTCGATAATGTACTTCCTCCGGTCCGTGCCCGAAACGATCGGCGAGCGTAAGCCCGCCGCCGCCGCAACATCCGTGAAAGCCGCTGGAAACGTCCGCCCGGAAGCTTTCGGCCTCGGGAGCGCCGTGGCGCCTTTGGCGATCATACCCTGCCCGGACTGCATCCTTGGAAACAGCACCAGCACCGCCAGAAGGCATCCCGTCTGAGGAATCCGCACCTTGCCAGCTTACATGTACTTCGTGTTGCAGCGGTCCACGATGGTTTGTGATAGCATTCGGCCGGGATTCCGATCCATGAAACAACTTCGAGCCATGTTCGCACTCTACCTAATCAGCGGATGTTCGCTGGCCTTATACGCTCAACTCGATCGTGGCTCTCTCACCGGCACGGTGAAGGACTCCAGCGGCGGCGCCATCGCCGGCGCTAAAGTGACCGCCCGGCAAACAGCCACCAATAACATCTCCTCCACAACCTCCACGGACACCGGGGATTACACGCTTCCCGCGCTGCTCATCGGACAGTACCAGGTGGAAGTGGAAGCGCCGGGCTTCAAGCGTTCCGTGCAGAACAACGTGCGCGTGGCTTCCGGAAACGTCCTGCGCCTGGACTTCACCGTTGAGCTTGGAACGGTTAGCGAGTCGGTTCAGGTACAAGCGCAGGTCACCGCCCTCGAGACCGAATCGACCCGCGTCGCCACCAACCTCACCACCAAGCTTATTGAGGACCTGCCGCTGGTGGTGGCCGGGCAGATCCGAAACGTCTTCAATCTCGCCGTCATCGCACCGGAAGTGAAGACCACCAGTACCGGGTACCGCATCGGCGGCGGCCAGGGCTCCGGTTGGGAGATGAGCATGGATGGCACCTCCATCACCAGTGCCTCCACGTCCTATCAAACCGAGCGCGCGCCCATCAGTTCCGTGCCCGTCGACGCCATCGCCGAATTCACCGTGGAAAGCTCCGGGATGAAGGCCGAATACGGCCGGGCCATGGGCCAGATCAGTTTCGTCACCAAGTCCGGCGGCAATCAGGTGCATGGCAACGCCTTCGAATTTCTCCGCAACAACGCGGCCGACGCCCGCGGCTTTTTTGCCCAAAGCGCGCCAGTATTAAAGCAGAATGACTTCGGGTTTACTCTCGGTGGCCCGATTTACATTCCCAAGATCTACAACGGCAAGAACCGCACCTTCTTCTTTGCCAGCTACGAAGGATTCCGCAATCGCAGCGGCAATACGCCCAGCTTCAGTACGATTCCGCTGCCGGAAATGTACGAAGGCAACTTCAGCAATTTCATTCGCAACGGGGCCGACGGCAGGCCCTTTGTCATGCAGATCTACGATCCCGCCACAACCGTGCTAAATGCCGATGGACGCACTTATAGCCGCCAGCCGTTCGCCAATAATCAGATTCCCAAGAACCGCTTCAGCTCTGTCGCCAGCAAATACATCAGCTTTCGCCCCGCGGAAATGGTGCCCAACGTTCCGGGATCGGGCATCAACAACAATTATTTTCGCGACCGGGGCACCAATATAAGCCCATGGAACAAATTCAGTGTTCGGGGAGATCACCAGTTCAATGTCGCCAACCGCATCTCCTTTCTGTACATGAACGGAACCAAGGACGATGATTTCGGGGCCGATGGTCCTCCCGGATTGCCTGTGCCCTTCAACGGAGGGTCGGTCTGGTATCGCAAGAATTCCTCGGGCCGTTTCTCCTGGGACCGTACCGTCAGCGCCCGTGTCCTGAACAGCCTGCGCGTCAATTATCAGCGCGAAGCGGGCGGCCTCACGACCATCAACTCCCTGGATCCCAATGCCAAGTGGGCGGAAAAGCTGGGCTTGAAGAATGCGCCTGGACCGGATCGCGCGCTCACTTCGGTGACCTTCGGCGGATATTCCGGCTGGAGCGGTTCGGCATGGGGGTTTGATCGCGGCCGCGACCTGACTATCAGCGACGATATGACTTTCGTGAAAGGATCCCATACCCTTAAAGGCGGCTTCTTCTTCACCAAGGATGAATGGTGGGGCGGCGGCCAGCACCGGCCCAATGGCAGCTTCGATTTCGGTACCGGTCCCACGGCAATTCCCGGCGACACGACCGGTACAAATGGCAATGGCTTTGCTTCGTTCCTGCTCGGTCAAGCGACGCAATGGGGTCTCGAGACGCCTCGGGCAGTGATCCAATCCTGGAAATACTACGGCGGATTCTTCCAGGACGACTGGCGCGTGAATTCCCGCCTCACACTGAACCTCGGGCTGCGCTATGAGTACACCAGCCCGATCGGCGGCGGCGCTGTGCTCGATGTGAAAGACTGGTCCGATTTCGGCAGCTACGGCGAGCCCGCCGGATTCATGAACTTCGATCCGTCGGTCCCGAATCCAAAGGTGGGCGGTATCCTGGGATCCACTGTTTATACCGGCACCTGCGCCGAATGCAACGGCCAGAAGTATCCCTTCGACAGCTACAAGAAGGCCTGGTCCCCGCGCATCGGGCTGGCCTATCAGGTGCGGGCCGGCACCGTAATCCGAGCCTACGCGGGCAAGTCTTACGGCGCGGTGAAAACCACCGGCGGCAGTACCCATTTTCAAGGTCTGATCCTCAACAGCACCTTCGGTACCGGATCGCTCCCGGCGTTTACTTACTTCAATCTGGATGCGGGTCTGCCCCCGTGGCAGCAGCCTCCGTTCCGAGGTCCCGCCACTGACTTGGGCGGTACTACGTACCTCTGGCAAAGGACCGACTCCGGCCGGCCACCCGAGTTTTACACCTGGAACTTCGACCTGCAGCGGCAATTGCCCAAGAGATTTGTGGGCAGCGTGGGCTACACCGGCACGCGCGGAGTCCATCTCTCTTCCTCCATCCTCAACATCAACCAGACAGATCCCCGGTATTTCACGCAATACGGCCGCGATCTGCTGCTGGCCGATATTAACTCGCCAGCGGCGCGGGCGGCGGGGATCCCGATTCCCTACACGGGGTTCACCGGAAGCGTGGCGCAGGCGCTGAAGCCTTTTCCACATTACGGCGATGTGGCGACCAGCAATTCCTCCGTTGGAGAGCGCACCGGCGATTCCAGCTATCACGCCATGATCGTCAAACTCGACAAGCGCTACTCCTCTGGCATGACGGTGCTGTTCAGTTATGTGTTTTCCAAGCTGTTCTCCAACGCCGACAGTGCCAACAGCGTAGCCCGCGATCAGATCGATCACTATAACCGGCGGCTGCAGAAGGGCTTGAGCTGGGACGATCAGACGCACATTGTACGCCAGGCGTTCAGCTATGAGCTACCCATCGGCAAGGGCAAGCATTTCAGTCTGACCGGCGTCACGGACAAACTGCTGGGCGGATGGGGCGTGGCCGGCTTCCTCGAGTATGGTTCCGGCTTCCCGCTCAGTGTGAACCCCGGCTTCAGCCCCGTCCCCGGCGGGATGGGAAACCGTGTCTGGGTGAATTCGTTTGAAGGCTGGCGCAAACCGGTCGTAGGAGACAAATTCGACCCCTACAAGGATGTGTGGTGGGACGCGAGCCAGTTCCAGATAGGGCCGAACGGTCAGAAGTTGACCCAGGCGCAATTAAATGCCGGCATCGGCAATGCGACCAAGAACAACCCGAAGGAGCGTTCTCCGTGGAGCTTTAACGAGAACCTCTCGCTTTCTAAAAACGTGAACATTACGGAAAAACTGAAGTTCACCTTGCGGGCGGAAGCGTTCAATCTGCTGAACCGCGTCCGCATGGGCGCTCCGGATTCGACCATTACTTCCGCCAGCTTCGGCATTATTCGTAGCCAGGGGAATGATCCCCGGCGCATGCAGTTCGGAGCCAAGATCGTGTTTTAAGACCTATCGAATTCCGCCCACACCACCGTGTGATCGGACGCCGCCGGGGCCTGCCGGGGACCCATGTCGACTTCTACGGCCTGGCAACGCGCGGCTAGCGGCGCTGTGGCCAGAATATGATCGATCCGCCATCCCCAGTTATTCCCGAGCGCATTTCTAAAATAGTCCCAATAGGTGTATTGGACGCGTTCCGGATGCAGCCTACGAAACACATCCGTGAAGCCCCAGGCAAGAGCCGCTTTATAAGCATTGCGGGCATCGATGTGGAAATCCACGTCATTCACCCGCCGCTCCGGATGGTACACGTCGATCGGTTCGGGGGCTACGTTCATGTCGCCAGTCCATATGGCGGGACTGTCTGTGTCGAGGTGTTGCTCGAAATAACGCCGAATCCGCCAAAACCATTCGATCTTGAACACATACTTATCGGAATCGATCCGGTATCCCTGCGGCACATAGGTGTTGACGATCGGAATCCCGTCCACGACCGTCTGAAGAATCCGCGCGTCTTCATTGTCCGGCCCTTGGAACAGTCCGTAAAGCACCCGGGACGGCTCGCGGCGGCTGAGAGTCGCCACACCGTTGTATCCTTTCATTCCGCGAAAAGTCGCGTAATACCCCGCATCGCGAATCAGATCGACGGGGAAATCGGCATCCTGAACCTTGGTCTCCTGCAGACACAGCACGTCCGGCTGATGTTGCGCCAGCCATTCCAGAACCAGCGGCAGACGCTTACGAATCGAATTGACATTCCATGTGGCGATCTTCACTTGACCTGGTAAGAGTACAGATTATCCTGCTCGCGCAGATACATCCGCCCATTCGCGATTACCGGGGGTGTCCAGGTGAAAAACTCGCCCTGCGGCACCGAGAACTGTCCCTTTTCCCGATAGCCGTCGGGAGTCGCTTCCACCAGCGCCACCTTGCCCTGCTCGCCGAACACATAAAGATTCCCATCCGCATAGGTCACCGAACCCTTGCCCACGGAACGGTCTTTCCAGGCGACTTCTCCGGTCATGAAATTCATCGCCGTCAAGACCTGGCTGGAAAAGCCATACAGATGCTTGCCAACCAGCACCGAACTGCTGTAGTGGTTCTTCATCTCGCGGTTGAAGTACACCTCGGTCGCCTTGCCGCTGTCCGGAGCGATCTTCAACAGCGCGCAGCCAGTGCCATAATCCGTGGACACAAACAGGTGCCCGTCATGATAAATGGGAGTGGCGATATTCGCTGTTCGGTTGGACACTTTGTCATACCGCCAGAGCAGTTCCCCGGTGCTGGCGTTCACGCCGACCGCGGCGCTGGCCGTCAGCAGGGAGTACTGCCGCACGCCTCCCAGCTCAAAAACGATGGGCGAGGAATAAGCAGCGCCGTCCTTGATTGCACTCTTCCATAGCAAATTGCCGTTCCTTTTATCCAGAGCCACTACTGTGCTATCGGAACCTCCCGGCGTTACGATGAGCCTGTTGCCATCGAC
>DATLCW010000121.1:0-2910 GCA_035526195.1 Bryobacteraceae bacterium
GACAGTAGATCACTCACAGTTCATCTACTGTCCTACTCTACCGGCCAACCCATTCATCTATGTGTGCGCTGCCGGTGTCAAGCGATTTTTTCTCAGCAAAGGGCATAAATGCTGCGACTTTGGGTACACTTCTACTGAGCCGGATGGAGGGTAGGGCAACGCTGGCGAGCGACCCGAGCGCCACTCCGGAGGCTGGGAGAGGGCTGCTGCAGCCGATGCAGCGGCCCTGCCGGTAAAAGGTATCCCGGCAGCAAAGCGTTAAACGCCGGGGTCCGGGGCGGAGCCCCGGATGTTATCGCAGTCGGCCCACCTCCCTGGTGATGAAATCGTCCGGAGTGCTCTGCATCGAGTCTTCGTCACTCAGTCATCTATCCGCCCTCAAAGGGGCATGAGCATCGCTTCGTCGCGGGTTTCGCAATCACACGCACAGCCTGAAACGGCTAGACCGATTTCCGCGCTGACCCGTTATTGGACGAAGCTATCGACGCCGGCGCCGGCTCACGATAGGTCTGTTTCTTGTGAAGCATCCACCAACTCGCTTCTGCCAGATGCCGACCGACAGCCACGGCGGCTTTGCCGTGATTCTTAGCCGCGCGCAATCGATCGTAGAGTTTGATCACGTGGCTGTTGAGGTATCGCTTCCGTTGCATCACTACACAGTTGGCGGCTTCAACGAAAGCCCACCTGAGGTAGTGATTCGCAACCGGGGAAGTCCGGCCAAGCTGTATTCGGCCCCCGCTTGCATGCACCACTGGTGTCAAGCCGGCATAGCTCGCCAAGTGCTCTGAGGTAGGGAATCTGGCCACTTCGCCGACTTCCAAGAAGATCGTGGCTCCCAGGATCTCACCCACGCCTGGAAGCGTTTTTAACAGCCGTACCCAACCGAGCTGACCGATGCCGAGGCGGATGCGCGCTTCCAGCTCTTGGATATGGCCTTCGACCTCATCCACCAGTTGCCACTCGTGCCGGGTTGCCAACCGTGTCTCTTGTGGCAGGGCGCCAACATAGGTCGACAGTTGGACCCGTCCTTTCCCGCAGAACAGATTCGACGGCTCACCAGGCTCGTATTGACCATAGCGGCGGATCGCGCCATGAATGCGGTTCTTCAAGATCGTGGTGTGCCGGCGAAGACTGAGCCGGGCGCGCAGCAAACCTCGTAAGTCTCGCAACTGCGCTGGCGGAATCCACACTTCCGGAAGGGTTCCGTTGCGTAACAGCATGGCGAGTCCGGCCGCATCGGCTTGATCCGTCTTCTTGCGGCCAGGCATGCGTTTCTTGGCCTCCAACGGATTGACTAAACGCACATCCAAACCAGCCGCCTCTAATTCATCCACAAACCAGTACCAGCCTCCGCTTGCTTCCAGTGCGATCGGCGCTTGCTTTGGCAGTGTGTCGAGATACGCCCGGAGCTCGAGCGTATCGTTGGAAATCTTCACCGCTGGTTCGTAGCGACCTGTTTCGTCCATTGCAACGAATACGGAGAATTTCTTGTGCATGTCACAACCGATATACTTTTTCATGGCTGCAGTTCGGCGCCTCCTACGCGCCTGGGCGGCATTTTACCGCCGCCCACTGCAGCGCACACATACGATCACCACGATTCACCACCTCCATCTCCTCTGATCCCTAGGACTTGCCTCTTCCCGCCGGCGGATCACCACAACCCTTGCGCTAGCTTCGGGCCAGAGGTAATAAAAGATGTCCTCCTTGAAGAAGCTTTTGGCGAACCGTGCGAATGGCGCAAAATCGCGCGGCCCCAAAACGCCCGAAGGGCTCCAGAAGTCCTCCAGGAACGCCGTGAAGCACGGGATGTGTACCAAACGCCTGCTGGAGCACGAGTCGCCGGAAGAGTTCGCCGCCCTGCGCCAGGATTACCTGGTCAGTCTCAAACCACGCAATGGAATGGAACTGGACCTGTTTGAAGACATCGTCATCATTCGCTGGTGCCAGCGCCGCCTCTGGCTGATCGAAACCACCATGATGGACAACAAAATCGCCGAGCATCGCGACGTTCTGGATGAAGAGGGGGAACTCGAACTAGATGACGCGACTCGCCTGTCGCACGCCTACCAAGCGCTCTCAGATTCCATGGCGCAACTCGGCCGCCATCAGTCCCGGCTGGCCCGCGAGTTCCGCGCTGCGATGAAAACACTACTCGATATGCAGAAACTGCGCCAAAAAGAAGATTTTCAAAACGAACCCAAATCGCCGTCCCAACCCCGCCCCGCCGCCGCCGTGGAAAGGCCCGCGGCAGTCCCCCCAATTGCCGGAAACGACCCCGAAGCGCCGTTTCCGCTGCTTACGACATGAGCCGGCGCTTTCGCGCCTGGAGGAAATACATCACACAGAGCACAGTGAACAGCAGCATCAAGGCGCACATGACCACTTGCGCCAGAATTGCGTTCGGATGCGCGGCCGTCCCGTCCAGCAGGCGTGGCAGTTGCAGGGGGCCCCGTAGCGATCCCAGCAGCCCGACCACTCCCAGCACGGCTGCCGCGTGCATCGCGTTCTTCCGGTATTGCTCCTTCCGCTCCAGCGCCCCGCAGACCAGCAAAAGCAGCCCGAAGGCTGCGGGAATTAACGGCGTCAGGCTCGCGGTCGACCTTCCCGCGTATCCCCACAATCCAAGCAGCATCAGTAACAATCCGAATACGATAGTAGTTGCCGGCATTGCTTCCGATTATAGATCTCCATCGTGCTTAAATAATAGTAGGCCTAGTAGTTCCACGTTGAGCTTCACTATGGTGCATGCCTGCGGTATCTTGGAGAGAGAACCCCGTTAATGCTCAAAAACAAAGTAGACGCGCCCGAGGACTTGGACCCGCAGGAAACCGCCGAATGGCTCGAGTCTCTCGAGGAAATTCTTGACGCCGTGGGGCCCGACCGGGCCTCGTACATCCTGCAGCGCCT
>DATLCW010000127.1:0-2118 GCA_035526195.1 Bryobacteraceae bacterium
ATTTTCGGCAATCCGCAGCGGAACAGCAAGGTCCAGGTGAGCAATTCGATTCGCGTTTCCTATCCTGGCTATTCGGAAATTCTGACCGGCAGATCGCAGGATGCGGTGATCCGCGGAAACGATAAGATTCAAAATCCCACGGAGACGGTACTCGAATTTGTCCGCAAGAAAAAGGGACTGTCCCGCGCCCAGGTGGCGCTCTTCGCATCCTGGGATACGTTTCCATTCATCGGGGAAAGCCAGCCGGGCTCGGTTTACATAAATGCCGGCTACCAGCCAGTTGAGAGGACGGGAAGCTCTGCCCGGCTGCGGGAACTCGGCAACCTGCAGTCGCGGATCATGACGCCCTGGGATAGTGTCCGGCACGACTACTTCACCTTTGAGCTAGCTCAAGAATACCTGCGCAGCGTGAAGCCTTCGCTCCTGTATCTCTCATTGGGCGAGACCGACGACTGGGCCCACGACCGCCGCTACGACCGGGTTCTGACGACCGTCGCCTATTTTGACGAGTGCCTGAAAAATCTCTGGACCACACTGCAGAGTCTCCCGGAATATCGGGGAGTCACCACCATGATTGTGACCTCCGACCACGGCAGAGGATCGACGCTGCAGGACTGGCACGGACACGGAAAAACCGTCGAGGGAGCCGATCAGATCTGGCTCGCCATTATGGGGCCTGATACGCCCGCCGGCGGGGAGATGCACGATACGCCCGCGATCTTTCAGCGCGATGTTGCCCCGACAATCCTCGATCTCCTGGACATTGGCTACCAGGAATACAGCGGAGTTGAGGGCCATCCCATATCGCTTGCCACCTCCGGGCGAAAATGAGAGCAGTCCATGCTACTCGCTGATATCGTCGAGACTTCGCGCCGGCTTTCACAGACCAGCCGCCGGCTTGCGAAGATCGAACTGCTCGCAGAGTTGTTAAAACGGCTCAGTCCTGAAGAAATAGAAATCGGAGTTCTGTTCCTGTCGGGCGCGATCCGGCAGGCGAAGCTGGGTGTTGGCTATGCCGGACTGCGGAACGCTACCGGTATTGCTGCCGCCGTGCCAACGCTCCAGCTTACCGACGTAGATGCGAGCTTGTCGGCGATTGCGGCCGTGCGAGGAAGCGGATCGGAGCGGTTGCGGCGCGAGCTTTTGACTGGTTTGCTGAGACGCGCCACCGGGGAAGAGCAGGAGTTCCTGATTCGACTGATCACGGGTGAGCTGCGGCAAGGCGCGCTGGAGGGTCTGATGGTAGAGGCGCTGGCGAAAGCCTCGGGAGCAGCAGCCGGATCGGTGCGGCGCGCCGTCATGATGGCGGGAAATCTTGGCTGCGTGGCCTCGGTGGTGCTAGCGGGAGGAGAGGCCGGCCTGGCGCAATACAACATCCAGTTATTCCGGCCAGTGCAGCCCATGCTGGCCAACACCGCAGAGGACGTAGGCCAAGCAATGCAGGACCTGGGCGAAGCGGCCCTGGAGTGGAAGTTCGACGGCGCGCGGGTGCAGGTGCACCGGTCGGGCGAGGAGGTTCGCGTTTACTCGCGGCGCTTAAACGATGTGACGGCGGCCGTTCCGGAGATTGTGGAGTCGGTACGGCGGCTGCCGGTCCGCGATTTGATCTTAGACGGTGAGGTGCTGAGTCTTCAGCCTGACGGGCGTCCGCAGCCATTCCAAGTGACCATGCGCAGGTTTGGGCGCAAGCTGAACGTGGACGGCATGCGGGCGGAACTGCCGCTCACACCGTTTTGGTTCGACCTGCTCTATATGGACGGCGAATCGCTGGCCGACGAGAGTCAATCGAGACGATTTCAGACGCTGCGCGAAATTGCTTCTGAAGATTTGCTGGTCCCGAACCTGGTAACAGCGGTCGCGGCGCGCGCCGAAGAGTTCCTGCGCGATGCGCTGGCGCGCGGCCACGAAGGAATCATGGCGAAGGCGACGAATGCGCCGTACGCCGCCGGAGCCCGCGGTCAAAGCTGGCTGAAGCTGAAGCAGGCGCGGACACTCGATTTGGTTGTGCTGGCGGCCGAATGGGGGAACGGGCGCAGGCAGGGCCTGTTGAGTAACCTTCACCTGGGTGCCCGCGACACCGAGAAGGGTGGCTTTGCAATGCTGGGCAAGACCTTCAAA
>DATLCW010000136.1:0-3565 GCA_035526195.1 Bryobacteraceae bacterium
TTTTACCGGCGACAACAGCTTCGCGCGCATCGTGGCGGGAACGTCCTCCTCGCAACAATCCTTCCGGGCGCAAGTAGGGTCGCTTAGCCAGACTACGCTAAACTTTGGAAACATTTCCCCGGCTCTGGCGCAGGATCTGGCGAATCCGCAGGTGCATCAATGGAACTTCGGGATTCAGCGTGAGATCTCCGGCGGCATCGTTCTCAAGGGATCCTATGTCGGTACCAAGGGAAATTTTCTTCCCCGTATGCGGCCCATTAACCTGATCGCGAGTCCAGTGGCGCCAGCGACAAGTCTTGCGGACGAGGACGCCCGGCTCCCGCAGTTTCAGACGGCCTTTGCGGGTCTCGCCGGCAGTCCTACGCGGCGCAGCAATCGCATCGACGGCCGTTACAACATCATCAATTACGTAGAGAGCTCAGCGAACTCGAATTACCATGCGGCGCAGTTCGAGATGCAGAAGCGATACCGCAGCTACATGCTGAATACGAGTTATACGTTTTCGAAGTCCATCGACGACAATTCAGATGTTCTTGGCGTTCTGGTCAATGACAACCCTGGACAGCAGGATCCGCGCGATAACAAGAACAATCGCGCCGTATCGCAATTCGATGTGAGGCACCGGCTGGTGTTCGCGCATAATTGGGAGCTGCCGTTCTTCCGCAATGCTTCCAATCGCGCGGTGAGAGGCCTGTTGGGCGGTTGGTCGTTTGCCGGTATCACCGGCTTCCGCACGGGATTCCCCACCACTTTGCTAGCAGGACCGCGCCGGGGTATCACCGATCCGATCACGGTCCTCGGCGGCGGCGCAGCGGTTCGGCCGAATGTGACCGGGCCGGTTAATTTCAAACCGGTGCCCAGCGGCTCCGCAGGCGCGCCGCAAGGGACGACGGCCGTTGGCCCGGTGGCAATATCCAATCACGCTACCAGCCTTGGCCTGAGCCAGCCGCTGCTCGGCAACATCGGCAACCTTGGCCGCGGCACGCACCGGCTGAACGGCGAGCGCAATTTCGATTGGAACATTTACAAGAACTTCCGTTTCTGGGAAAGGGCGCACTTCCAACTCCGCGCGGAGTTCTACAACATCTTCAATAACACATCGTTCCAGAATGTGGATGGCACCATCACGCAGCCGAGCTTTGGCCAGTACACCACGGTAGGCCAGAATGCGCGGTTCATCCAGGTTGGGGCGCGTTTCGTTTTCTAACCGGGCTTGTCAGCTTGCGAGCTTCGCATCCATCGTAATCGTCGCATTAAACAGTTTAGACACGGGACAGTTCGTCTTCGCCGAAGCAGCGGCCGCATCAAAGGCGGCTTGGTCCGCGCCCGGTAATTCGACCGTGACGTCAAGATGGACCGCCGGAATTCCAAAACCCTGGCCGGATTTTTCGAGGCTGACCTTGGCCGTGGTGCGGATCGCCTTGGGCGTCATCTGCGCCTTGCCCAACTCCGCCGAAAGGGCCATCGAGAAGCACGCCGCATGAGCGGCGGCGAGCAACTCCTCGGGATTCGTCCCGCGGCCGTTTTCAAAGCGCGTCCCGAACGAATACTGGGCATCGCTAAGGACGCCGCTGTCCGTGGACACCTTTCCTTTGCCGTCCTTAAGACCGCCCTCCCACACCGCGCTTCCATTTCTCTGCATAATGATCGCTTCCTCCAGTCTTCAGCCTACCTCAATGCGAGTAGCCAATACCGAATAAAGGAACCAGTTTATCGCGCAGCCCGTTATTGTCGAAGGCCACCAGCAGGTTTGTGCTGAACACCAGGTTCCCGGCCAGCTTCAGCTTGAATCCGAACGCGCCGCCCGTCATCTGGTAGTTCTGCTTATCGGGAGCCAGCGTCATACCGGTGGCCGCGGCGATACCCGTTCCACGCCCTGGAACCGACGCGAACACCAGGCGGTTGGCGTCCATTACGTTCTGACCGAGAATGTCGGTCATGAACGTAAACCGCTGCCTGACGCTGATGCCCAACCCAGCCGACCAGGAGAAGATATTTGGCAGACTTCCCTTCTGATTCTGGAAAATATCGCCGGCCAGCAGGCTCTTGCCATTTATCTGATAGCCAACGTTGAAGTGCGGAGAGAACCGGACCGCCCCCAGATCGCGGGAGTGGAGAGAAAGAGCCACAAATGGCTTGAATCCGGTTGCTCCGGACCCATGATAATTCAGCTCGTCACCGGTGGGCAGACGAAGGTCGCCGCCGATCGCCAACGCCGCCTGCGAGCGCTCAAACACCGTTCCTTTTACTCGAATCAGCGTGTCCCCGATGCCGGTGGAAGTCCGCCGGGAGCGTCCGAAGGGGCCGCTAACGCGGAATCCGGAGCGTCCGAAATCAGTGGCAAACGAGCTGCGGGAAGCGTTCACATCGAACGTCTGCCCGCACCAGCAGCTTCCGCTGTTGAAAGGATCGCCCGTATTCTGGATCTAAGCATCGGAGGCAACAACGCCTAACGTCGAGTTGACCCAGGTCAAGGCGCCGGAAACATCCAGCCGGTTGGTGAGGCCATAGGTAAACGTAGCCACATTCTGATCCAGACGCATGTCAATCTGCGTGGTCACGGTGGTGGGAGACGTCACTTGGCGGACTCCGTCCTGGAGAATTTTCGTTTGCACGCCGCCCCGATCCAACGCCCGAATGTTGCCGATATCCTGACCTTCCAACTTATTGAAGCGGTACTGCTGGCGTGTAAACCCGGCAAAGAAGCGCCGCTTGCCGATCGTTTCCGCCCGTTCCGTAAGAATAGGTCCCAGGCTCTCGGACGAGGGCAACTTGGCTCCGGTGGCGGGATCTTCATGGAAGATCACTCCCGAAGCCGGAGAGGCGATGGGCATCGTAGAAAGCGACGTCGCGATACCGATATTGAAGGGCCGCAGCAGCCCTCCACTGACATTGCCGAAATTGGCGTTGGAGCCGGCGACGGCGCCGAAATCGGTCCCGTTCCGGATTGGATCTACATCTCGCAAGGTGACGCCTAATTGAGGCCGGGCATCCACCGCCTGAGGAAGCACGTAGATGAGTTTATTAGAATTGGTTTGAGCCGCGAGCAGCTCGGAAAAGGCCCAGCCGAGCAAAGTCAGTCGACGCATTTTTCTATTCTAACTTCATCCGGCGAGAAACGCAGCGTCTTCAGCGCCGAGGTGCGCCAAGGTGACGAGCCGCCCCCGATGTGGATTCTGCCTATTTCACCGCGAGAAACTTCACGCACATCGGCGCCGGCACGTCGACGGTTTGGCCGGTCGGGGTGAGGCGGCCGGTCTTCTTGTCGATGCGGAATACCACAATATTGTTGCTGTCCTGATTGGCGGCCAGCAGAAACGATCCGGAGGGATCGATGCCGAAGTTTCGCGGTATCTTACCTTGGGTCGAGACGTTCTCGATTAGCGTCAACTTTCCGTCGCCGGCGATCGAAAAGACGGCGATGCTGTCGTGCCCGCGGTTCGACCCGTATAAAAATTTGCCGGAGGGATGCACCTGTACTTCCGCCGTGGATAAATTACTCGTCACAGGGACATCTTTTGGCAGTGTGGACGCGGTCTGGATTTCCTTCAATACGCCCGCCTTG
>DATLCW010000158.1:0-4522 GCA_035526195.1 Bryobacteraceae bacterium
TAGCTATTTTCCCGGCCCGTCCTCCGTGTTTCTGCTGGTCAAGCCTTTTGCCACCAAAGTGAGCCTTGCCGGGTTCTTCTTTCGCGAAGAAGGGAAAGTCCATGCGGAAGCGCCCTATCAGGAGTTCCCGTTCCGCCGGCGGGAGTTGGGAGGCGGCGCGGCTCCGGCGCGGACGCCTCCTGTACGTTTAGAAGCGGCAGATCTAGAGGCGGCAGATCGGCCCGTCGAAGAACCGTTCGACCCAACCCTCCCTGCGCCGCGCGAAGACGACCAGATCCCGGCTTTCGCCCAGCCGGAATTCCAAGCATCCCGATTCCGCACGGGAAACGTCTGGATCCCGCTGTCGTTCCTCTTTTTACTGCTGGGCGTACTGGTGGGCTTTCAGGCGGCGATGACGTATCGTCCGGCACGAGCCGCCGGGATCCTGAGCGATCCCTATAGCGTCTCACTGGCCGCCAGCCGTTCCGGGGATTATCTGCACGTTCGTTGGGACCGTCACAGCCAGCCGGTGCGCACAGCCCAGCGCGGCGTTCTGACGATTATTGAAGGCACCTACGACAAGAAGGTTGACCTGGATGTGCTGCAGCTCCAGAATCCAGCGGTGTATTACCGGAATATGTCCGATGTGGTCAAATTCCGCCTCGACCTCTACACCAAAGAGAACGTCGCTGTTTCTGAAACGTTGGAATGGCGCAAATAACCCGCTGTCCGCCCGTTGCTGCTGCCTCTCTGAAAAACCGCTATCTTGAAAGGATAAGGCTACCCGCCCGTCCTCACCCTAGCAGCATGCTCGATAAAATTACCGTCCACGGAGCGCGTCAACACAACCTGAAAAATGTGGACGTGGAAATTCCCCGCAACTCGCTCACCGTCATCACCGGATTGAGCGGTTCCGGCAAAAGCTCGCTGGCTTTCGACACCATCTATGCCGAAGGGCAGCGGCGTTATGTGGAAACGCTCTCGCCCTACGCCCGCCAATTTCTCGATCAGATGGAGCGGCCTGAAGTGGATTCGATTGACGGCCTCAGCCCCGCGATTTCCATCGAACAGAAAACCACCTCCCGGAGCCCGCGCTCGACCGTGGGAACGATCACCGAAATCTACGACTATCTGCGCGTTCTGTACAGTTCCATCGGCATCCCCTATTGCCCCAACTGCGACATCGCCATCACGCAGCAATCCACGCAACAGATCCTCGACCATATCCTGTCGCTACGGCAGGACGATCGCATCATGATCCTTGCGCCGGTGGTGCGCGGCCGCAAAGGCGAGTATAAAAAAGAGCTGGAGAAATACGCCAAGCAGGGTTTTGTGCGCGCCCGGATCGACGGGGCACTACGCTCGCTCGACGAAGAGATTAACCTCGACAAGCGGAAGAACCACTCCATTGAAGTCGTCGTCGACCGGCTGCTGATTAAGAGCGGGATCGAGAAAAGGCTGGAAACCAGCGTTCAAACCGCTACCAAACTCGCGGATGGTTTGGTCATCATCGCCGTGGTTGACGGGGAAGAGCGTCTCTACTCGCAGAAGCTTGCCTGCCCGGAATGCGGCGAAAGTGTACCCCAGCTCGAGCCGCGGTCTTTTTCCTTCAACAGCCCCTACGGAGCCTGTCCCGCCTGTCATGGGCTTGGCAGCGAATGGGCATTCGATCCATCCAAGGTTGTCGCCGATCCATCGAAACCGCTGCTGGAAGGAGCGCTGGCCAGTGCCGTGGGCTCCAGCCAGATCCTGCTTCAAACCACCGACGCGGCCCGTAAACTGCGCATCAATCTGAAAAAGCCGTTCGAGGACCTGCCGGCAAAGTCGCGCAAGCTGCTGATGGAAGGCGGAGAGGGCTTTGCCGGCATCCTCAGCATCCTGCAAACCGTGTATGAAGAGGCTACCAGCGACGAGTACCGGCAGTGGCTGCTCCATCAGATGACGTCCACCGTCTGCACGGTCTGCAACGGAGCCCGGCTGCGTCCCTCGAGCCTCTCCGTCCGCGTGAAAGAGGTATCCATTTCAGAGTTTGCCGGCATGCCGGTCGCCCGGCTCCTGCCCCTGCTCCACACCTTCCAATTAACGGGGCGGGAGCAGCAAATTGCCGGACGCGTCCTCGATGAGATCCGCAACCGCCTGGGCTTTCTTTCCGCAGTCGGCCTGGACTATCTGAGCCTGGAGCGTGCGGCTTCCACACTATCCGGTGGCGAAGCACAGCGTATCCGCCTCGCCACGCAAATCGGGAGCCGGCTGCGCGGCGTTCTTTATGTGCTGGATGAGCCCTCCATCGGTCTTCATCCCCGGGACAACGACCGGCTTCTCGATACTCTGGCGGAGCTCCGCGATCTCGGTAACACGGTGCTCGTGGTAGAGCATGACGCGGAAACCATCGGCCGCGCCGATTACGTCATCGATCTCGGACCCGGCGCCGGACGCCTCGGAGGGGAACTGGTCGCGTCGGGCACTCCGCTACAGATCGAAAATAATCCGCGCTCGCTCACCGGAGCCTATCTCGCGGGCCGCGCCCGGATTGACCCGCCGGAGGTTCGCCGCAGCGGCAACGGCCAATTTCTCACGATTCACGGTGCGCGCGAGCATAATCTCAAGAACATCGACGCCACCTTCCCGCTCGGCACGCTCACGGTGGTTACCGGTGTCTCCGGGAGCGGCAAATCCACGCTGGTCAACGATATCCTTTACCGCGCGCTGGCGAAAGAAATTTACGGCTCTCATGCGCATCCCGGCGCGCACGATCGCATCACCGGCATCCAATTGATCGACAAGGTGATTGAGATCGATCAATCCGCCATCGGACGCACGCCTCGCTCCAATCCCGCCACCTACACCGGTGTATTCACGCCGATGCGTGACATCTTCGCCATGCTTCCCGAATCCAGGGAACGCGGCTACAAGCCCGGCCGTTTCAGCTTCAATGTGAAAGGCGGACGCTGTGAAGCGTGCCAGGGCGACGGCTTGAAACGCATCGAAATGAATTTCCTGCCCGACGTCTATGTCACCTGCGACCTCTGCCGGGGGAAACGTTACAATCAGGAAACGCTGCAGGTGCGGTACCGCGGCAGGTCTATTTGCGATCTGCTGGAATCGACTGTGGAAGAGGCGCTGCCGATCCTTGAAAACATTCCGATGATCCGCAATAAGCTCCAGACCCTGTTCGACGTGGGACTCGGATACATCCACCTGGGGCAATCTTCCACGACCCTGTCCGGCGGCGAGGCGCAGCGTATCAAGCTCGCCCGCGAGCTCAGCAAACGCCAGACCGGGCGCACGCTCTACATCCTCGATGAGCCCACCACCGGGCTGCACTTTGACGATGTCAAGCGTCTGCTCGACGTGCTACAAAGACTGGTGGACCTGGGAAATACGATTGTGGTGATTGAGCATAACCTGGACGTGGTGCGGTCCGCCGACTGGATTCTCGATCTTGGCCCGGAAGGGGGAGAACGCGGCGGCCATCTGGTGGCGGCGGGCCCGCCGGAGCAGATCATGCGCGCGAAGAAAAGCTACACCGGCCACGCGCTAGCCCGTGCGCTGGGCGTTGAGGGGACTCGCAAACTTGCCTAGCAAATATAACTTTCAGCCCTTGGCCTTCGATGGGCTGAACACCATCCCTATCGCCGATCGCGGCGGCAAAGTAACTATTGCCCACATGGCCAGGGCGTATCAGAAAGGGAGCGGACTTCCGGGCCTGTTCGACACGCTGCCCGGCCTGTTGGCTGCCTCGCAATTCGGCTCCGTGGTCTCGGCAATTCTCGAAGCACGGCGCCGCCAGCGAGCGATCATCTGGGGTCTTGGCGGGCATGTGGTCAAATGCGGCCTCGCGCCGACGCTGATCGATCTGATGCGGCGCGGCTTCATCACCGCGTTTGCGATGAACGGCGCCGCCTCCATTCATGACTTCGAGATCGGTTTGGCCGGCCAGACCAGCGAAGACGTGGAAGCGGTCTTGCCGGACGGGCGTTTCGGAGCGGCTGAAGAAACCGGGCGCGAAATGAATGAAGCGATTACAGAAGGCGCGAAGCAAGGCGCCGGAATGGGGGAAGCCATTGGCGAGCGGTTGAACCGGATTGCCCGCCCCGAGTTCGCCGCCTATTCGATCGTGCTCCAGGCATGGAAGGCTTCGGTTCCCGTAACCGTGCATGTCGCTGTGGGAACCGATACACCGCACACGCATCCGGCAGCCGATGCCGCCGCTATTGGAGCGGCAACGCATCACGATTTCCGGCTGCTGTGCTCGCTGGTGCGCGAGATTCACGATGGCGGCGTGTACCTCAATGTCGGCTCGGCGGTGATCCTGCCGGAAGTGTTCCTCAAAGCCGTCTCGGTGGTGCGCAACCTCGGACATCCGCTGGCCCGTTTCACTACCGTCAACTTCGATTTCCTGCAGCACTACCGTCCCAAGGTCAATGTGGTGGAGCGTCCGCATTCCCAGCGTGAAGGTAAAGGCTACGCCATCACCGGGCATCATGAGCTGATGATCCCGCTGCTCGCCGCGGCGCTGATTGAAGGGACTCCATGAGCGCCG
>DATLCW010000196.1:0-34589 GCA_035526195.1 Bryobacteraceae bacterium
CGCCCCATGCGCCAACAGCGCCGCAGCCATCTTTTCATCCCGCTGCATGATCGCGTTGTGAAGCGCGGTGAAGCCCGCTGCCGCCAGGTTCGGATCCGCCCCTTTCTCGAGCAGGAATTCCACAACCTCACGGTAACCGGAATGAGCGGCCAAAACCGTGGCGGTGACGCCCCAGGCGTCAGCATCATTTACGTTGGCGCCCGCGCCCACGAGCAGCTTTGCGGAAACCAGGTCGCCCACCCGCGCTGCAAATAGCAGAGCCGTATTGCCGCCGTGGGGAATCGTCTTGTTGTTCCCGGGATGCCCGTGCGGCGGTACAGCCATCACCTGGCTCCAAACCTCCGAACGAGCGTGGACATCCGCCCCATGCGCCAGCAGCACTTTCACCACTTCGGGATGCTTTTGCGCCACCGCCCACATGAGCGCGGTCTGGCCTCGCACGGCGCGCGCGTTGGGGTTCGCGCCTTTGGCGAGCAACTGTTCCACCACCTCCGGATTGCCTGAGCGAGCGCCCACCATCAGCGCCGTTTCTCCCCGCAGCAGCGCGGCATTCGGATTCGCTCCCGCTTTCAACAGGATCCGCACCATCGCCGTGCTCCCATTCTGGCAAGCCGCCCAAAGCGGCGTGGCTCCCAGATCGTTCGCCGCGTTCGCGTCCGCTCCCGAGCGAATCAGACGGGCGGCGGTTTCCAGATCATCGCCGTAGCTCGCCCGCAGCAGTGGCGTCGTGCCATCCGCTTCGGCCGCGCTTAAGACGGCGGCCAACCACAGCGAGAGCAACGCCCGCATCGCTAAACTCCGTGGAGCGGCTCGAGCGGAAGCTTGCCTGTACTGCCGCCCAGGCGTTCGACCGGCACGCCGAGTTTATCCATCAATGTCATCAGCAGGTTTGCCGTCGTGGGATTGCCGGAATACTTCAGATGCCGGCCGCCCTTAAGCCGCCCCGCTCCGCCGCCCAACACCAGCAACGGCAAGTTGTCGCCGGAGTGCCGCGTGCTGTTGGAGATGCCCGAGCCATAGAGGATGGTCATGTGGTCCAGAAGCGAGCCGTCCCCATCGGGCGTGGCGCGCAGCTTTGCCAGGTATTGCGAGAACAACTGCGTATGGTAGCGGTTGATCTTCGACATCTGCGCGATCAACTCGGGAACATCGTTATGGTGGGACAGCGGATGGTGCGCCTCCGGCACACCTATCTGAGGATACGGGCGGGCGCTCTGTTCCTTGCCCAGCATGAACGAGACGACGCGCGTGAGATCGGATTGAAACGCCAACAGCTGCAAGTCGAGCATCAGCGACAGGTGATCTTCGAAGACCGGAGGCGCCCCCATTGGCTGCGCCATTGCCGGCAGTTCTACCGCGCGCTGGGATTCGGCCCGCTGAATCCGCCGTTCCACGTCGCGAATCGCTTCCGCATATTCGTCGATCTTGACCCGGTCCTGCGCGCCAAGTTCTTGCTTGAGACTGGCGAGTTTTTGCGTGACCGAGTCCAGAATGCTCTTGTGCTGGCGCACTCTGGCATCCCGCGCGGCTCGTTCGGTGCTGCCGCTGTCGCCGAACAGCTTCTCGAAAACGGCCCGAGGATTCCACTCCATTGGGAGCGGCTGTGTGGGGCTGCGCCACGAAAGCGTATGGGTATACACGCAGCTCAGATTGCCCGTGCACGCGCCCGCATTGGCCGGAGCGTCGATGGCAAGCTCGAGCGATGCCACCTGCGTCTCCCTGGCGAAATGCCTTGCCAACAGTTGGTCCATCGACACGTCGGCGATGATTTCCACTTCATTGCGCCCGCCGCGCACTGTCCCCGTAAGAAAAGATCCCGAGGCGCCGGCATGGATGTAATTCCAGTTCGCTTTGATGCCCGATAGAACGAGCATCTGATCCCGGAACGGAGCCAGCGGCTCAAGGATGGGAGAAAGTTCGAAGTCGCGTCCTTCGCTTTTCGGGGACCAATACTCCATGGCCATCCCGTTCGGCACATAGAAGGCCTGGAAGCGGTGTACGGGCTTCGCCACGGCTCGCGCGCGCGGCAGCATCGCGTCGAGAAATGGTAGCGCCACCGTGGTTCCCAACCCCCGTAGAACGGTGCGCCGCGGCAATGATTTGGTGAGGAATGCCATCTCTGCTGCCCCTAGGGTATCTCAGCATCACCTCGTCCGCATTAGGAAGGGCGGACTTTGAACAATCCCGAGAATGAGGGACGACCAGCGGTATTGTTGCGCAGCCGCATCACGAACGATCTTACGCACCGCCGGCTGATCGGTATGCTCGAGCCGCCGTCCGAGTGCGTACGACAGAAGTTTCCCTGCCACCGTACGCGAAAACAGTTCCGGCTGGTCCAGTAACAGCGCTCGCAGTCCGGCGAATCCCTCCACGTTGGCGCCCGCCAAAGTCGTGCCTTTCGCGTCAACCGCGTTTCCTGATTCGTCCACCTTGCGCCACCCGCCGATGACATCGAAATTCTCCAACGCAAAGCCTAGCGGATCGATGGCTGCATGACAGCTATTGCACGAAGCATTTCGCCTGTGTTCGGCCAGGCGCTCCCGGATCGATAACTGCATGCTGCCCGGCTTGGTCTCCAGGTTGGTGTCCACTCCCGGCGGTGGCGGCGGAACAGGCAGACCGAAAATGTTATTCAGCAGCCATTTCCCCCGCAGCACCGGCGATGTCCGGTCGGGGTACGACGTTGCCGCAAGTAGCGCCCCCTGCGAGAGAAGCCCCCCGCGCTGATCGCGGTTGGGGAGCGTCACCCGCCGGAACCGGCTCCCGTAAATCCCGGGAATCTGATAGTGTCTCGCCAGCCGTTCATTGACGAATGTGTAATCGGCGCCCAGCAGATCGACGACACTCCGGTCCTCACGCAGGGTACTCGCGACGAAGAGTTCCGACTCCTGCTGGAAACCCTGGAGCAGACTCAGATCGTAGTTGGGATAGCGAATCGGATCTACCACGACTTCGTCAAGACGCCGCAAATTCAACCACTGGGCGGCGAAATCGTTGACCAGCGAACGGACGGCGCGCGGATCCGCAAGCATGCGGCGCGCTTCCTTTTCGAGAGTCGCTTGAGCGGTGAGTTGTCCGCGCTCGGCAAGGTCCAACAAACGCCCGTCCGGAATGCTACCCCATAGGAAAAACGACAGGCGCGAAGCTACCTCCAACTCGCTCAGGCGATTGGCTGGACCTTTGTGCACCCGCAGCAGAAAGTCCGGGTCAACCAGGATTCGCTCCAGCGCGAATTGTATTCCATGGTCGAAGCTGCCGCCATCGCGGCGCCCCTGTTTGAAAAACTCGAGCAGGGTGTTCACGTCTGTGTCTGTTGCGGGCCGCCGGTAGCCGCGCCGGGCGAAGTGGGACAGAATCTTCTGCGCGCAAGCCTGTTCCTCCTTTTCCACCCGAGGCTGGCAAACAAAAATCGCCCGCCGGCTCGGCGTGTCCCTGGCCGCTCCAGCGGACTGGTAGGGACCTCCAATCTGGACCGATCCCACGCTGGCGTGATCCATATAGACCTGATCGTTGGCAATGACCCTGCCCCGCTGGAGCGGCTGCGGAAGGCCTTCCGGTTCCCACAAATCGCGTACGAACGCCACCCCCGCCACGTGCGGCCCCGCCTTTACCGGCACGCGAACTTCGAGACCCGCATCGCCGCTGGTCTGCATGTATTTCTCCCATTCAGGATCGCCGGCAAAGCCTGGCTCGCCATCGCCTGCGTAACTGGCGCCGGCGGGTCTGCCTTTGGCCCCGCCTCCCACCGTGAACTTCTTCAGCAGCTTACCGTCGAGACGAATGTCCAGTTGCTGCGGCCAACCCATTCCCTTGAGGTAGCCCTGATACTGCCTTTGCAGACGAATTTTGAGGGAGTACTCTCCATCGACCGGAAAGTTGTGCCGAATGGCCATGCCGCCGCGCGATCCCAGGGGCAGGTCTTCACTCTGCCGGTCCTCCTGCGGCATATGCAGGGGCATCTCGAATGTCTCGATCCGGGCACTGGTGGGAGGAAGACCCGTGGCAAGACGCGTAACCTGCCGGGCCACGGACATGTATCGCTCGAGGTGCGCGGTAGAGATGGAAAGGACATCGGCGAAATTGTCGAAACTTCCATCCGCGGTCTCGTCCCCGGGCAGTAGCGGCCTCACATCGAGGTCGAGTGCGAACAGATCCCGAATGGAGTTGTTATATTGTGTCCGGTTCATGCGATGGACCGCGCTGATCCTTCCAGGATTTGGCCGTTCCATCCACGCCCGGTCGATTTCGTTTTCGAGCAACGTCGCCACGGCCCGATACTGCGCCGCTTCGGGACGCGGCGCGCCGGGCGGAGGCATGGAACCAGCGTGAAGCTTCCCGATCACCCGTTCCCATATTTCCGCATCGGCGCCTGGCTTGGCCGCATCCAAATGGTCGAGGGCAAGTCCAGCCGTGCGGAGTTTCTGGTTATGGCACGACACGCAGTAGGTATCGAGGAACAGCCTTGGATTCGCATTCGCCACGGTCGCGGCAAGCACGCATCCGCTGAGGAGAAGTCCAAGCCTGTGTTTGATCTCGTTTCTGAACGGCCGCATCGCGCCAAATTTTCCGGTTCGCCTGTATTGTAGCTCAGGGTTTCGACGCGGCCTTGGCAACCCTATGTACAGCATTCACCAGTCTGCGGTAAGGCACGCCATCCATGTCCGGCACGTGCACCCACTCCCCCTGCCGCCAGCTCGAATAAAACCATGCGGCCAACAACGCCAGGTGATCCTGACGGTCGCGCAACGCCACCCGGCCTGTTGCGGGAAGGGCGGCAATCGTGTCCTTCAGCCGGCGATCCATCGGCAGAGGACGGCCTTCCTCCACGCGTAGCGACAGAGTGCAGCCCGCTTTCCAGACTCCTTCCACAAAGAACCACAGCCCCACATCATCCATGGCGAACGCGGGCACGACTGCGATGCCGCTGAGTCTCTGAATATCCGTGGCGAGATCACCGCGCAACTGGAGCACTGCCGCCGCCTTTTCCAATCGCTTGTGCATCCGCGCCGCTTCTTCAAAATCGAGGTCTTCGCTGAAGCGCTCACGAGCGGACTGAATGGACTCGATGAGCGTCTCCCCATCCGATCGGAGAAATCCCGCCACCCGCGCTGTCTCGCTTGCGTACTCCTCCACCCCGACAACTTTCTGGCAGGGCCGCAGGCATTTGTTCATCTCGCCATAGAGACAGCCGGGGTGGCCGGGCGAAGGTTCAAGATCCTCCTGGCAGCGCCGCAACTGGAAGAAGTCGAGGAGACCTGCTTCAAACATCTCCGCCGCGAACCGCGAAGAGAACGGTCCATAATGAAGCGATTCGGTTCCGCTCAGCCTCGTGGTGACCTGCGTTCGAGGAAACGCATTGGAAAGGATGAGCTTCACATAGGATGGCTGGCGCAGTTTCAGAATCCTGGCATAGGAGTCCGGATAGTGCAATCGGGCAAGCTCGTAAAGGATCAGGCTCGATTCCAGCCGTGAGCCATACGGCCAGAAATCAATGCGCCGCGCGATCGTGCGCAGGTGCAGAAGCTTCGACTGCTGGCCGCGAAGCCCAAGCAGTCGCGACAGCCGGCGCTTCAGCAGTTTTGTGCGCGCGAGATATGGACTGCCCTCGCAAGGCCAGATCAGAAAAACGGCTGGAATGTCAGGACACTCCGCGAGCATCGTATCGATGCGGGACTCATCGGCATCCAACGTCTGCGGCTCCGCTGTCAGGTACACAAAGACCTACCCGCTCAACAGTCCCGCAAATCCATCCGTAGGGTAACCGGAGTGCATCGTTCTGATTGTACGCAATATGCGGCTCGCGGATGAGTGTACGAAAATTTTCCCTGACAGCTAATTTCGTGGAGCGGGCCTTCGGGGGGATCGACACAGCAATTGCTGCAGCATGCCATTTCAGGGCCAACGTCAAGCCGGGAAGAGTTGGCGGCTGTACGCAGATGGATGGAAGAACAGGAGAACAAATCATGAGTTACGTCATGGCGCGAGAGAAGCCTTTATACGCTGATCACCGGGCATGGGGCTGCGCGAATGATGCCGTAGACATGGGTGCGAAGCCTGCCGAGCGTTCCCTTGGCGCATGCCCGGCCAATCACGATCAGCTCGGCTTCATGCCGCCGGGCCTCATCGCGCACTACCTTTTCAACAGCACCCGGGACGACGCAAGTGGGTGCATCGATGCCGGCCTCTTTCTGAAAGCCCGTCATCAGCCTGCGGATCTGCTGCCGCAGGTCTCGCTCATCGCCGAATTGGCGTTCGCCCCAGGCTTCGATCCCCGGTATCGCGTAGACGAAGCGCAGCGTAGCGCCTAATGTCCCGGCTAGGCCTGCGGATTACTCCATCAGCGAGCCCGTATGCGGCGTCAGATCCACTGCGCACAGCACGCTCCGGAAGGGAGTATGCATCGGTTGTGGTTCGCTTTCCACATGCGCTCCCGTCCAAACCGGACACTGCGCGATGTGCAGCACCTTTGCGGTGACGGAACCAATGAGAAGACTGCGGAACGGTCCGTAACCGTGTGACGGCAACATGATAAGATCCACGCCCTTCTCGCGGGCGAACTTTACAATGGCTTGGGCCGGCTCACCTTCCACTAACTCGCAAGCAGCTACGAGCGACGGAAAGCGATCTTTCGTGAACGCCGCCAACCTGGCCAACATTTGTCCGGCGGGAATAAAGGTTAAGGTGGACTTCGCCGTCTCCCCATGCCAGATGACGTGGAGCAAAGTGGTTTTGGCGCTATAGTGTCTTGCCAAGCTCTCCACTTGCGGAGCCGCGCTGTAAGAGCGTTGGGAAAAATCCACCGGGAAAAGGATATGACGGAACGTCATTGGATTCTCCTTTCCCTGAGAGATGGTACAACTTCACTGCCGACTCGCTTTGCTCAGACCTCTTAGCGGCGATTGTTCCGGTAATACCTTTCGTCGCGGTAGTCACCGCCGGGACCATATTGGCCGCCGCCCCAGCGAAACTGCCGCAGCGCCGACAAGTCCCTGCTGAGCCTACTCCGATCGCGCGGATGTACCCGGTCGGCCTCGACAAGGTGTTGAATGCTGTCTATGGCTTTGTCGAGCCGGCCGGTATCGAACTTGCCTCGGGCCAATCGGCTCTCGAACTCCTCCAGCTTTCGCGCCGCCTCGTTGAAGTGCTTTGCTTCGTGGCGGTCAAGATGAGCGTTGGACGCGGCTCGCTCGATGTTCGACAATACCCTGGGAATTAGGGATGCGTTTCCGCCGTACCCGAACCTTTCGTTTCCATACCCGCCCCGCGAGCGGTTGTAGCTGTCTTCATTGTAGCCCCGGCCGTTCTGGTAATAGGGATCGCCCCTTTGACCGTACGTTTGCCCGGCGGCGAGGTCAGCGAAAAGAACACCCGCTGAAAGAAAGGCGATGCATGAAAACTGCTTCATCTGTGTGCTCCCTATGAGGTAGACGCCTCCAGGCCGGGCGAGAGGTACGGTCAACCAGGTACTAAGCGTACAACAGAGGGTTCGCCGGATTTCACGGCACCCTCACTTGCTTCAAGCGCCGATTGCTGCCCGATTCCGCTAAGCCACGACCGCAACCAACGCCGCGGAGATCAAAAACAGCAACTCTATGGTAACATGCGGGCCACCTTCTCGCTCATGCGCCGAGTACCAGCGTAACGTTGGCAGCCGCGCGAACGCTGATCTCCAGTTCCACATTCTCGCGCTCACGCGATCTCACCTGGATGCGGGCGTCGGTCTGAACAGGGTGGCCTTAATCAACGCCCCCGCGGCAACCTCGTTGCCAGAATTGGTCAATACCTACCGGACCGCGACCACCTGCACCTGCTCCAGTTGATCCTGGAATACTTGAACGGTCGTGCGTGCCGGGGGATTCTTCGGAAAGTATTCTTTAAAGATTGCGTTCATGGCATCCATTTGGCCTAAATCCTTCAGATACACATGCGCATCGACGACATTCTCCAGGTTCATTCCCGCCAGCTTCAAAATATCGCGGATACTCTCGATGGAATCGCGCATCTGCGCCTCCAGCGTGGCTCCGGAGCCGGACTTTCCCGACGTGTAGAGAGTGTCCTTATCGAGCACTCCCCCGTTGGACGAGGTGGGGCTCAAGCCCGCGGACGCCGGCACGACCCGGCCTTTGTTCTTGCGGTCGCGCGTAGCAATAAACGTGATGGCCACGCTATGCGAACCAGGCAGTTTGGAAACACAAAAGCTGGCGCGGCTGGGCGCAGAGCCGAGAGCGAACGAATCCTTGTACACGGAGTTGAGCTTCCCGTAGACGCCGCCTTTGAGCCCGGCCGGATCGACGAAATAAACATTTGTGAACACTGCGTCCTTGTGTTGCAGACCAGCGGCAGCGAGGATCTTTCCGATGTTCTCCATCGTTTGTTTCGTTTGCCCTTCAATGGTTGCGTCGACCTCATTGTTCGGCGGTTTACCGCCGCCGCTCCCGGACACATACAAGGTGTCGCCCGCGAAAACAGCCGGGCGGTAGGGCCCAGTGGCCGCCGGAACGGATCCCTTCGGCGGCGTCACCAGGGAAATCTTTGACTTGTCGGCATAGGCGATGCATGAAATTTCAATATTCGCTCCACCGGGCAATCCGGGAAACTCGAGCGTGGTTCGCGCGGGATAATGATCGGGACCAAAAAAACTGCCGTAAACCTCGTTCATGTCTTTATACTGCCCGATGTTGGCGAGTTGGACGTGGCAGGAAACAACGTTTCCGAAATCCATGCCGGCGTCGCGAAGCACGTACCGCATATTAGTCATGGCCATGCGAGTCTGCTCCGCAATCCCTTTGGGTTGAGCGCCCGTTTGCGGATGCTTGTCGATCTGTCCCGATATGTACAGGGTGTCGCCTGCGAGAACGCCAGGTGTGTACGGCCTTCCGGCTGGAAATTCCTTCGGATAGATGAACTTCCGGCTGACACGATATGCGCCGTTAGCGGAAGGCTGCGCCCAACCGTTGCCAGTGGACCACAGCGAAAATCCCACTACGAGCCGCAAGCCATTCCGCAAGAGTTGCTTCTTAAAACGCATTTCACCGGACAGCTTACCAGATCACCGCCGTGCGCGCCTGGTTTTGGATGCTCGCTTCTTATCGAAGGGTTGCGAGTGCGTCTTCCAGCGTCATGGCGTCGAGGAGTTTCGTACTCCATGTCTCCAGATCAGGTAAATCCGCCTCGTCCAACTTTGCAATCGCCCATGCGGGGAGCGCGCCGAGGCGGTGTTCCAGCATTCGTCGAAGCAGCGCCAGTTCTCCTTCGCGGCGCCCTTGTTGTTCTCCTTCGCGGCGCCCCTGCAGTTCCCCTTCGCGTTCGCCCTGTTCGCGTCCCTCCGCACGGGCCGCCAGGAATCTTTCGCGGAAGAATTCATTCTCCATCAGATCGATTGTGATCGGCATCTTCCTGACCTCTTCCCGGATCGCTCCGTCGAGCTTCCTCAATCCGGATAGTACCATGAGCCTGGTAAAAGCATCGGCGCGTTCCGCAGGGCTTAGACTGGCGATGCGCTGAAGAATCCTGCGAATCCCAGCTGTTTGATCGTTCATGCGGCAAAGGATCGCCAGCAGGTTATCTCCCAATTGCCGGCTATCAAGTAACGCCTCGCCATCCACATTTCGAATATCGATCAGTTTATACCGGAACTGCAGGTTCACGTGCTCGACGCGATCCTCCATTTTCAGACGTTTCTGACCGACGTACAGCACCACTTGGCGTGGCGGCACGCCGGACCATTTCCAGTGAGCGGCGTAATAACCAAGCATGCGCATGCCGATATCTCCGTCGTTGTCACCCTGGAGTTCCAGATGAAACAGCGTCCCATCGGTGAGCCGGGCATTCAGATCCATCCGCGCCATCTGGCGGGGCACTTCCACGTTGATCCACTCGCTCACCGCCGCGCCTGCGAGTTGCTCCACGAGGCGCAGTGGTTCCGATTGCAGCAGTTCCTTCAGAGTGATGTCGTAGCGCACGCTGGAAGATAGTGCGATCGTCCCGCGGATCGTCTCGCCCGGTGAAGACTAAACAGCCGCGTTCTCATGAGAGCGTGGTACACTGACGGGCAGAATTCAGGCGGATTACGTGCAGCAAATCCGCAGGCAGGAGATTCCAATGAAATCGAAAAAGTCGAAATCGGCCGCCGCGGTGAACCGCCGTGAGCTCTTTCTTGCCGGCGCCGCCGCCGGAGTTGCTGGTATGTTCAACCCTCAGGACGCACAGGCCGCCACGACCCTGCCGGTTCGCGCCAAGGGGCCGGAAGTGTACTCCCAATTCGGCGTCAAGCCGTTTATTAACTGCACCTCGACATATACCATTAATGGTGGTTCGGCAATGTTGCCAGAGGTGATCGAGGCGATGAATAGCGCCTCATTCTACCCGGTAAACCTCGACGAGTTGATGGAGGGAGCGGGCAAACGTATTGCCGAATTGTTGCAGGTGGAAGCGGCGATGGTCAGTTCCGGGGCCGCGGGCGCGATGACTTGCGCCACGCTGGCGTGCGTCGCCGGCGGCGATCCCGAAAAAATGCAGCAGCTTCCCGATACGACAGGGATCAAAGGCGAAGTGATTGTGCCACGCTGGTCGCGCAGCACCTACGATCACGCGGTGCGAAGCACGGGCGTCAAGATGATCGAAGTAGACACGCTGGAGGATCTGGAGAAAGCTTTCAGCCGCCGCACCGCCATGGCAACCGGGCAGGTGAATGTTGCCGCCGCCGGCAATCCGTTCACCCTCGAGCAATACGTAGCAGCCGCTCACAAGCATGGAGTACCGGTGGTGCTCGATGTGGCTGACCGTCTGCCGTTGGTGCCTAATCCCTATCTCTCGCGCGGGGTCGATCTGGTGGCATACTCCGGCGGCAAGATTATCCGTGGACCCCAAACCGCGGGCATGCTGTTAGGCCGCAAGGATCTGGTGGCCGCGGCGTTTATGAACAGCGCCCCGCACCACGCCTTTGCGCGAGCCATCAAGGTGAGCAAAGAAGAAGTGGCCGGCATGGTGAAAGCGATTGAAATGCTGCGCACCGGCAAGCGGAATCGCGATGCCGAAGACGCCGAGTGGCGCGCCTGGTTCCGTCACATTACTGATGTCGTGACCAAGGTTTCAGGCGTTTCAGGCGAGATCATCGAACCGAAGGACAAGCAGTATTACCCTACCATGAAGGTGGTTTGGGATCCGGCAAAGGTCGGCATTAGCGCCGGCGAAATCGGCAAGATGCTGCTCGAGGGCGAGCCTCGTATCATGACTCACGCCGGACTTAAGGAAGGCGATCAGTCCAACGAAATGTTGTTGCGCCCGGCCGCCATGTGGGCCGGCGAATACAAGGTTGTAGCCGACCGTCTCTACCAGATCCTCAAAAAGGCTCCAGGCCCGCAACCTAAGCCGCAGCGCGCTGCCCCAACCGGGGATGTAGCGGGATTGTGGGAGTCCGTCCTCCATTTCAAAATGGGCGCCGCGCGCCATACCTTTTATCTGGATGCCAATGGGAATAACCTTAGCGGTCAATACACAGGCCGGTTGGTGAAGGGTGCGCTGAAAGGTCATGTCGACGGCAACAAAGTCGAGTTCAGCAGCGGCGGAAGAATCGAAGGTACGTCGCTGCAATATACCTACAAGGGGACTTTCGACGGCAGGCAAATGTCCGGTACTGTCGATCTCGGCGAGTATGGAACGGCGAGTTTCACCGCCACCCGAAAGGCGTAATGAAGCCGTGCCGGCAGGTGGTGAATTTTCCGGAATCCGCCACCTTTGGAATGGCACTGGTAGCCGAACGCCGCAGGTTTCGAGCTGGCATATCCTCCGGCATCGCGGGGTGCGTGGCCCAATCTTTGTCTTTTTCATAAAGCTCGAGGAGAAGAATTGCGCGGCTGGAAGCGTGAGCGCCACTATCAGCCCACCGCGCTTGTTGGTCATGCTGGTTTGCAGACCGTGAATGAGGCGATCTTCGTGGGAGAAAGAAACGGTTGAGAAGCGGAGGCGGCGGCATCCCAGCAGGAGGGCGCGAACCATCC
This sequence comes from Bryobacteraceae bacterium, assembly GCA_035526195.1. Taxonomy (GTDB): domain Bacteria; phylum Acidobacteriota; class Terriglobia; order Bryobacterales; family Bryobacteraceae; genus CADEFT01. The sequence continues at coordinate 12,000 of DATLCW010000196.1, forward strand.
ACCAGGGGGGCGATAAAGGCGGATGCGACAACAATGCCCCATGCGGCCCGCGTGCGGCGCTTTACAAGGACCGCAAGGAAGACATAACAGAAACGGGCCCGTGCCCGCAGCGGCCAGAGGGGGCCGACATCTTCGCGATGCCATCACAACCCCAACCCACGGTCTGGCGGCATGGACGCACAGCACGGCCGCGGCAGCCAGCGCCCGAGGTGACCAGGCAGAAGGCAACGTCAAAGCCGACGCGGCCAGACTCGCGGGCGGCTTACGCCTCGTATTTTTTCAGGATTTCGCTCCAGTAGCCTTTAGCTTTCAGCAGGAACTCCGCCACTTCGCGAACCGCTCCCTGTCCGCCGCGCGCCTCGGTGGTGATGTGAGCGATGCGTTTTACTTCAGGGCGCGCATTGCCGGCGGCGAAGGTGAGACCCACGCGGCGCATCACAACAATATCGGTGAGGTCATCGCCAATGTAGGCGACCTGGGAGGGATCGATTTTCGAATCGGCCAGGATCTCTTCAAGGATTGGAATTTTCTCAATGTGCCCCTGATAGACGTAGGAAAACTTGCACTGGCGGGCGCGTTCCTCGGCGGCGGGGGAAACGCGTCCGCTAATCATGCCGGTCTTGATGCCGTACCAGCTCAGCCATTGCAGGCTGATGCCATCCTGTGCGTCAAAGCCTTTGGTCTCCACCATGCGGCCATCGGGACCCGGCACATTGTACAGTTTGCAATCGGTGAGCACGCCGTCTACATCCATCAGCAGCAGACGAATGCCGGCGGCAGCTTTCTGTGTATCCACTCTTGGCTCTCTCCTGAATTTGATTACGAATATCTATGGTAAGCCACCGGTGAGCTGGAAATTCCGTCTCGAGGCATTAAAATGAATCAAGCCTGAAACCTATGATTCGCGTTGCCGTACTCACCATCAGCGATTCCTGCTATGCGGGAACACGGGAAGACCAGTCGGGGCCGGCCGTGCGCCGCCGGTTAGAGGAAAGGGGCTGGCAGGTGGAAGTGATGGAGGTCGTGCCTGACGATCGGGAACGAATCTCGAGCCGCCTGGTCGAGTTGGCCGACCTCCACCGGCCGGCCGCTGTGTTCACCACCGGAGGGACCGGCGTAGCGGAACGTGATGTTACTCCCGAAGCCACACGGGACGTAATTGAAAAAGAAATTCCCGGACTTGGAGAGCTGATGCGAATGGAAGGCTTGAAATCGACGCCGCTGTCGGTGTTGTCGCGCAGCCTCGCGGGGATTCGCAGCCGCACGCTGATCGTGAACCTTCCAGGGTCGCCCAAGGGAGCGGTTGAGTCGCTCGATGCTATCTTGAATCTAGTGCCGCATATTGTGGATCTCTTACAAGGCAGGACGGGGCACTAGCGAAACGGAGGGGGGCGGAATCACGTCCAACATACACATGCGTCAGAAACTGGCGGCAGTTATTCTCGTTGCGTCCCTCCTTGCGTTTCCGCAGGAACCCTCGATTAAGGTGCAGACCAATGTGGTGGTGGCGCCGACGGTGGTGTTCGACAAGCGGGGCAACATTGTGAATGGGCTCGGTCAACATGAGTTTGTGGTGTACGACAATGACAAGCCGCAGGAGTTCAAAGTAGACATCGCGTTTCAGCCGATTGACGTGGTGGTTCTGCTGCAGGCAGACGCGGCCACCGAGGACGTTTTGCCGAAAGTGAAGAAGATGGCGCCGCTGTTGGAGCATCTGGTGGTAGGGGAACAGGGTACCGTAGCGGTGATTGCTTTCGATCACCGGATCCGTGTCATGCAGGACTTCACTTCCGATGGCAACAAAATCAGAACGGCGCTGGAAAAGATCAATGCAGGCAGCTCCACTTCGCGGCAGGTGGATGCGGTGAGCGACGCCGTGCGCATGCTCTCCCATCGGGCGAAAGACCGGCGGCGCGTGATTCTGCTGATCAGCGAGACGCGGGACAAAGGGAGTGAAGGCAAGCTGCGCGATTCGCTGTTGCTGGCGGAGCTCAACAATGTGATTGTTTACACCGTGAACATGAGCCGCTTTCTGAACACGTTGACCGCGAAGACCCCCGTGCCTCGTCCCAGCCACATTCCGCCCGAGGCACGCCACATGCCCGCCGGCGGTACCGCCACCCCGAACGAAGTTATGCAGAACAGCGGTTGGGGCAGCAACACCGTCCCAGCCTTTGTCGAGGTCTTCCGGCAGGCAAAGGCGATCTTTGTCTCGAATCCGGCTGAGGTATTTACCAAGTACACCGGCGGCCGCGAATTCAATTTCGTCACTCAGAAATCCCTGGAAGAGGCAATCACAAAAATCGGAGAGGAACTGCATAGCCAATATCTGATCAGCTACAGTCCCAGTAATAAACTCGAGGGTGGCTGGCACACGATTGTCGTGAAAGTGCGGCGGCCGGATCTTGAGGTCCGGACCAGAAACGGATACTGGCTCGCAGGCGTACCGCAATAGAGAATCCGCGCGGCCCGCGAGACGCGCTGATGACCAGGGAAATGGCGACCGCCGTACAATGGTTTATATGCATATCCGGTGGCTTTTTGCGCTGGCTCCTCTGTGCCTCCTGGCACAAGACTTAAAAGAATTTGAAAAAAAAGTAACCGAGTTTACGCTCGCCAATGGGCTGCACATGATCGTGCTGCGCCGTCCGGAGGCTCCCGTGGTCTCCCTGGTCACGTACGCCAATGTCGGATCGGCCAACGACCAGAGCAACAAAACCGGCCTGGCTCACATGCTGGAGCACATGGCCTTTAAAGGGACCGAGATTCTAGGCACCAAAAATTGGCCGGAGGAGAAGAAGCTGCTGGCTGAGATCGAGGCGATTTACGACAAGCTGGAGGCCGAGAAAACCAAAGGTCCCCGCGGATCTAAGGACTTGATCGGGAAACTCCAGGCTGACCTGAAGGCCACCATCGAAAAAGCCAACAGCTATGTCGATAAAGAGGCGTATTCCAGAGTCATTCAGGAAAACGGCGGCGTTGGCATGAACGCCGGTACCAGCGTCGAATCGACGGTCTATTTTTACAGCCTGCCGGCGAACCGGGTGGAATTGTGGTTTCTCCTGAACTCCCAGGTGTTCCGCCAGCCGATCATGCGCGAGTTTTACAAGGAGCGCGACGTGGTAAGGGAAGAGCGGCGTATGCGGTTGGAATCAAGCCCCCAAGGAAAGATGCAGGATGCTCTTCTCACCACTTCTTTCCTGGCGCATCCGCAGCGGCAGATCATCGGATGGGCCAGCGATATTGAAAACCTGCGCGCCAAGGACGCGGAGGAGCTTTTCCGGAAATACTACGTGCCGCAGAACATGGTGATGGTGCTCGCCGGCGATGTAGATCCGCAGGAAGTGAAGCGTCTGGCGGACCAATACTATTCCACGCTGCCGAGCGGTCCTCCGCCTCCGCGAGTGATCACCGAGGAGCCGAAACAGGAAGGCGAAAGACGAATCGCGGTGGAAACGCCCAGCCAGCCCATCCTCATGATGAGCTACAAGAGGCCGGATGGAATGCATCCCGACGACGCTCCGCTGACCGTTCTGGCGAGCGCGCTGGCATCGGGACGCACGGGCGTGCTCTACAAGGAGATGGTGGAGCAGAAGAAAATTTCCCTTGCGGCTTTCGCCTCCGCCAATTTTATCGGCAACAAATTTCCCGGGCTGTTTCTGTTCTTCGCCGTCCCCGGCATGGGTAAAACGCTCGATGAAAACGAGAAGGCAATGGTGGAAATCATTGAACGGATGAAGAAGGAAAAGATCGATGAGGTTGTGCTGCAACGGGTGAAGACCAAAGTGCGGGCCGGTCTGATCCGCAGCCTGGACAGCAATATGGGCCTCGCCCAGCAACTGGCCGGCAATTACATTTTGTACGGCGACTGGCGCAAAATGTTCACCAGCATTCAGGAGATCGAAAAGGTCACGGCCGACGATGTTCAGCGGGTTGCAAAGACTTATCTGGTGGAGTCCGGACGGACTACGGTGAGTACGAAGGCGCCCCCGAAAGGAGACGCCAAATGAGAGTTCTACTGACAACGTTCTTGATATTCGCTGGCTGGCCGGCCGCGGGCCAACCGGCGCGCCCGGCGGCGCGACCCAAGTCGTATAAGGACCTCAAGTTCAAACCGTTGAAGGAACTCCGTCTGCCCGACATCCCGACGTTTACGCTCTCGAACGGGATGAAGGTCTATCTACTGGAAAATCACGAACTGCCGTTGGTGCGCGGCTCGGCTCGCATTCGCACGGGCAACGTGTTCGATCCGGCGGATAAAGTAGGTCTCTCGGATCTGTTTGGGGACGTGATGCGCAGCGGTGGTACGAAGTCGAGGACCGGAGATCAGTTGAACGAACTGCTCGAGGGCATCGCCGCCTCCGTGGAGAGCAATATCGGCGAGACGTCGGGCAGCGTTTCCTTCAACACGCTAAAGGAGCATTCCGACACGGTGTTGGGAGTGTTTAAGGAGATTCTCGCCGAGCCGGAATTCCGTCAGGATAAGCTGGACATCGCCAGGAACCAGATGCGCAGCCTGATTTCGCGCCGCAATGATTCGGCCGGGGGCATTGCATCGCGTGAATTCGAGCGCCTCGTATACGGCGCGGATACACCCTGGGGCCGGCAAATGGAATACGAAACAGTGGAGAGAATCACGCGCCAGGACCTGATCGACTACCACCGGCGCTATGTGTTCCCGGCGAACATCATGCTCGCCGTACAGGGTGACTTCGAGACCTCGGCAATGCGCACCAAACTGGAGACTCTGTTCGCGGATTGGAACACCCGGCAGCCGCCGGTTCCGGCTTTCCCGCCGGTGACTTACAAAGCCAGGCCGGGAATTTATCTGGCCGACAAGAAGGATGTCACGCAGACTTTTTTCCGTTTGGGTCATCTCAATGGAATGCTCAGCGATAAAGACTACCCCGCGCTCGAAGTAATGACGGACATTCTCGGTGGCGGCGGGTTCACATCGCGGCTGCTCAAGAAGGTGCGCAGCGATTTGGGCCTGGCTTACAACGTGGGCGCGGTCTGGGGAGCCGACTATGTAAAGCCCGGCACCTTCTTCATTTCCGGCAGCACCAAGTCGCAATCTACCATCGATTCGTTAAAAGCGATCCGCGAAGAAGTGGACCGGATCCGTACGACGGAGGTGTCCGATGAGGAGTTGCGGGTCGCCCGCGATAGTACGCTCAACAGCTTCGTGTTCAACTTCGATTCTCCCAGCAAGGTTTTGTCGCGGCTGGTGACTTATGAGTATTTCGGCTATCCGAAAGACTTCATCTTTCAGTACCAGAAAGCGATTGAACGGGTGACCAAAGCGGACGTCTTGCGCGTAGCCAAGGAATACCTGAAGCCCGAGGAGATGGTGATTGTGACGGTCGGAAAACAAGAGGATTTCGGCACTCCCCTGACTACGCTCAATCTACCCGTCACGAAACTGGATCTGACGATTCCAGAGCCGAAACGTGAATCCGCTACCGCCGATGCCGCGTCTATCGGGAAAGGAAAACAGGTATTGCAGACCTTGCAAAAAGCGGTGGGCGGATCCGATAAACTCGCGGCGGTGAAGGACTACTCGCATGCCGCGGAAGTTACAATCACGGCGATGCAGGGCATCAAGGTAACGCAAGTGATTAAGATGCTTCCGCCTCAGGCTCGGATCGAACAGCAATTGCCTTTCGGAAAGATCATCATTTACTACGACGGGAAGGGCGGCGGATTTCTGCAGCAGCCGCAAGGCTCTGTGCCGCTCCCCCCGCAGGCGGTAAAACAGGCGAAGGAAGAGTTGTTTCGCCACCATCCCACGCTATGGTTAAGCGATCGCGATCCGGAGCGGGTCGTAAATGCAACTGGGCCGAATACGATCGAGATCAGCGACAAGCAGAACAATTGGATCCAGCTCACGTTGGATCCCGCCACCGGGCTGCTCGCCAAGACGAATTATCGGGGCGACGCGGGTGCTACCGAGGCCGTCTACAGCGACTGGAAGGATGCGGATGGAATTAAACTTCCTCACAAGATCATACTGACCCAGGGCGGGAAGCCCGCGGCGGAGGTAGTGGTTACCGGCTACAAACTGAACTCGGGATTAAAGGCGGAGGAACTTGCCCAGAAACCATGACCAGGCGTAGTTTACTGAGCGGTTGGATCGGGCTTCCCTTGCTGGCTCAGAGTAAGCAGCAGAAGGGGAAGAAAATCATCGACGAAGTGGTGGCCGCTTTAGGCGGGCCGGCCTTCCTGGAAATGAGGGATCGGGTGGAAACGGGGCGCGTTTACTCGTTTTACCGGGAACAGCTCAGCGGGCGCTCCCAGGCGCGCATTTATACCCGCTACCTCACCCGGCCCGACTCCCCGGCGCTGGATTATTTCGGCGTCCGGGAACGTCAGTCCTTCGGCAAGGACAAAGAAGAAAGCGCCGTTCTGTTCACGGAAACCGAAGGTTGGCAAATCACCTTTCGCGGCGCGCGTCCCGTAGCCAAGGATATGGAAGCGCGCTTTCGCGATTCCACGCGGCGGAATGTGTTCTACATATTGCGGCAAAGGCTCGGCGAGCCCGGACTGATTTTCGATTATGAAGGGTCCGATATCGTCGAGAACGTACCCGTGGATATTGTATCGATTACCGATCGGGATAACCGCGTGGTCAAGGTGTTTTTTCACCAGAGCACGCGACTGCCGCTCCGGCAGGAGTATGTGCGGCGCGATGAGACCACGCGCGAGAAGTTCGATGAGGTGACGCGCTTCGCCAAATATCGGCAGATCAAAGGCGTCCAATGGCCGTTCCAGATCCAGCGGGAACGCAATGGTGAAAAGATCTACGAGATTTTTTCCGACAGCGTGACCATCAATACCGATCTTAACGACGATATGTTCACGTTGTCGGGCAAAATCAAAGTCCTGCCGCCCGCCCGCTGAATCGGGCAGCGTTTATCGCAGCGGGGAGAATGGAAGAGGCCGCAGCAGCGTATTCGAAATGTTCGACACCAGCTCCGGATCGCTCAGACCCGGCTGGATTCTCAGTTTCTGCCATTCGGGATCGGCTCCAAACGCCGCCCACGCCTTCTCTCTCGCAGCAAGACTGTCCGTTACCACCATATAGGTGAGGTTGGGCATGTTCCGCCCGGCAATGGCTTCGCCGAAAAAAACCGGCAGCAGACCCACCCGGCGGAAGATCGCTATCTCGCCATCCTTCTCAAACATCGCGATCTTGCGGCGCAGGCTGATGGGGCTGTTCGATTCGTACGTGCGCAGCTCGAAAACGCGCGCGGGCTTACCCGCTTCCGGCTCGGAACTCTCCACTTCCGGCATCGTCTGAAACGCGCGCAGCAGGGTGGTTTCAAATCGCATGTAGCGCAAGCCTCCCTTCCCTTCCGCGGCTGCGAGTTCCTGTTGATACAGCTTGTCGGCCGATCGCTTTTCGGTGGCGGCCTCCATCGCCGCCAGACTCGGAAAGCTCGAGAGCACCAGCAGGAACGGGCCGTTGGGGGCGATCAAATTACTGAAAACGCCATGGACCTTGCCGCCGGCCCGCGCCAGGGCTGGCATGAAGGATTGGCGCAGGAAATCGGCGGTGCGCTGCGGTTGCGCATCGGGGCCGTTGCGAAGCTGGAAATAGCGCAACTCCAGGATCGAGGGAGCGCGGCCGGCGGCTGGCATGGAAGCGGCGGCGGCGGGAACGGCGAGGAGGGATTTGCGGCGAGTCACACTATCAATGTTACGGCAGGCAGTCCAGAGCGCGATTTTCCTCTTGACAGTATTCGTTTTAACGGGTAATATGAAGCTGTGCCCGGGAAGCTAGCCGCGGATATCAAACAAAGCAAGCCTTTCCGGCATATCGAAGAAGAGGCGCTGCTCAATCTCGTCCGTACCACCGATGCGCTGACGCAAAAGCAGTCCGTGCTGCTGGATCAGTTTGGTCTCTCGGCAGCCCAGTATAACGTGCTACGTATCCTGCGGGGGGCTGGCGTGGATGGCCTTCCGTGCGGAGAAATCGCCAATCGCATGATCACGCGGGACCCTGATATCACCCGCCTTTTGGACCGTTTGGAGAAGCGCGGCCTCGCCAACCGTACGCGCGAGTCTAAGGATCGCCGGGTGGTTACCAGCCGCATCACGCAAGCCGGTCTGGACTTGCTCGCCAGCATGGATGAACCGGTGCTGGAACTGGCCCGACATCTCCTCGGCCATGTGGGCGCGAAAGACTTAAGGCTCTTGATTGGCTTGCTGGAGATGGCCCGGGAGCGGGCCTGATTTTTTTGCCCCGATGACTGTTCGAACGACTATCGTTTAAGGATTATATGATGACCACTTCAACGGCTACTTCCCTTTATGAAATCGATCCTGCCCATACCAGCGCTCAGTTCTCTGTGCGCCACCTCATGATCTCCAACGTCAAGGGCAGCTTCCAGAATGTGACTGGCTCGGCTGTCTACGATCCCGCGAGTCTCGCGGCCTCGAAACTGGACGTGACCATCGCTGTGCAATCCATCCACACAATGGAACCCCAGCGGGATGAACACCTCCGGAGCGCCGATTTCTTCGACGCCGCCAATCATCCTTCTATCACGTTCCGATCGAACCGGTTTTCGCAGTCAGGCGGCGGCCTGAAAATCACGGGCGATCTGACGATTCGCGGCGTGACGAAGGAAGTTACTCTGGCCGTGGATCCACTCGAGCCGGCGATTAAAGATCCATGGGGCAACACGAGGATTGGCGCTTCGGCATCCACCAGGGTCAATCGTAAAGATTTCGGCCTCAACTGGAATGCGGCGCTGGAGTTCGGTGGATTCGCGGTAGGCGATGAAGTGAAGATCACCATCGACGCGGAGTTGATTAAAAAGGGGTAACGACTACTCCGTCGGAATTTCGAAGTAAAAAAGCTCTTTCCCGGACTGTGCTTCCACGATGCCGCGGACATAGATCATCGATCCCCGCTGGTAGTTTGTTTGAAAGTACACAAAGCCATGCGCTGATTCTCCCGCCGGCAGCATTTTGGCATTGAAGGCGAACCCCTCAATTTCATAACTGGCGAGCTTGTTCGTCTTCTTGCGCTGCGGAAGCGGGTTCGGAAAAGGGCGTCCGCCAAAGTCAGGGCGTTTTGGACCTTGCAGGTATTGCACTTCGGAAGATGGCGTGGCCTCCACTTTGAAACGTTCCGGGGTCACATAGTCCACCGCCATGTCAGCCAGCCGGAGAGTCTTGCCTGTGTCATTCTTCATCACCATCAGCACCGGCAACACGCCGTATTCGGAAAGGTTCAACTTGCCGAAGGCGGACTTCATTTTTTCAGCGGTGTGGTAAGGAACCACGGCAATGGTCAGGCCGGCATGCGCTTGCTTTGTCGCGTAAGTGTCGGCGGCCTCCGCGCGAAAGCGCTTATCCTTATCCGCCCCCCAAGCGGCTATACTCAGGAAGAGCAACCACCACCCGCGAGTGTTCATCTACTTTTGCTACCGCCTTCTAAGTGTTCTTGCATTTCCACTGATCTTACTCTACATTCTGGTCCGCGGAGCCCGTAACCGGGGCTACTGGCGCAGATTGGGAGAACGCTTTGGGAACGCGCCCTTCTCTGAGGATGCGACGGTTCCCGGCGGCATCTGGTTGCATGCGGTTTCCGTCGGGGAAGTCCTGTCCTCCATCGAATTGCTGCGCCAGCTACGTTCCGTTTTTCCATCGCAACGGCTCTACGTATCCGTCACTACGCTGGCGGGGCGCCAGGTGGCGCAGGAAAAATTGGGCTCTCTGGCGGACTCGATTTTCTATGTTCCCATCGATTTGTCATGGGCGGTGCGGCGCGTGCTGCGCCGTCTCAAGCCACAAGTAATGATAGTGATGGAAACCGAAATCTGGCCGAATCTCTATTGCGAAGCGAAGCGCTTCGGCTGCGGGCTGTTGGTGGTCAATGGACGAATTTCGGATAAAGCGTTCCCTCGCTATCAGCGGTTCGACTGGTTCTTTCGGGCTGTTCTGCGGTGGCCCGATGCCGTGTTGGCCCAGACGCAGGTAGCCGCCGATCGCTACAGGGCGTTGGGGGCGCGCCGGGTCAGTGTGGCAGGCAATCTGAAGTATGACTTCCGGGCGGCGCAGCTCCAGCCACCGCCCCTTGTAGGGAGCCTGCTGCAGCGGCTTCAGCCTTCTCATGTGTGGATCGCGGCAAGTACGATGCCGCCGGCGGCAGCGGGTGATCCCGATGAAGACGATGCGGTGATCGATGCCTTTCTCCAGTTGGCCCCCCGGTATCCCAGGCTCTTGCTGCTGCTGGCTCCGCGGCGTCCGGAACGATTTGATGCGGCAGCCGAAAAACTCTTCAAAGCAGGCGTGCCCTTCCTGCGGCGTTCCAAACTGGACGAAGCGTCGGCCTTACTTTTGCCAGGGGTGCTGGTGGTGGATTCCATGGGCGAATTGAGTGCGCTCTTCCCCATGGCCGATGTCGTGTTCATGGGCGGAACGCTCGCGCAGCGTGGGGGGCACAATATCCTCGAACCGGCGTTTTTTTCCAAAACGGTAATCACGGGACCGCACATGGAGAATTTTCCGGAGATTGCCGCTGAGTTTGTGGCCGGCGGAGGCGTCTATCCGATCGAACAGGCCGCGGATCTTGCAACCGCCTTGGATTTCCTGCTCACCGCGGCGGAGCTGCGCACGCAGATTGGGGAGAGGGCGAAAGTCCTCGCGGAAGCGCGCCGCGGCGCGACCGAGCGGGCTGTTGAAGCCGTTCGCCAGTGCTTTATGGACGCGCTACCGCGTCATGTCCATCCTTGGCCCGCTTTTCTGTTGCTTTGGCCGCTCACTTGGTTGTGGCGGTGGGGCGCCGCGATCGACAGGCGCCGCAAACTGGCCCGGCAGGGCCGCCTTCGCGCTCCGGTGATCACCATTGGTGGAATCGCCCTGGGAGGGACGGGTAAGACACCCTTGGTGGCCTACCTCTCGGCGCTTTTTCACGAGCGGGGAAAGAATCCGGCGATCCTCACTCGCGGCTACCGTCGAGCGACGCCGGAAAAGAGCACCCTGTTACCCCCCGGGGCGCACTGTCCCGTCGCCCGCACAGGCGACGAAGCGCAGATCCTGCTGCGGACCGGAACCGCATCCCTGGGCATCGGCGCGGATCGCTTGAGCATCGGCCGCCAGGTGGAGGACGTTTTTCAGCCCGGAGTGATTCTGCTGGACGATGGTTTTCAGCACTGGCGGCTCCATCGCACCGTGGATCTGGTGCTGCTCGATGCCCTGGATCCCTTTGCCGGCGGCGCGGTGTTCCCTTTGGGGAGAATGCGGGAAACGCGCAGCGCGCTCGCCCGTGCTTCGGCTTTTATAATCACCCGCGCATGCATGCCGCTGCCGTGGCGTGGGTTGGAAAAGGAACTGGCACGGCTCCAACCCGCCGCCCCCGTCTTTTACAGCCGCACGGTACCGGAGGAGTGGGTGGAGTGGAACGGCAAGGCGCGTTATCCGGCTGCCGGCCTGCCGCCATGCGGAAAGGCGGCGTTTTGCGGAATCGGCAATCCGGCGTCTTTCTACGCCACTCTACATGAGCTGCGGATTGAAGTGGATTTCCGCTGGACTTTTGCCGACCATGAGCCATACCGGGCTCGTCACCTGCGGCGGTTGGCCGCGCAGGCCCGGGCCGCGGGCGCGACCATGCTGCTGACGACAGAGAAAGACGTGATGAACCTGCCAATGGACGCGGAGCGCCACATCGGCTCACTACCGCTGTTCTGGCTCCGGACGGGCATTCAGCTCGAGCCGGAAGAGGATTTTCTGGCGTGGTTGGATGGAGAGATCAGCCGGACGGGGAAGGATTCGCCCGCTGGGTCCTAAGGTCTTTTCCCGGCGGGGTAAGGCAATTTTCCCCTTGTTGGGGATGCCGCGATCCGTTCACTATGGGGAGGGAGTAGCAACCATGACCCCGCATCGGCTCCAATTCGTCTGTCGGCAAATCGAAAGACTCCGGATGGACCGGCGCGCCCAGGACCTCACCGAGTATGCCCTGCTCCTATGCATGGTAGCGTTCGTCATCTACGGATGGCTTCCAAGTAGCTACAGCCCCGCCCTCAGCAATATCTGGGCGAAGGTGAGCAGCGTGATGCTGGTGCTCACCGGCTCGTAAATCTATTTCTTGATCCACCCGCCGCTCACTTCCGTTCCGCTCATGGAAGGTTCCACGAGACTGCCACTTGTGTCTTCGGCCGGCGGCGCGTCTTCCATGATCGCCTTATGAGTCTGCCGTCCCATCATATTCTCCGTCAGGCCGGGAGCCAGGTTGTGCGCCACCGTGGCGATCTTGGCCGCCGTTCCGACAATCACCTCATCCTCCGGATCGGTGGCCAGACGCACAATCGCATCAATCACTTCACGCGCGTCATACACCGGCGGAATGGGCACGGCCTCATGCCCGGTGTAGTTCGCGGCGTGCTCGAAGAATGGCGTGTCCATGGAAGTCGGCATCACCGTGCAAACACGGATGGCGTCGTTACTGTTCTCTTTCAGCTCCAGACGGATGGAGCCGCTTAGACCCACCACGCCATGCTTCGCCGCCGTGTACGAAGCGTAATAAGGCGTGGGCACTTTCCCGAGAAGAGAGGCGATATTGATGAGGATGCCGAACCGCTGTTCGCGAAAAATGCGCATCGCGAAATACGAGCCGTAAAGCGTTCCCATCAAATCCGTCTCTATCACTTGCCGGTGCTCTTCGAGCGGCACCTCCTCAAAACGCCCTAACACTCCGGCGCCGGCGTTATTCACCCAAACGTCAATATGTCCGAACTTTGAAGCGGCCGCGTGAGCTAACTGCTCCATCTCTTCGCTGTTGCTCACATCCGTGGGAACGGAGATCGCCGCCCCGCCTAACTCCCCGCACTCCCGCGCCAACTCATCGAGCAGGGAATCCCGGCGCGCCGCCAGCACCAGCGAAGCGCCTCTCTGCGCGAATTCGCGGGACGCGCCTTTGCCGAAACCGCTGGAAGCACCTGTAATGACGATCACTTTCCCGGTTAAATCCTGGTCTGCCATGCAGCCTCCCATTTCACAAGTAGGATCCCTGCCGGCGGCAGAAGTTTCCGCCAGCGGGCGAATCCCGGTTAGAGGTATTTCTTCAGGTCCGGGTTGAGTTGCTCTTTGACATCCGGCTTGTCGAGATCTTCCTTGAGGATCAACCGCGGCGCCAGATTATTGATTTTCTGCACTGCCTTGCCGTTTAACTTTGCCACCGCGGCTTTCACCGATTCGTACCCCATCTTAAACGGATGCTGCACGACGAGTGAATCAATCAATCCGTTTTTCAGATCCTCCAGCAGTGTGGGGCTCCAATCAAATCCAACCATCCGCACCTTGCTCTGCCTGGCTTTCAGGGCCTGGGCCGCTCCCACGGCGCTCGATTCGTTGGACGCGAATAACCCCACCATATCCGGATGCGCCGTTAACATATTCTCCGCCACCGCTAGAGACTTCGCGACATCCGACATCCCGAACCTCTTGTCCGCGATACGGATGGCCGGAAACTTCTCTTTGACTCTCTCTTCGAAGCCTGCTTCCCGTGCCATGGTGGATGCCGACCCGGGCTGCACCGCAACAATCACCACCGTGCCTTTGCCGCCGATGATCTCGCTCATGCGGTCGGCCGCTAACTGTCCCGCGGCGTAATTATCGGTGGCCACTTGCGATACGAAATTTTCCGTATCGATCGCCGAGTCAAAGATGATGACCGGGATGTTCTGTCGTGCCGCGCGTTCCACGGCGCTGACCATGGCTTTCTTGTCGATCGGAGCCAGGGCGATGGCGTCCACCTTGCGGTTGATCATCGCGTCCAGAATCTGTAGTTGGCCGTTGTAATCGGTCTCGGTTGCCGGCCCGTTCCAACTGACCTCGACATGTTCTTCGCGGGCGGCCGCTACGGCTCCAGCATGTACGGACTGCCAGAAAAGATGGGTGCGCCCTTTCGGCACCACTCCAATGATGCGCTTCTGATCCTTCCTGCAGCTGGTTGACGCCGCGGCGCTAACCACAACGGCGGCGAACCCGCGCCGGGAGACCGGAGACGTTGGCCGGTTCATTCGGGAAACTTCGTCGGAACTGTAATCTTCTGCCATCCCTCGCCGTTCAACGCTTTCAGAAACGCCACCAGCGCCTTCTTGTCTTCGGCGGTGAGTTTTAACTCCTTCATCTTCTCGTCGAGGTTCTTGTTCTTGATGCCGCCTTTATCATAGAAATCCACCACCTCTTCCAGCGTTTTCAAACTGCCGTCGTGCATATAAGGTGCGGTGCGGGCGATGTCGCGCAGTGTGGGCGTTTTGAACGCACCCCAATCGGCGTCGTTCTTGGTGACGAGGAAGCGGCCCAAATCGGGATCGGGCTTATCCATCCCCACCCCGATATTGTGGTAGGCGTTCGAAGTGAAGTTTATCCCCTCGTGGCATTGATCGCATTTCGCTTTGTCGATGAACACCTTCATCCCGAGAACCTGCTGTGCAGTCATCGCTCTCTTGTTGCCTGCTTTGTAGCGATCAAACGGAGAGTTGCCCGACAGCACCGTGCGCTCGAAGGTCGCGATCGCCTTGGCCACATGGTCAATGGTGATATCTCCCGGACCGAACACTTTAGCGAACATCGTGCGATAGGCGCCGATATTCCTCAAGCTGGCGGTCATGGCCTCATGGGTGTGGCCCATTTCAATCGGGTTCGCAATCGGTCCCTTCGCCTGCTCCTCCAGCGTCGGCGCGCGCCCGTCCCAGAACTGAGCCAGACTGTAGGCGCGATTGATCACCGTGGGCGCGCTGCGTCCACCTTTTTGCGCTCGGATGCCGGAAGAGACCGCGGCGCCATCGGTGTAGGCGAATTCCGGCGCGTGACAGGACGCGCAGGAAACGCTGTTGTCGGAAGAAAGCCGCTTGTCGAAATAAAGCAGCTTCCCGAGTTCCACTTTCTCCGGCGAGTAGGGATTGTCCTTAGGAAACTGCACGGGCAGTAATCCGAGCGGTATCGGAATCGGACTCTTGTCCGCCGCCGTCAAAACAATAGACAATGCAATTACCGGCACCGCCATCCAATATCGAAGGCCAATCCCCATCATCGCCTTTTCCCCTCAAAATTTACTTTTTCAAATAGCCGTGCACGTAGAGAGCTTTGTAGCCGCCGTGTTCGGACAAGGTGCCGGTCACTTCCATAATGTGGGCCACGTGATCGATCGCGGCCTTGCGGAAATCGGTGAGGCCGTCACGCCGCGGATCGTGTTCTTCTTCCATCAGCATGTACATCGAGCCATCTTCGGAAAGCAAGCCGATCGGCTGGCCGGCGGTGAAGCACTTCTGCGCGCAGGAGCGATGCTTTTCACCGTGTTTGCCGACTTGAAGGTAACAGGAGAAATCGATGATTTCGCCCACTATCGTGGCTATCTTTGCGGGATTCGTCTTCCCTTCCACGGCGGCGCCGGTGGTGGTCGCCGTCCACGGGGCATCCGGCTTCGTTCCCAGTTTCCCCATGGGAGCGGAGTAGGATCCGCCTTCCACCTTGCCCCATTCCTTCTGAAGAATCCCCGGGCCTTTTTTAGAGCCGGATTTTGTCTGCGCAGAGCTCACGCTCATTCCCGTGAAGGCGAGCACGGCACATGCTCCGGCGAATACCATAAACTTCGTTCGGTTGTTCATCGAGTGATAGTCTCCTTAACCGCGGACGTTGGCCCGCGGCAATCTTCTTGGTCAGGTCGAGCATCTCCACCACGCTTTCTGAGCCGATGGTGAAGTCCAGCGGCGGTTCCGACTTTCGCAGGAAGTGGCGCCCCTACATTCGCTTGTTAGTGTAGCGTAGCCACTGAAGGGCGCGCACGGGTGGGAGCCCGCCTTAGAAGCTTACCCTATTTCATTTCCATGACTTTCATATTACAATCTAGTTGCCATGCGCCAGGCGGGTTTTCTCTTCTTTGTATTTACAATCACTAACCCATTTGTAGTTAGTGGATTAGAGATATGCGTGGAAAACCCCGCACGGCTCGATCCCCCGACCGTCCAAGCTTTTCGGACCGAACTCAGTGCCATATTGGCCGCCTCGGGTCGCGATGCCGCGGTAATCCCCTGCAGACCCGGCATCATGACCATTACGCTTCGCCCGGAGCCACCACGCGAGGAATCTTCGGCGCTCGGCGGCATCCGGTACAGAAGCGGTCGCCTGGAGCCGGAAATCGAGCTTTTCGTATCTCCGACGGCCCAGATCGTGCGGTCACGCCTTCCCGGCGTGCTTGGCCGCGCCTTGGCTCGCGTGGCCACCCACGAGTTCGGACACTGGCTGAACCAGAGCCCGGCACATGCCGCGCACGGCGTGATGATGGAGCGGTTGAGCGCTGCGCACCTGACGGCCTCCAACCGCGCGTTCTTCCGCCTGCCTCCCGGCCCCTGACGCGCGCGCTTTTACCAGGCTAAGGCAAGAGCGCTGTTGCGAGGATCGGCGCCCGCCGCAACAATTCCCTTCCCCGCATCGGACACGATCGCTCCATTGGCGCCGATCGCCAACGGCGCAAGCACCGTCAGACGGTGACCCCGCTGCACCAGTTCCAGGCGCACCGCCTGCGGCACGCGATCCTCCACCTGCAGATCGCCCGGATACATGGTGTGTGGCGCCGGCGAGGCCGGAAACGAACGCGTGGTCCAGCGCGGCGCTTCGATGGCTTGCTGCACATTCATTCCGAAGTCGACGATGTTCAGCAGCGTCTGCATGGTGTTTATGTTCTGATTGTCTCCACCCGGACAGCCGGTAATGAGGAACAGTTCGCCCTCCCTGGTGACCAGCGTACCTTGGAGCGTGCTGCGCGGCCGCTTCCCGGGTTCGAGTGCGTTGGCGTGTCCGTCGACCAGCGAGTAATAATCGCCGCGGCAATTTAGCGGAAAGCCCAAATCGCCCATCACCACTTTCGTCCCGTGACCGCTGTGCAGGCTCGGCGTGAAGCTGACGGCGTTGCGCTGAGCGTCCACGACTCCGATGTAGCTCGTGTCTCCGTCGTGGTCGCCATTTCCGGTGGTGTTGTAATCGTCGGGCCGGCTAACCGGGGTGTACGCCGGCTCAAATTGATCCGGACGTCCAGCCCGCAATTCCATCGAGGCCCGGGCCGGATCGATCAGCTTGCGGCGCTCCACGGCGTATTGTTCAGAGAGCAGCCCTTTATAGGGAATCCGGATGAAATCCATGTCGCCCAGATATTTCTCGCGATCCGCCATGGCAAGTTTCGTCGCCTCCGCCAGAGTATGAATGTAATCCGCGGAGTTGTGGCCCATCTTCTTCAGGTCAAAGCCCTGGAGAATGCTTAGGGCGAACAGTTCGGCCGGACCCTGGCTGGCCGAAGGATTCTTATGAACCACGTAGCCGCGGTAATTGTAGGAGACGGTCTCTTCCACTTTCGCTTCGTAGGAAGCGAAGTCTTCATAACGCATCAAGCCGCCGTTCGCTTCCGCGAACTTCGCCATCTCGCGGGCGATATCGCCCTTGTAGAAACGGTCTCGAGCCGCCTTGAGCGCTGTCCCGCGGCCCGAGCGGGCGGCTTGCCGTTCGGCCTCCACCAGTCGCCGGAAGGTACGGGCCAACTCGGGGTTTTTGAAAATATCACCTTCTATCCAGCGTTTTCCATCCGGCTGATAGACCTTACGGCTGCTGGCGTATTTGGCCAGGGCGGCGGTGTTCATTTCAGAGGCCTGGGCCGCCGTGAGCGCGAAGCCGCCCTCCGCCAGTTCTATGGCCGGAGTGAGTACCTCGGCGAACGTCTTTGTGCCCCAGCGGGACATGAGAATGTACCAGGCATCGATCAATCCGGGGATGGTGGCGGAGAGGAGCGTTTCATTCACCGGCAGCTTTCCGTCGTGATTCTTCCGGTACCACTCGATGGTGGCCAGCTTGGGAGCAGTGCCTTCGGCGTTAATCGACCACGCCTTCTTTTGCTTCGCGTCGTAGACGAGTAATACCGCATCGCTGCCGACTCCATTTGATGCCGGGGCCACCAGGCCGAGCACGGCCTGCCCGCCGACAATGGCATCAAAAGCATTTCCGCCGGATTGGAGGATTCGCTGGGCAGCCATCGTCGCCTGCGGCATCATGGAAGTGACCGCGTGGTGCGTTCCCATGGCGATGGGTTTGATCGTGCGCCGCGTGGCCGGTCTTCCTACGGCCACCCGTTCAAACAACTGGCCATTGACGGACGGCAGGCATGTGAGAAACGCCGCCGTCAGAATCAAGAGACGTATGGTTCGCATGGATTCATCTAAAGTATCAAAAGTTGACTTCGAGCGTGGGCAACGTTGAAATCAGACATTAAGATTGAAAGCGCACGACGCGCGCCGGCGCAGTTGACAGAGCGGCAGAGTGAGGTCCGGCATTATGCCGTCGGGGGTGTCACATGGCGCAGCATCGGCACCAGGAGGTCGGCGTCGTCACCTTCATAGATCTGCTCCGATCCGTCCCGGAACATGATTCGGATCGCTCGCGTTTCGTCTCCCCGCTCGTTCAGCACCGTTTCATAACCGAGGATTTCATCGGAGTCGGTCGGGAGAGGCTTGCTCATGGATTCAGATTACCAAGTTGTCGCTGGGCATTTTTTTACTCCACACCGCATCCATCCTTCACCGCCGTTGCTTGCGCCAGCCTGCTACCGCCTTCGTGCCGCCTTAGTGGCAGCCGAGACACGTGAACTTGCGGCCATGGCACACCGCGCAGCCCTCCTTCACGGACTTCCGCGTGTGCGAATCGAGGAACGTGTTGGTGTGAAAGACGGGCTTTAACGTCTTATCCGCACCATGGCAGGTTTCGCAACTGAAGGGCGGATCGATCTTGTTGTGACATACCAGGCAATCCGCCATTTGGGGGAAGTGCGCTTTACTGGCGGCCGTCGATTGTTCAATCGCATGATGGCACCCGGCACAGGCATTCTTCGTATCCAGGCCGGGTGGCGGAGTGCCTAAGTAAGTTTTCCCCCGCACCGCCCCCAGGATCACCGGAGCCACGTTTCCCATCTTGCCGTGGAAGGCGTGGCTAAACGCCTTCACGCGTAACCGCCGCGGCTGCTTGATCTGAACGTTTGTATGACAGGATGCGCACGCTTCGGCCGCCGGCAGTAGATTGTCTTCCACTTTGGTGCTCGAGGCAGCCCTGGTATGGCAGCTCAAACAATCCGGTTTTAACTTCAGGTGCAGCGCGTGAGAGAAATCCGCTCCAGGCGCCACCGCCGCGAGCCAGCCCAGCAGAATCAGGCTTTGTAAGTAATGCGCCAAATCTTTTTCCCGCCGTCATCCGACACCAGGAGACTGCCGTCCGGCAATTCATGCACGCCGACCGGCCTGCCCCACACTTCCTGTTTTTTTGGATCCAGCATCCAGCCGGTGAGGAAAGGCTCCGTGCCCCCCTGCGGCTTACCGCCCCGGAAGGGTACGAAGTTGATCGAATAGCCCACACGTTCCGAGCGGTTCCACGAGCCGTGCAGAGCCACAAACGCGCCGCCGCGGTATTTGGAGGGAAACATTTTGCCTTGGTAGAACGTGAAATCGAGCACCGCCACATGCGCGCCCATCAGGACGTCGGGCACGATCGTCTTCTTCACCAGATCCGGCTTCATGCCTCTGTTCCGCGGATCCTCATGG
Source organism: Bryobacteraceae bacterium (assembly GCA_035526195.1). Lineage (GTDB taxonomy): Bacteria > Acidobacteriota > Terriglobia > Bryobacterales > Bryobacteraceae > CADEFT01. Next base: position 31,586 of record DATLCW010000196.1, read on the forward strand.
GGACCGATGTAGGCGTAAGGCCAGCCATAGAAACCGCCTTGTTTGACAGAGGTAAAGTAGTCCGGGACCAGGTCATCGCCCAAGGCATCTCGCTCCTGCACAGCTGCGTACAGCGTGTCCGTCCCGGGATACCAATGAAGCCCAATGGGATTGCGAGTGCCGGAGGCGAAGATTTCGTGCCCCGATCCATCGGCATTAAAGCGGTTGATGGCCGCGCGCCATTCATGCTCGCCGGGGCTGACATTCGATTCCGACCCGATGCCGATGTACATCTTTTCGCCTTTGCGGTCAAAAAGGATGCTGCGTGTCCAGTGGCCCTTGCCGAACTCTTTCAAGGACACCACTTCCTCGCCCTGACCCACAGTCATCGCCGCCTTGTCGTACTTAAAACGCTTGATGGAAGTGGGTTCGCCGATGTAGAGGTAGTCTTTCCAGAAGGCCAGCCCGTAGGGCCGCGATAACCCCTCCACCAGGACCTTGCGGTCACTCTTGCCGCGCACTACGTAGACCTTGCCGCTTGTGTTGTTGCTGTCGCTCAGCAGGATTTCGCCCGATGGGCCCTGCAGCATAAAGCGAGGCGTTTCAAAACCGCCGGCATATTCTTCAATACGGAACCCGGCGGGCAGGCGCAGTTGGGAACCATCGGGACGGGGAACCACCCGCGGGCGGTTGTTGGCCGAGGGCGTATGAAACGGCGGCGGAAGCTTGGGCGCGGAATCCGCGCAGAAAGCGCCGGCCACGGGAACCAGTGTCGAAAGGAATCTTCTTCTTCTCATTCGGTTACCCCTTATAAGAAATGCGCCAGATTTTGTTGCCGCCATCGTCGGAGACGAGCAGGCTGCCATCGGAAAGCTCCGCGACCGCCACCGGACGGCCCCATACCTCTACTTTATCCTTACCCATCATCCAGCCGGTAAGGAAGTCCTCCGGCGGACCCTGAGGCTTTCCGTTTTTGAAGGGTACGAACACCACCGAATAGCCGACGCGCTCGGCCCGGTTCTGCGAACCATGGTAGGCGAGGAATGCTCCGTTCCGGTATTTGGCGGGAAACTGCTTGCCCTGGTAGAACGTGAAGTCGAGGACCGCCACGTGCGCGCCCAGCAGAACATCCGGCGTCAGGGTCTTCTTGACCAAGTCATCGCGCTGGCCCTTGTTGGTGGGATCTTCGTTCGGCCCCACGTATGCGTAGGGCCAGCCATAAAACCCTCCCTGCTTGATGGAGGTAAAGAAGTCCGGCACAAGGTCATCGCCCAACCCATCCCGCTCCTGCACGGCAGCCCAGAGCGTGTCGGTTCCGGGGAACCATCTCATGCCGATCGTATTGCGCAACCCCGAAGCATAAATCTCACGTCCGGACCCATCGGGATTGATGCGGTTGATGGTGGCCCGCCATTCCGGGCCGCCGGGCGCGCCATTCGATTCCGAACCGACACCCACGTAAAGCTTCCGACCCTTCCGATCGAAGAGCAGGCTGCGAGTCCAATGGCCTTTCGTGTAATCGGTCATGGCCAGAATCTCTTCGCTTTTGCCGGCGGTCATCGCACCCTTGTCATACTTGTACCGCTTCAAAGACGTAGGTTCGGCGACGTAGAGATAGTCCTTCCACAGCGCCAGGCCATAAGGCCGGTCGAGACCTTCGAGCAACACTTTACGCTCTTTGTTTCGCAGAACGTAGACTTTGCCCTTGGCCACGCTGTCACTTACCAGCACCTCCCCAGAGGGCCCCTGGATCATGAAGCGCGGCTTCTCAAAACCGCTGGCATATTCTTCTATTTCAAAGCCTTGAGGCACACGAAGCCGTACCCCATCCGGACGGGACACCAGCTTCGGCCGGTTCGTTGCGGAAGGCGTCTGGTAGGGCTTGGGAAGCGTTGAGGAGGCCTTGTCGGCGCAAAGCGCGCCGGCGGCGAGAACAAGGGCTGAGAAAAAAGCTCGTCTTTTCATAGGAGTATCGCGAAACTTATTCTATCGGATTCCGCATCCGTTTCGGCATGCTATCCTAGTGCGTGCCGCAACGAATACTGGGCGTGATTCCCGCCCGGTTTGCTTCCTCCCGGTTCCCTGGAAAAGCTCTCGCTCTCCTCGCCGGCAAACCCATCCTTCAGCATGTGTATGAACGCGCCGCGCAGGCACGCTATCTCACCCAGGTGGTGATCGCCACCGATGACGAGCGGATTTACGACGCGGCGCGATCGTTCCGCGCCCCTGTGCGCATGACCGGCTCCGGTCATCTCTCGGGTACCGACCGGGTGGCCGAAGTTGCGAGCGCGGACAGTGCCTCCTTCATCGTCAACATCCAGGGCGATGAGCCGTTGATCGATCCGGCGGCCATTGATGCCGCCACACTGGCGTTGCTCGACGATATCGATGCGCCGATGGCGACCCTGAAAAAAAGAATCGAAGATCCGGCCGAGATCCACAATCCGAACGTCGTCAAGGTGGTTACGAATTTCCAGGGCGACGCGATCTATTTTTCGCGCTGTTCCATCCCCTATGACCGGGGCGCCAGCGCGATCTATTTCAAACACATCGGGCTGTATGTCTACCGCCGCGATTTTTTGCTTAACTATTCGCAGCTTCCTGTGGGTCCACTCGAGCAGTCGGAACGGCTGGAGCAACTCCGCGCGCTGGAGAACGGGTATCGCATCCGCGTGATGGAGACGGATTATGAATCGCTGGGCGTGGACACGCCGGAGGATCTGGCTGTGGTCACCAAACTTTTTGAAGCATACCTACCTAAATCCTGAGAGGCGATCATGGTGAAATACATCTTCGTGACCGGAGGCGTGGTGAGTTCCTTAGGAAAGGGCATCGCGGCAGCTTCCATCGGATGTCTGCTGGAAAGCCGCGGTCTCCGCGTCACGCTGCAGAAATTCGATCCCTATCTCAACGTGGACCCCGGCACGATGAGTCCTTTCCAGCATGGGGAAGTTTTCGTCACCGATGACGGCGCCGAAACTGATCTCGATCTTGGCCACTACGAGCGCTTCACGCACGCTCCGCT
>DATLCW010000199.1:0-6805 GCA_035526195.1 Bryobacteraceae bacterium
TGGCGCGGTCGGCCTTGTAGTAGGCGTTTTCCAGCTCGCTGTGGGGTTTGTGATCGGGAGAAGGCCGATGGTGAAAGCGGCTATTGGCGAGGGGTCCGCACAGCCGTTTATGGAAGAAGAGAAACAGCAGAGCAACGTCGACACCCTTGACGGTGAGGCGGTAGGCGTAGCGTTTGCCGTCGCGTTGGAGTAACCCATGGCCTTTGAGCCGCCGGAGATCGTAGCGGAGTTGGTTGAGTCCGTATTGGCTTTCCGACAGGCGGAACGAGGTCAGCACAGCCCGGTGAATCTGGCGGCAAGACCAGCCGGTCAACAGGCTGCCGTTGTGAAGCAAGACTTCGAACAAACGAATCAAACGGGCGTCGTGCAGTTTCAGTCCCGGGTAATGCACCGCGCCGATCCGGACCGGCAGCGCGATTCGTTGCAACAGGGGAAAGTCAACATGGACGTTGAGCCATTGCGCCTGCTGGGCGGCGAATCGTTCGGTAACAGTCTGGAATCGCTTCCGGACCGCGTCCAGGTGATCAAGACCCTTCTTTAGCCCGAAATCGGACAGGTTGTTGGAGCAGATCTCGTTGCGCAGGAACAGCGCGAACTTCTCGTACTGTTTGATGAATGCGTTCTTGCAGTAGGCGCGGAAAACATGATGGCCGTGTTCGACCTGTTCGACCACATTGGCCAGTTTGCCTTTGAGCTTGCGCGTCAGCCGCATGCCGAAAATCTCGCTGATCTTGTGCGCCGTCAGCCGCCACAGCCCCAATTCGCAGCCGCGCTCGAAGATCTTGTGGATCGGGAAATGGCGTTTGAAGATGAAGTTGCGGCAGTACTCGATCTGGGCAATCGCGTAGAAGCGCGACAGGTTCAGCTGTTCGCGCTCTTTGGCGGAGAACTTCGGTCCCAGCAGGTGCGTCCAATAATCCAAGCGCTGGCGGATGATCTCGGGACTGAACCGGTCGGCGGCGGCTTGCAGTTGCTCCACATCGTCGACGGCCAGAAAAGCGTTGTCGTTCTTGCGGAACTTCACCTGGGCCCGCTCCAGTTCGCGCTCCATGAAGGAGTGCCCGTTGAGATAGTAGGTGGCCTGGAAGGGAAAGAAAGAACTGATGCGCATGGCAAAGGGACCCAGCACCTCGTCGCGAATGTAGAAGTAGTAGTGGGTGTGACGGCTCCGCTGGTGAGCCAGAATGCGGTAGTGGGGATCCTTGGTGGGAAACTTGGGATGGCTGATGCGGAACGTGCGGCCCTGCTCCATGCTTTTGAAAATGAAGTAGACGCCCCAGGCCTTGTTCTTCTCCATCCGCTTCAGCCCTGGCCGGACGTGATCTTCCTTGCGTACACCGGACTCGGCCCACTCGATCGGCAAGTCGTGGTTGCGGGCGAAGGCCTCCACCCATTGCTGGTAGACGGTGGTGCGGCGGCTGAGCACCTCTTTATCCACCGCGGCCAGACCCAACACCTGACGGAAGAAGTAGACCACTTGTTCGGGCCGCGACAAACCGCTGAGGTAGCCGTGGATGACGATGCGGTCGAAGCAGTGGTATACAAAAACGAGCAGGTCGCCGAAGAGCTTGGTGAATAGTTCCATCGGCACCGAATCTCCCGAATTGGGAGAGCGTTGTGGGGCGCAAGAGATTCAAAGTGCGTGGACCCGGCCGTCGGGCCATCGCGGGCAAGGATTTTCATTTGGCCGAGGAGATCCAGTACATCCAGCAGCGGGCCGCCGGCCGCGATGGCCGCTTTGTGACCGTCGGCCCGTTGGTGTTGTTCTCCACCGCTACCGGCGATGCCTGGCTGCTCGACCCGGCCGACCAATTGGCGGCCCGGCTTGCCCGCGATGGCGACCCGGAGGATGTCTCCTTCGAAGAATCCGACGAACACTTCGCGATTGGATGGAAGGGAAACTACCGCATCGACGGCAACGCCTTCACTTTCATTGATCGCAATACAGGCTCGATTAGCGCCATCCTCGGTTACCCGACCCGGCGCCTCGCGCAACTCGGTTCGGAAATTTCAAATATGTTTGGCTAGGGTTTACACAATACGAATCGGCTTGTCCTGACGGACGAGCACGCGCCCGATCCGTGTCGCCTTATTAAACCGTTTCTGGAACTCCGCCCCATCCGCGGCCGGCATCGACACGAGGAGCCCGCCCGAGGTCTGGGGATCATAAAGGATAAGCTCCATCGCCTCAGCCAGCACACTTCGCATTTCCACTACGCAGGATGCGAACTCGCGGTTGTTATTCAATCCGCCGGAGATCGCCCCAGCTTTCGCATAATCCAGCGCACCGGGCAACAAGGGAACGCTTTGCGCGTCCAGTTCTAAAGTGACGTCCGAGCCTAACGCCATCTCGCGCGCATGCCCGATCAACCCGAACCCGGTCACGTCGGTGCAACTGTGCACCGCCAGCCCCTGCAATGCTTCCGCCGCGGCGAGGTTCAACGCCAGCATCGAATCGATGGCCTCTGTCACATGCTCCTGCTGCGCAAAACCACGCTTCAATGCGGTGCTGATAACTCCCGTTCCAATCCTCTTGGTAAACATCAGCACATCGCCCGCCCGCGCCCCCGTATTCTTCCAGATCCTGTCCGGATGCACCAGGCCGGTCACCGCGTAACCAAACTTCAACTCCTCGGAATTCACGCTGTGCCCGCCAATCACCGGGCAGGCAGCCTCCCGCATCTTCGACGTTCCGCCTTGCAGCATCTGCTCCAGCACATCAAGATTGCCTTTTCCCGGAAAAGCCAAAATCGAAAGTGCGGTAATCGGACGTCCGCCCATGGCGTACACATCGCTCAGCGCATTGGCTGCCGCGACCGCGCCGAAGGTGAAAGGGTCATCTACAACCGGGGTGAAAAAATCTACCGTTTGCACCAGTGCGGAATCCGCACTTAACCGGTACACTCCCGCGTCATCTGAGGTTTCAAACCCCACGAGCACATTCTCATTGGCGATCCTGGGCAGCCGGGGCAGCACCTGGTCGAGAATCCTGGGGCTCAGCTTGGACGCACAGCCGCCAGCTTTCGCACTGGCCGTCAATCGTACGGTAGACATGAACTCTCAGTGTAGCAACGGCCTGTCTGACCGGTCCGCGGCGAATGATATCCTGGAGAGTCAGCTCTTCGAAACGAAGAAAAGGAGCCCACTGAACCATGTCCGACCAGCAGTCCCGCCGTGATTTTGTAATGTCCACCGGAGCCGCGCTTGCTCCGGCCCTCCTCCCGGCGCAAAACATGAACAGTGAACTCCAGATGGCTTGGATCGGCACCGGCGGCCGCGGCTATTATCTGATGGACATGCTCTATAAGGGCGATGCCAAGCCTTTCAAAGTCGTGGCGACGTGCGACACCTTTGACGGCAATCTGGCGAGAGGGAAAGACCGCATTCAGACGATGGGCGGAAACACTCCCAAGACCTTTAAGGATTATCGCGAGCTACTGGCCGACAAATCGATCGATGCGGTGGTAATCGCCACCCCCGAGCACCTGCACCACGATATGGCCATCGCCGCCGTGAAAGCCGGGAAGCATGTCTATATCGAGAAGCCGCTGGCGCACACCATTGAAGAGGGATTTGACGTCGTGAAAGCGGTGGAAAAGAGCGGCAAAGTGGTGCAGGTGGGGACGCAGAACCGCAGTAACTCGCTTTACCAAAAGGCGAAGGAAATGGTGGCGCAGGGAATGATCGGCGATATCCATTATGTACGCGCGTTCTGGTATCGCAATTCGCTGCCCGATAATCCGGCGTGGCGCTATACCATTCCGGCGGACGCGAATGAACAGAATACCGACTGGGCGAAATTTCTCGGCAGCGCTCCCAAGCGTCCGTTTCACAAGGGCCGCTACTATCAATGGCGGCTGTACTGGGATTACTCCGGCGGAATTTCCACCGACCTGCTGGTGCATCAGACCGACATCACGAATTTCGTCTGCGGCAAAGCGCTTCCGCACTCCTGCGTGGCCTCGGGTGGAATTTATCGCTGGGCCGATGCCGCCGACGATCGCGAAGTGCCGGATACTTTCAGCGCGCTCTATGAATACAACGACAAATTTCATATCAACTACTCCTGTTACTTCGGCAATGTGAAGTATGGATACGGCGAACAGTTCATGGGCAATGAAGGAACGATCGAAGTGCTCAACCGCCAGATCCTCACGTTCACTCCAGAGGCGTTCGGAGGCAAGCCGCCGGCACATGTTGCAGCCCGCAAAGAGTTAAAAATTGAGCTGCCGGGTAACGACAATCATGCGGTGCAGGGCCACATCAAAAATTGGCTGGAAGCCATTCGCGGGAAGGAAAAGCTGATCGCTCCGGTGCAGGTGGGCCAACAGGCAGCCATCTCCGGACACATGGCAACGCTCTCCTTCCGCAACAACAAGAAGGTGCTCTGGGACGAGCGGAAGAATAGCTACAAATTCGCTTGAGGCTGTGGCTGTTGTTGCGTGGCGCAGTGCAGCGCGCCTAACCCGAGCACCAGGTCGCCACAATAGATGGGGATCACGTCGCGCCCGGGAAAGACTTCGGACAGCGTGTTCAGCGCGATCCGGTCCGCCGGGTCGTTAAATACAGGCGCCAGGACAAGGCCATTCGCGATATAGAAGTTCGCGTAGCTGGCGGGCAGCCGCTGTCCGTCAAAAATCACCGGCCGCGGCATCGGCAGTTCCACCACGGTCAGCTTCCTGCCGTCCTGATCCCGCATGGTTCTCAACAACTCCCGATTTTCGGAAAGCGCCGCCCAGTTGGCATCGTCCCGGCCGGTCTCGGCGGCAATCACGACTGTCGTGGGATTGACGAACCGTGCCAGATCGTCGACATGCCCGTGGGTATCGTCGCCGGCGATTCCGTTCTTCAACCACAGTACATGGGTTATTCCGAGAAATTCACGGAAGACCGCTTCCAGCTGCTCCCGGGTCATACCGGGATTGCGCGCCTGCACATCGCTTAACAGGCATTCTTCGGTGGTCATCAACGTGCCGCGCCCATTGCAATCAATGCTGCCGCCTTCCAACACGACGTGGCGCCGGCCAATCATCGGCTTTCGGTAGGGAAGCTTCAGCGACTGGCGCAGGCAGAGTGGAATCGAAGAATCACGCCCATGGTTTTCGTATTTGCCCCAGCCATTGAAGCGCCAATGCGTGAGCGCCACGCGGCCTTTTTCGTCGTGTACAAAGATCGGGCAATAGTCGCGCGTCCAACTGCGATCTGTGCCCAGCAGGAAAAATTCCACGTTTGACAACTGGGCACCGCATTGTTTCAGGACTCTTTTTGCGGAACGTTCCAGCTTTTCATCCGTCACTAGAATGCGGACTTTTTCCGCGCGCGATAAGTACCGCACCATCTCGCCATAGACCCAGGGCACCGGAGCAAATTTGCCGGGCCAATCCGACCGCTCATGCGGCCAGGCGATCCATGTGGCCTCGTGCGGCTCCCACTCGGCGGGCATGCGGCAGGACATCAGTCGCGCCACCGCTGCAGGATAGGACCGTAGGCATCGATGCGCCGGTCGCGAAAGAAAGGCCAGTTGCGGCGGATCTCATCGGACCGCTGCGGATCGATCTCCGCCACCAGGATTTCTTCCTTGTCCGTTGACGCTTCGGCAATCACCTGGCCAAAGGGATCGGCGACGAATGAGCCGCCCCAGAACTCCAGACCCGATTCCGCCGTGCCTTCAAACCCGACCCGATTGGCCGCCGCCACATAAATGCCATTGGCAATCGCGTGCGCCCGCTGCATCGTGCGCCATGCGTCGCGTTGCAGCTCGCCGTATTGCGCTTTCTCATGCGGATGCCAGCCGATGGCAGTCGGGTAGAAGAGGATGCTCGCGCCCAACATGCTGGTGGCTCGCGCGCCCTCGGGGTACCATTGGTCCCAGCAAACCTGGACGCCGATGCGGCCATAGCGGGTATCGAAGTTTAGAAATCCCAGATCCCCGGGAGTGAAGTAGAACTTCTCGTAAAAACCGGGATCGTCGGGAATGTGCATCTTGCGGTAAATTCCCTGCAGTTCTCCATCCGCGCCAAGAACGGCCGCCGTGTTGTGATAAAGCCCGGCGGCGCGCTTCTCAAACAGCGAAGCCACAATCACGACATTCAATTCTTTTGCAACTTTTCCCAATCGCGCGGTGGAAGGCCCGGGGATTGTCTCGGCCAGATCGAATAGCGCGGCGTCCTCCACGCGGCAGAAGTACTGCGAGCGGAACAATTCCTGCAGGCAGATCACCTGGGCTGACTGTGCCGCCGCCTCCCGAATCTTTTGTTCCGCCTTGTCGATGTTGGATGCCGGATCGGTTGAGCAGGATGTCTGCACCAACCCGACACGAAATTTCTGTGACTTCATCCATCTTATTCTAACGTCCGGGGCGGGCTTTACCAGTTATTGCGGGGGGTCCCTCCTTGACACCCAAGTCCCTGGTATACTTACGGTCATCAGTACAGCAAGTGTGTGCCTTGGATGGGAATATAGCAGTATCTCATCCGTGAAGTTGGAAACGGCCGTCCTCTGTGGGCGGCAAACTGTAAGGAATGGATAAATGAAAGTATCTCTTTGGTGGTCAAGTGTGTTGCCTATAGCGGCCACGCTGTGCCTCACAATCGCCGCACATGATGCGGCGAGGGCACAGACCGGTCCCACGCTAGTAACAGAGGGGCTGGGAAGCTCGCTTAACTATTCGCCGCGTTTATCGGAACGCCGTCCAGGTCTCATTGATCCGCTTTGCGGAACAGCGAGTGGCCCGGCGGTGGCAAGTTCGAGTTGCGATTCGCAGGCAGGCCGGGAATGGGAAGGAATCTCCGCAACAGATTACTTC
>DATLCW010000204.1:0-5312 GCA_035526195.1 Bryobacteraceae bacterium
GACCTTTGCCAGTGTATTCTTCGAAACAGTATATTCTTCAACATCCTCTTATCATTGAGAGTCGTTGCACGCTGTCATGCAGGTAGAAACTCCGCAGAACGATATGGGCTGGTTCAGCCGCGAGCGGCTGCTCATGCTCGCGCTTGGGTTGGCAACGCTATTGGGTCTCTACACTTGCTTCCTGATCGTTCAGCCATTCATCTCCCCGATAGCCATTGCGGTGGCTTTGGCTGAGGCCACCAATTCCGTGACCAACTGGATGCGCCGCCGTTTAAAGTCCAATACCGGGGCCGCCACCCTCAGCCTGCTGCTGGTAGCCTGCCTCATCGTCGTTCCGTTGAGCTTTCTGATCTCTTACGTGGTGCGGCAGATTATTGCGGCCGTCAAACCGATGACAGCCGCCGGGGGCGGGGGCATTCCCGATTTGCGCAGCCTGCTTCACCTGCCGCCAGCGGCGGCGGGGGCGCTCGATTGGGTGCAGGCGCACCTGGACCTGCAGGCGCAACTGACGCGGCTGGGGCAAAGTGTAGCGTCCCAAGCGGGCGATCTTCTGGCCGGCTCGGTCAACGTCGTGGTGCAACTGATGATCACGCTGTTTGTCCTGTTCTTTCTTTACCGCGACCGGGACGAAGCTCTGAGCGTTCTTCGTAGCCTGGTGCCGCTTTCCGAACAGGAAGCCAGCCGCCTGTTCGCGCGCACGAAAGATACGCTGCTGGCCATCGTGAACGGATCCATTATCGTGGCGTTCGTGCAAGCCATGCTCGCTGGCGTAATGTACACCGCGCTGGGGGTACCCCTGGCGGCGATCTGGGCCTCGCTCACGTTCGTGGTAGCTCTGATTCCCGTATTCGGCACCTTCATGGTCTGGGGGCCGGTAGCGGCGTTTCTCCTGCTTTCGGGTAGTTGGGGGAAAGCGGCGATCCTGGTTGGATGGGGGGCTCTTGCTGTCGGGACCATTGACAACATTCTCTACCCCTATCTGGTGGGAGACCGCATGCGTATGCACACGCTTCCGGCGTTCTTCGCAATTCTGGGAGGAGTCGCCGTGTTCGGACCAGCGGGACTGATTCTGGGTCCGGTAGCGCTGGCAGTGACGTTAGGGCTTCTGGACGTGTGGTGGTGGCGCACGGCGGGAGGGAGGACAGCGGAGCAGGCGGTAGCGGTCAACTCCCTCCGTGCGCCGCCCGTATAAGGCCAGCCCGTCGTATTCAAAAGTTGTATTCCCCGGCCCGCGATCCCGCGCAAGTTCCAGGCGTAAATGGGCGGCGCCGCCAGGCCGAATTAGCCGGTGCCGCCCACCGTCATGCGGTCGATCTTGACTGTGGGGATACCTACGCCCACCGGCACGCTTTGTCCCTCTTTGCCGCACACGCCCATCCCCTCGTCCATCTTCAGATCGCTGCCCACCATGCTCACGTACTTCAACGCCTCGGGCCCATTGCCGATCAAAGAAGCGCCGCGCACGGGCCGGGTGATTTTGCCGTCCTCGATCAGATAGCTCTCCGTAGCGGAGAAGACGAAATTACCGCTGGTGATATCCACCTGTCCGCCGCCAAACGTGGCGCAATATATGCCCTTTGGAACGGACCGGATGATGTCACCGGGGTCGCTTTGGCCCGCCAGCATGAATGTGTTAGTCATGCGCGGCATCGGGATATGTTGATAGCTCTCCCGGCGCCCGCTGCCCGTCGATTGACCGCCCATGATGCGGCAGGAGAGTTTGTCCTGAAGATAGCCCCGAAGAATCCCGTTCTCGATCAGCACATTCTGTTGCGTGGGCGCGCCTTCATCGTCCACGTTCAGCGAGCCGCGCCGGTTGGCGATGGTGCCGTCATCGACGATCGTACACAGCGGACTCGCCACCTGCTGCCCGATACGATTGCTGAATGCCGACACGCCCTTGCGGTTGAAATCCGCCTCCAGGCCGTGGCCCACCGCTTCATGCAGCAGGATGCCGGGCCAGCCGGGTCCCAGCACCACGGTCGTTTCGCCGGCCGGGGCATCCACCGCCCCAAGCTGCACAATCGCCTGCCGGGCGGCTTCGCGGGCGAAATACTCCGGCGGCTTCTGGCTCACAAAAAAGTCCAGTGAGACGCGCCCGCCGCCGCCCATGTAGCCTTGTTCCGGGTTGCCTTTGTCCTCGCGCGCGAGCACCGAGACACCCATCCGGGCCATCGGCTGCGTATCGTAGCTCAGGGCGCCATCGCTGGTGGCCACCAGAACATGCTTCAAGCTGTCGGCGTAGCTCGCCTGCACCTGAAAGATCCGCGGATCGTAGGCGCGCGCCGCTTCATCGGCGCTCTTCACCAGCTTTACCCGATCGGCAAGAGGCGTTTCGCTGGGAGCGATCATCAGCCGGTAGAGATCGCGCTTGCCCGATTCTGCAAATCCGGTTCGCGTCTGTTTGGCTGGTCCGCTGGCGATATACGCGGCGACCCGGGCGGCCTGGAGGATTTTTTCCGGCGCGATATCGTCACTATACGCGTAGCCCGTTTTCTCCCCGGCAATCACCCGGATGCCCACGCCGAGCGTCACTCCCTGGGTCGCGCTTTTCACAATCGATTCGTCCAGGGACACCGAAGTAGTCGCCAGATATTCAAAATAAAGATCCGCGTAGTCTCCGCCGGCCGAGAGCGCCTCTCCGAGGTAGCTCTCCAGATCATTCTCGGTGATGCCGAATTTCTGAGCAAAGAAGGAGTCGCGAAGTGCCATGGCTTCAGGTTAGCAGTTCGCGGTGGCGCGCTAGTTCGCGGTTGCGCGCTTAGGTTACACGGGGAATGCGCTCAATCGCTTCATCGATTTCAGCCGTATTCTTAAATCCAAGGGTGACGGCATCCACGCATCCGAGGGTAAGTGCGAACTTCATCGCCGCATCGCGATCCTTTGCGTCCGTAAACCGGCCCTCCCCGCAAAGCTTCATGCCGATCACGCCCGTCCCCTGACCGTGCACCTTCCTGGCATGCGAAACCACCTCAGGAACGTCGCCTGGCTCGGCAACGTCCTTCGTCTGAGGTGTGTCCATGCGCGTTCCGTTGTGGTTCATGCGGATCATGGCCACATCCAGCCATTGGTTTCCGGGAAACGTTCGCAATGCCGGCAGCCCGTGTACCGAGGCGCCATGGGCGAGAATAACCTTCCTGTGTTTGGCTTCAGAAAAGCCGTCCTGCAGGCTGCGGTAATCGGAGGACCATGTAGGAGGCCGCAGGCAATGCAACAGAAGAATATCGATATACTCCGTTCCGAGCTGCCGCCGGAACTGATCGATTTTCGGGGCGGGATCGCCGCCGGCGGGTGTACTGTACTTGGTCATCAGCTTGTAGCTGTCGCGCGGGAGCCCCTTGAGAGCAATGCTGAGCATCTCCGGCATTCCCTGGTAACTCTCGGCTGTTTCAAAGAAGCGGATTCCGCGCTCGTAGGCGTGCCGCACCAGACGCGTGAATTGCTCCTGCCCGAGTTCTCTCTGGACGCGCCCGCTGTTCGTGCCGGTGCCAAACGCCAGCCGCGTCACCTTCACATCGGACTTTCCGAGTTGCACCCAGTCGCCCGCCGACTGCTTGGGACGATTCTGAGCGACGGCGGCACCCGCCCCGGACCATGCCGCCGCGGCGGCACTTGTTCTTAAAAAATCGCGTCTCGATCGAATCATGAGCGGCTCCTTTGCCCTGGCGCGGCCAGAGCATCATTGGACCTTCCGCTGTATTCCAGCGTTGGCTCGCGCGAGGGGATATCCACAGAGAACCTGATTTTGTTTCCGGCAATCTTACCCTTGTTGCCGCCATCCATTTTGCCCCTCATCCAGCAACTCACTTTGCCGTATTTTCCTATCGAGTGCAAGGGGGCGCTACAGGCTCTGGTTCCCTCGCCGGCCGGCCAGCAAGATGCGATTCCTAGCAGGACGGTCTCGCCTGGGCATCACGGGCGCGACTGAAACGATCGCTTTCGTGTCATCATCACATACATAGGCATTCTCCCGGGTGCTAACTATGTCATGGAGTTCTTAACCACTCAATTCCTACTGGACGTCCTGGCCATTGTTCTGATCGACCTTCTCCTCGCGGGCGACAATGCAGTGATCATTGCGCTCGCCGTGAAATCGTTGCCGCCGCGCGAAAAGAAGATCGGCATCATGGTGGGCGCGGGGCTCGCGGTAGTGCTGCGCATCGGGCTCACCTTTTTTGCCGCCCAACTGCTGCTGCTCCAGTTCGTGAAACTCGTGGGCGGCCTCCTGATCCTGTGGATTGCCGTAAAGCTGCTGGTGCAGGACAGCGATAACGCTCATGGAAAGCAGGCCTCCAATCTGTGGGAGGCGATGACCTATATCCTGATCGCGGACATCACGATGTCCACGGATAACATTTTGGCCATCGCCGGCACCTCCAAGGGCCACATCGGCCTCTTGATCTTCGGCCTTGGCTTGAGTATTCCTTTCGTCGTGTTTACCAGCAGTCTGCTCTCGCGCATCATGGACCGCTTTCCCATCATCGTCATTATCGGTTCCGCCATTCTCGGACGCGTGGGTGGGGAAATGATCATGACTGATCCTTATGTGAAAGCCACTTTCGCCCCGCCCGATTGGCTCAATTACCTGGTCCAGGCGGTGCTTGCGGTTGGAGTCGTGGCGGCGGGCAAGCTGCTGAGCCGTAAAGTAGAAGCGACGCCCAAGATCATGGCCACGCCCGGCAAGGGAGCCGCTGTAGACTAGACCGCTGTAAACTGAAAGGGATGTCTCCTTTCCGCGCAGCGCGCATTGCGGTTTGCTCCGCCACGCTCCTGGCTTTTGCCGTTTCGACCGGCGTTCCCGCGCAAAACCGGGTGGATTTTGCGAAGGATGTCCAACCGATCCTCGAGAAGTCCTGTTATTCCTGCCACGGAGCGAAGCTGCAGATGGGCGGGCTCCGGCTCGATTCCAAGGCTGCGGCGTTTCAAGGCGGACAATCGGGCAAAACGATTCAGCCAGGCGATGCGGCGGGCAGTATCCTATACCAGCGTGTCGCTGGACTCGGAGATCAGGCGCGCATGCCGATGGGCGCGAAACCGCTGGATGCCGCCGAAATAGGCCGCATCAGAAGCTGGATTGAACAAGGCGCTACCTGGCCGGACGGTATCGGCTCTGCCGGCTCAGAAGTCAAAAAGCATTGGGCCTTCGTGGCTCCCAAGCGGCCGGCGCCGCCCAAGGTAAGCCGCCCGGGGTGGGTCAGAAATCCGATCGATGCCTTCATCCTTGCACGCCTTGAGCAGGAAGGTCTCCAGCCCTCGCCGGAAGCAGACAAAGTCACCTTGCTGCGCCGTCTCAGTCTCGACTTAACGGGACT
>DATLCW010000090.1:0-18519 GCA_035526195.1 Bryobacteraceae bacterium
TACGCAGTTGAAAGAATAAAGAGTGCACTCATGCTCTGTATCTACTGCAGCGAAAGCCCAGCCGGCGCACGTGAGCATCCTCTCCCGCGGTCGTTAGGCGGCTTACTCAACTACGAGCCGCTTCGTGACCGAATCTGAGCCCCGCGGCGGTCTTGAGAAGCACAAAGTGGGTGAAGCGTGGCGGTAGAAAGCCTCGCGGGCGTCCGAGCTCCTTCGAGCCGCAGAAGATCGGCGGAAAACATTTCTGGTTTCTCACGCGCGTGACCCCGAGTCGGGCTACGTCCTTCTGTGGCAGCTGGACACGATACCGGGCAGCGTCAAGCCTCTGTCGCAGTTCGTGATTCTGGACGAAGTGCACCGTCAAATCGGTCTCGTGCCGATCCCGACCGGCATCCACACTGGACGCGAGTTAGCGAAGCTCTTCAAAGAGCACCAAATCAAGTCCAATCGCGAGCGTGTATTTGAAGGCTGCTACCGGAGACGTGGGGACGGACGGTCGAACTCACCAAAGGGAAACCGGGCCCGGTTCCCGGTCCCCAGATGTTTAGGGGCGAAGTCACCCTCACGTACTTTCGAGCATTAGCGAAAATCGGCTTTCACTACGCCCTGAACGCACTTTCCGACGATTAGCCGCCGAGCGAACCGGAATTTCGCGCGGTGCGAGAGTTCGTTCTGCACGGGACCGGGAGCCTAACCGGTTTCTCCATCGTCTCGACAAGACGCCGGCGGCGAACGACGCTCCTGGTCACGTTGTCACCGCCGTCGCGATGCCGGAAAGCGCCACCGTCAACCTGCAGTTCTTCATAGGTTAAAAAGTCAGCCTGCCTCAGTGGTCCCTTGTCATTCCGAATCCGACGGTAACTGGTCCTCACGCAGAAGGTCGCTCACTATTTCCTTTACGTCGTCGCGGATGACGGAAGCCTCAAGGGCGGCGCAGTTGTGGAGTTGACAATGAGGTGGGAAGGCGGAACCGATGCTAGTAGGATTGAGGAATTGGTAGCGCTAACGGGATTCGAACCCGAAACAGAACGTTTGGGCTGTTACCGATTGGTACCAAGTTATTGATTCTATTTGGCAACCCGTTAGCACTCTCACGCCTGATTTCATCGTCTCTCGCTCTGGTGGCTGCACATGGCTGCACAGAGTGCAGCACTTATTCCGCTGCAAAACTCTTGCCTGTCGAGTTCCGAAGAAGAAACATTCGCGGTGGCTTAGCGGAGTACTAGTGGTACGGGATTGCACTTGTGAATTGTGCCCTCTTATAATTCTTCGGAGCCGAACCCATCCCATCTTAAGAATGGAAGGTATTATGCGCCTGCTCGCAGGTCTTCTCTATTTCTGTTTTCTGTCGGCTGCGGCGGATCCGCAGCGCAACATCTACACTGGCTTGTTGGATGAAGTCGTTCCGCAGGTCGCAAACGGGGATGGTTGGCGGACTGCAATCACACTAGTGAATGTGGATGACAAGTTGGCGGCCTTCACTCTCAGTTTTTTCGACCCGGATGGGAAACCTATGCTGATGACTCTTGTAGGCCAGCAGATGGCAGCAAGTAAGTTTAATGGGACGATTCCAGTCAGTGGCTCGATAACGCTTCAAACAGATGGGAACGGTCCACTTCGGCAGGGTTGGGCGAAAGCCGAATCTGGCCAGCGAATAAGCGGGCTGGCTGTTTTCGGTTCGACCGATCCAGCATCGGGACGGACCCAAGAGGCAGTGGTTCCGTTGTCAAGTTGGTCCGACACGGACTTTTATATGCCATTCGATAACAGCAATGGTTTCCAGACTTCGATGTCTATTTGTCACCCAGAGCCATTGAGCTTTGCAAGCTCAACGACGCTCACACTCGCTTTTTTCAGCGAGACTGGGACTCGAATTTATCTTGATCAGATTACGTTAAGACCTGGGCAGCGACTTGCGTTCGCAACTGTTGAGCGATGGCCACAGATAGCCGGCAGGCGGGGTACCGTTCATGTAACATCGGCAGGACTGTTTCTGTCAGTCCTTGGATTGCGGTTCAATCCTGGCGGCTCATTTACGAGTATTCACACCTTGAGCCGCTGATTCATCATTCACCCGCGGCGGTTTTATCTTTGGGCGGCCGGCCGGCGCCCTTGCGCACGCCGCCGCGGTCTCTGACCGGTAGTCCAACAGCCTTGCGCATGTAGCCAGACACGCTTAGATTTTGCGCTTCTGCGTCTTTTCGCACGGTGCCATGTTCGTCTTTTGACATAATCACGCGAACCACTTTCGTTGCTTTCTTTCGAGCCATATCCTTCTCTTGAAGATATATCAAAAAACAACATGGCGTGCTAGATTTCTGTTGACCCATATAATCAAGTAGGCTAATATGAATAATATGAACAGCACACACCAAGTCGTTTTCGTGAGCAAATACTGCGTTCAGCCCACAGTGTCTTACTTCGCATCGCTGGCGCTGGCCGTGGAAGCCCTGAATTACTTCATGGCCCTGGGCTCTTACGACAGAGCCGCCGTCTATGAGAACGGCTCTTGCGTATGTCTGTTCAGCGCCGAGCGGAATCCGCAGAGGATCGCCGCATAACCCGCCCGCCGAAAGGAACCCAATGAAAAAACGAATAGCAAAGCCCCAAACCGCGCACGCCGCGGAACAATCAACGCCCCCGCCTGAACCGGCGAACCCGCAACCCGAGGAGCGAGACTGGGCCTACAAGATGAACCTGGCCAACCTCTCGTTTATCGACGCTGAAATAGCGAATGCCAGCCCGCAGCTCGGGTGGTTGCTTCGCGAGGTGTTCGCCTACATGAAGGTCCGCAAAATCGAGGCCGACGTTGACGGCTTCCGGAAGGCATTCGCAACCATCCTTCAGGAGTTGGAGAACGATTACTGCAACTATGCCACTTGGCTCGATGCAGAACAGGAGGAACTCCTATATGACTCGAAAAATTAAAATCCTGGGGAAGCGTGTTCAACGCCTCGACAGTAACCACAGGGAACCGCGGCCCGAAGCCTTCCGCGATGTCATCAGCCAAGCCGAATTGAAAGCCGTCCTGCTGCTCGAGCAGTGCCAGAACGCGAACTTCAGCGGCCTGACCAAACGCTACTTCGCCGGCGCGTCGGTCGAACCGGGCGAGCTCACGTTTGAACCGGGCAGCCTGGCCGACGTCGGCAAGTATGCGGGCCCGTGCAGCGGCCTGGATTGCCTGTCTGCCAGCGTCGGCGTGGATAGCTCAGCGGCGCCCCCAGAGCCGGAGAAGCCACCGTCCGCCGCCGCGCCTGAAGGCGGTTTGCTCGATCTGATGGAACACCAGCTCGTGCGCGAGTTCATCAAGGAACACGATGAGGCTGCACTGCTGGACGCGATCCGGCTTTATGAGAAGCTTGTCACGATGGGAGCAGAGGCGCGCGTTTCAGCATTGAGTTATGTCGAATCGTGCGCGCTGGGTAATCAGGTCGACTCGGAGACCAACTGTCGACTCCTGGGCTTGGAACTGCTGGAAGAGACCTATCCCTCTCTCGTGACTGAGGAGTAATCCATGCTGCCTGTACCCGTCACTACCGCCGCGCCATTCCTGAGCACCATCATCCGGGAGATGGTGCTCAATTCCGTACGGTCCGAGCACTCCAAACGCGCGTATGGCGAAGCTCTCGACTGTTTTCTGGAGTGGTACACCCTGGAGCCACGCCTCGGCTTCCTTAGGGCCACCGTAAACGGATGGCGGGCCGCTCTCGAAACGTCCGGCCTAGCGGCTTCAACGATCAACGTCCGCTTGGCTGCGGTTCGCAAGCTTGCAGAGGAGGCCAGCGCGGCTGGCTTCCTCGATCAGGCCACCGCCGCCAGCATCGCCGCCACACGCTCTTGCCCCTCGCGCGGAGTGCGTACCGGAAACTGGCTCACCCGGGCCCAGGCCGAGAAACTGCTTTCCGCTCCGGACGGCGCCACGATGAAGGGCCTTCGCGATCGCGCCTTGCTCACTGTGTTGCTCGGATGCGGACTTCGCCGGTCTGAAGCCGCCGCGCTCTCTCTCGAGCATGTGCAGCAGCGGGAGGGACGCTGGGTGATCGTCGATCTGAAGGGCAAGGGCGGCCGCGTGCGCAGCGTGCCGATGCCTTCATGGTGCAAAGCGGCGATCGACGCCTGGACCGCCGCGGCGGGTATGAGCGCGGGCACCATGTTCCGGCCGGTGAACCGCGGCGGCCGCATCGCGGGGAAGCGAATCACTCCGGACGCGATTCATAAGACTCTGCAGAAGTACGCCGCCCAACTCGGCCTGGCGATCGCGCCGCATGATCTGCGGCGAAGCTTCGCGAAACTGGCCCACCGCGGGAATGCACCGATCGAGCAGATTCAGCTCAGTTTGGGCCACGCGAGCATTCAGACTACCGAACGGTACCTGGGAGTGCGCCAGGACTTGGCCGATGCTCCATGTGATCACCTAGGGATGCGCATTGGATGGAAAAATCACATATACCCTTAAGGGTATAGATTGCCGCATTTTTGCGGGCGTTGATTTTAGCCACGGCTTAGAATATACTCGATACGGTATGATTTGATGGAAAGAGGTGTGGATCTCTCATCGGGGTGGAAGACATTCGAGGTTACCTACAAGAACAGTGAGGGGTCGGACGTGCAGCCGTTCTTCGACCAGCTCTCTATATCGGGAGTTCCTGCGAAGCCTCCAATTACAAAAATGAGGATCATAGACAACATCGGGTGGGCACAAGCAATTCGAGTAATGAAAGACAGCTCCGGAAGCAAGGTCATCGTCAAAAAGGAAGACTCTGTATGGTTGGTTAAATGCAAGCCAAGTTGCTGGAGACTTTATTGTTATGTCCTTCAAAAAGAAAAGTGGATCATCTACGTTTATGCAGTCTGCAAAAAACAAACTGAGGAAGACTCTGCCTCCCTCCGCGCCGCCAAGCGCATCGTCGCCAAAATCCAATCACGTGCATATAGCATCGCTCCCTTCGAGTTCCCGTCGGACTGAACTTTATAATTCGCCACAGTTCCGAGAGGAGTGGGATAACGATGTTCCCTACCATGTGGCGCAGAATGTAGTGAAGTTGCGGCGTTACCGGCGGATGTCCCAGTCAGCTGTTGCTGAAAAAATGGGCACAAGTCAGTCGGCTATAGCGCGCATTGAGAGCGCGCAGGAAAATATTACTTTAGATACCATCCAACGTCTCGTGGTCGCCCTGAATGGGAGATTCCAGGTATCAATTGCTCCCCTAGAAGCCAATTTTCGTCGCCAGCGCCCGTGGTGGGAGACGATCGATTCTTCAACTGCTGCAGGCGATTGGGATTTGCGTTTTTGTATAACCGGTAGCACCGATCAAAGCGAACAAAGGATCGCTGGGTGGGAACGACCGCTAGCCCAGGCGCAACCCTCGGCTAGGACACTTGAACTCGACGTCGCGGGCTTCCTTCCGGAAGGAAGAACATCTTAATAGTAGGTTGGTTTTCAATGGCAAAAAAACTTCAGGCCAAAAATTTACGAACAAAACTGCCGCCGCTCGATGTCGGTGAAAACGCACGAGCGATGTTGTCCAAGCGGTTCACCCAATCCCCTGACTTTTTTTCGGTCTATGCTAACGATGTTCAGTTGCAAACCTCCCCGTTCGACGTTCGCATGATACTTGGAGAAATGGGCGACAGTGATTCCGGCACGGCCACGCTGCAAGTTAAACTTCTGGGCGAGGTTCGCTTTTCCGTGGAGCTGGCAAAAAGGCTGACGCAGATTCTGGCAGAACAGTTACGCGGTTATGAGGAACGGTTTGGGGAGATACCGGCCTTTAAACATGAAGTCAAATTGCCAGGCACAATGTCAGCTGATCAACCGGTTAGAGCTTTGAACACAAGGCCTCAGAGCGATGCCAAATAATCCTGACTCAACCGTTCAGCGGAATTAGATGCTTCAGCTCGAAATCCACTCGGGCGTGTCCAAGCAAACCGGTCGTTCGATACCATGCTTCTCGCAAAGCTCTGAAGCGATCCTCAGGGCGGCACTTTTGGCGCTTTCAGCATCCGTCGCGCAAAAGCCGCCGGCTGCGTTATCGCGTGGCCGGCGGTTTTCCCTTTTGGAGAACCGAAAACCATGAAACAGACCGAATTTCGCGCGTTGCTACTCAGCGACGGCCGTGGCTTATCGCGCACGCAGGCGAAGGCGACCGTTGCCGGCATGACGGACTGGCAGCTCGGCCGCCTCATCCATCGAGCCTCGCCTATCAGCGACGATCTGTTCGAGTCCGGATGGGTCGAAGCACTGCGGCGTGATATCCCGGCTTGCCGCCTGGCGCCGTCGCATCCCACGCCGTTTTACCGGCTCCACAATATGCTGGCTGAGTTTCGACGCGATAAGTGGAAGGTCTGGGCGGTACCGGCGGAAGACCGGGAAGTGACCGGCGCCAGGGCATGCACGCTGATGAAGCAGACCGTAAGCCCCGCTTATTCCGCACGCGCACGGCAGCGGCTTATCCACTGAAAAAAAGTGCGCTCCCGGGCTATGTGGTTCTCTCGAAAAAAGGAATGCCCGGTAATGGCTTATCAGCGAATCGTATCACACCCGTCCCAGTCCTTGACAGCCATGTTCTATGTGTTCCGGTTCAGTTGGAAATGGAGAAAGCGTTCCCCCATTAAGATAATGGAGCGAACGCATGAAGAAGCAACGGAAGCACTACACGCCGGAAGAGAAAGTCGCCATCCTGAGAAGGCATCTGCTGGAGCAGGTGCCGATCTCGGAGCTGTGTGACAAGCACGGACTCCAGCCCACGGTCTTCTACCGCTGGCAGAAGGAGGTTGGGCCGGCCCTTCGGCTGAAAGGCAGCCGCGCCGTTCTCGAAGAACACTTCGCCATACTATCCTCAATCGAACGGAAAAATCGAACGATGGCACAAATCGCTCAAGGGAGAGTGCATCCGGCCGGGAACGCCGTTGTCGCTGGAAGATGCGCAGCGTCTTGTGGAGGGCTACGTCGAGCATTATAACAACGTTCGCCTGAACAGCGCGGTTGGTTTCATCACCCCGAGGGACATGCTTGCCGGGCGTCAGCGGGAGATCCATGACGAGAGGGATCGGAAGTTGGAGGTGGCGCGAAAACAGCGGCAGGTTCGTCGGCAGCAGGCTGCGTGATACGCTTTGGGGCCATTCTACGAGAACCCACTTTCGAGGAAGAAACGTGCTGGAACACCACGATTTTCCTACTCGACTCGATCAAACGATTTGAGACTTGAGGGTGAGAGGAGACAGACAGGGGCGACGGCGACGAAATCTCTTACTGCCGGTTACAGTGAAAAAATAAGGTCGGCTCTCCTACCGACCTCGCGCCAATCGCCATTTCCGATGCGGATTACTGCTAGGGACAGTTAACAGCATCAGTGACCCATTCAATTCAAAGCAACCCGGAGAGCCAGTGCACAATATTGAGAACCAATTGCCGGTTGTTCGCGCCGGCGTAGCCAATGCCGCTCCTGAGCGCCATGGAATTGCGCGCCACTTTGACTACTTGAGCCGCGACCACATTCGTATCGGCCAACATGACGACCCGCCCACGTCCCAAGTGGAGCGCTGCGCCTTGAGCTGTGCGGACCTTTTGATCTGTTGGTGCCCCGGATTGATACGGAACGTTGCTCGCCGATGGTGATAGTTTCAAAAACTCATCGTCAGGTTTCGGTGCGGTTAAAGACGACCCACCGAAGGTCACGACGCGGTTCACTCGCTCCGATTCATTTCTTCCTTCAGTAATTGGATGCCGTCGAAGTAGTCCGTTGTCTCGTGTGTATTCAATCCAACCGGAGAAGCAAACAGGGCACTCCGGTGGAGTAACTGAATGCGCTTCATCAGAAGCAAGCCCCAGCTCTACTTCCACTCCAAAGCGCTTTGCGAGCGTCTCCATGGCTGCGGCTACGGGAAAGTGATCAAATAGCAAGAATAGCGAACCACCACGCTCGACCCAAGCGTACACGAGCTCCACCTCATCCTGAGTGAAGGCACTTTTGGCTGCCATCGCGTCCGTGTTACCGCCATATGCCACGGCGGTTACCAGGATTTGAACGTCGTGCAGTTTCTCCACTGTAAACCGCCCCTCGTTGTGAACGACCTCATAGCCGTCGTTTGCGAAGAGTTCGGCGAAGCTTTTGTCAATGCTTTGTCCAACCGCCGTGCGAAGATTAAAATGCCCACGATCCAGCATCATTCTCGGATGGACCCGTGTATACGCCGGGCTCTTCACTTGGCTATCGAAATCAGGGTCTTGGCTCTGGGGAGTGCCTGGCCTGACGAATATCAGGCTCAGAAAGACGGCCAGGGACATCGAGGCAAAGCGACTTGTTCGGCGCACTTCCAGATTATGCCACTACGAATACCTGCTGTGCCTGTTTTCCCACCACTTGCTCAAGCCGTCACCGCGCGTGGGAACAGTTCCGACTAAAATGATTCGAGGAGAGGCCATGGAACGAAAAGTTATCGCCACCCTGGCGTTGATCCCAGCAGGCCTGACGATCGGCTTTAACGGCGCCATGACCGCCCAGAGCGGCAAGACCCCGGATGAGCCGGCCATCGTCAGTTTACAACCAGTCCGAGCATTGACGGACGACAGTTCATGGTTCGATACCTGGCCCGGTTTTTCTCCCGATGGCAAAGAGATCGTCTTCAGCCGAACGCCGGTCACGGGTGAGCGTAGCGCCAGACTCTGGCGAATGCCGGCGGATGGTGGGCCACCGCACCCGTTGACGCCCATTGCCTTCGATCGTCATTGCACAAGGCCGGACTGGTCTCTCGATGGCAAGACCATCGCATTCCGAGCCGGACGCGGCACCCCCCTGAAGCCTATGAACCCCTTCACAAACGATGCGCCCGGCGCGATCTGGCTGTTTACGGTGGCGACAGGCGAAATGCGGCCACTGACCGATGAGCGGAAGTATGACGATTACTACCCGCACTGGTCTCCTGACGGCCGGTGGATATTCATCTCCAGAAATGATATTTACAGATCCAAACAGTGGGATATTTGGAGAATAAGTCTCCACGGCGCTGAGGAGCGGCTCACGTCACATCCGAGCTACGATGTGTACGGAGTTCCTTCACCGGATGGCAAGCTCTTTTCTTTCAATTCGGATCGCGATGGGAATCGAAATGTGTGGATTATAGATCTAGGCAAGGGTGAAAAGGAGGCGACGCAATTCACGTTCAGCGGGGGGCGCGGTGCTATGTGGTCGCCAGACGGTCAATGGATTGCTTTTCACCCTCCTCCTTCAGTGATGAATGGCTCCATCTACATCAAGCGCGTGAACGGCGGCCCGAGAATTCAAATCACCGAGTGCACCGGCGAGAATGTTCAGGGCCATCCACACTGGTCGCCTGATGGAAAATACATTCTCTTCGACGAAGTGGACCCGAACCCCCAACGCGCATCGAGAGGCCATCTCAAGGTTGTAGACGTAAGCAAGATCGTAGGGCGCCAATGAAGTAAAGTTGGGCGCCGGCTCGGCGAGGTTAGGCGAGCCACCGACACCAGGCTCAATCGAGATGTCGCTATCAAGCGTCCTCCGCCACTCCTTCGCCCACGCGCGGCCTTGTGCCCCTTCGAGCGCGAAGCTCAGGTTGCGAGCTTCTTGGAGTTCCGATAGCTCCAGGAAAACAGGCTTTCGGAAGGTGGCCCACACCGAACTCGCTCGGTGGGGAGGGTGAGCATTCGAGCCGTCACGATTTCTATTTCTTCTGTATCCAGTTTTGTTTCTCCACCAACGCCGGCTGTGTGACGCGGCGGACCACTCTCTTTGAAACCAGTTGCACTTTCAGTCTGCCCGTTGCATCACCCGCTAGTGCGTTAGGAGATCGTCGTACCAAACGGCTCGGAGAAAATGGCGTTATACTCGCTAACCGGGAACGTGCGTTCTCCACTTCACGCTGAACCAGCACATATGCGATGCAGCCTGAGTGCTTCTTTCGCGCCGTCTATCAAAGGTGCGGTCCGATCGGGCCGCCGTTATCACCAAGGCGCTTAAGCTTGCGGTTCACCTCTTCCATTATTCTTCGACCCGCCCGGTCGTGCTCCCACTCCGGGCCTTCATCTCCGAGAGCTGCCAAATCCGATTTCCATTGCTCCCTAAGCTGTTGCACGCGTTCTGCATGTGCACAAAGGATCCGTGCGGTGGAATGAAGCGATAGCTCGTCATCCCTGGCCAAACCTCTTTTGCACAGATCGAGCACCTGTGCAAGCCATCGACGGAGGCCCTGGGTATGCTCTTCTCTCAATGTAGCTGCCCGCTGCGCGTTCTCTGCTCTCATAGTTAGGTCCCAGTCCCAGATTTCCCACTCATCAATTCTTCGCTGTCGTGTGTTAGTGTTTTGTTCGTACACTTTTCCTTTCTCCAGGGCCCGCTCCGTTGAAGCCGGTGCGGGTCCTCCCTCTATTCTTAAAATTTTAGAACGTGCCTGTTTGTTCGCAAAGGCCCGGTCTGTCTCCATCGGCGCCGACACCGCTTCCGTTCCAGCGCACCGAAAGCTCATTGGCCGATGCGAAGGCGATAAATTCGGTATCGGAAGAGAATCGCTGGAGCGGTCCGATTGATGTTCTGCCGTACACAGTGTAAGAGACGTTACCGTCCAACGTCGTTCGTGAAATGTGAGTGTAGATTGGGTGTGCCATAGCCGTTACGATGCAGGCAGGAGATCTGCTTGTTCTTCGTATTCCGCGTACGCCCGGCTCGCCCGCGACTTGTCGGCTTGCAGGCATCCACCTCGCCAGTGCACGGTGAGTTCGAGCGTGTACCTTTCGCGGACGTTGTTCATCATCGGAACCGGTATACTCCTGTCCCTATCCATCTCCGCACGTGCCCAACCGCGAAGGATATAACTAGGCGGCGTTACGGCATAGCGGTCGGCACACCGCGCCAAGAGCTCCTCGAGACTGCTCGCAGTTATCGTGCCGTTCGAGTTGACCACCTCGTTCTCGAGCGCGATCGCCGCAGCAACCAGCGCGGAGGCTTCGTCGCGCCACAGGATGAAATCTGGAACAACAGTTCTGATGAGGAACGGCGCCCCGCCCACCTGGCCACCGTTGTGTGAACGAGAATCCGCGCGCCGCGGCTCATATTCACAACCGGTCTTCGTCAAGAGAGCCTCGAGCAGAGGTTTAATTTCGGCTTCCTTCGCATCGGCCCGGGTCAGCATCTCAAGCGCTTGCGCCCGCAGGTGATCGGCTTGCGCCTTCAGTCGCTTCGGCAAGAGCGCATGTCTTTCGTATCGCGCCGAGAGAATTCCTTGTTGCAAGGCTTGAAGCTTCGCGCGAATCGCTTCTACCTGCGCACCGGCGGCCGCCGCGGCTTGGTCCCCGTTGCCTTCCAGGACGCCGGCGAGCACCGCATCTCCGGAACCGGTTTCCGCCGCGGCAAGCTCGACTTCCGCTGCCACCAGCTTCGAATCAAGCGAACACTCCGCGGCCGCAAGCTTCGTGATGCGATCCTCGATCTTCGCCAAGCTGTCAGTGGCGCTTGTCATTGCCGCCCCCTCGCTGCCGTTTCCGCGGCCGCCTCACTCAGTCCCAACGCCCGAAAGCTTCGCGCGATGCTCGCGTGCAACGCATCGGCGGCCCCTGTAGCCTTCGGTGGGGCCCAGTGTGGATTATCCCGCCCGCCTGCGTAGCTGCGAGCGTAGGCCTCACTGCGACCCTCGGCGAGAGCTGCACGGTAAAGCGTGAACCGGGTCTCCTCTTCGCGTGCGCGGTCCTCCTGCAGGGTGGTGGTGATTGCCGGTTTGGACTCCTGCAAAGCTACCGGCTTGGGTAGCCCCGCCGTCGCGGCTGCAATTGCTGGCGCCACGGCTCGCTCGATGATACCTTTTACGAACGCGACTTCCTCATCACCGGTCAAGACCCGGCCGGAAGCATCCCGGATTGTGTAGTTCTTCATTACTTTTTCTCCTTTACTCTGTTGCGAAGGTCTCCAAACTTCATTGAGCTTCCCAGGAACCTTCTGAAAAAAAGGGTGCGTTAATTTCGGCAGCCGCACCCTAACCGCGAGGAGCGAAAACTTATGCTGCCACCTGGAGGTCGCCGCCAGTAGGTCGCGTAGTAATCCACTCCGCCACATCACTCGCTCTGTAGCGGATCATTCCTCGACTAAACCGATAGAATTTTGGGCCACGGCCGCGTGGTCGCCACTTATTGAGCGTTGTCACCGAAATGCCCGTCCAATTTGACAGCTCAAGTACGTCTAGCCATTCCCTTTGTGGTCGATTGTTGTCCGACATGACTATCCAATAGGTCATTCCCGATCGGAACGTTAGTATTTCGAGATCTGGACCGGCGGCACGTACAGACCATACTCCGCCGATGCCGGATCATCGCTAAAGATCATCCTGTCGCCGGAATCTTCGGCCGTCGCGGCATGCCAGGCCAACGCCAGGCTGATCACCGTGTCATCGTGCTGCCCCGCCGGCGCCGTGTAGCGCATCAGCCCTGAAGGCAGTTGCTCCGCGGCAAAGGCCTGGAGCTCGCTGATGAGGATAGATTCGTTGAGAATCGTTATGTCTCCACGCTCGAACGCCAGCGCTAGAGCCTCGATGATGACCGCCTTAGATGCATTGGTCGTCATGAACGGTACAACCGGCAGACCTTCACGCAAAAGCTGCTCAATCACTGGTTGGCCGATCGAATTTGATTCCGCCAAGATCACCGCCGGCTGCCAGAGTTGGTTCAGCGCAGCCAAGCGCCCGCGCTGCAGCGTGTAATCCTGCCGATTTGAGCGATCCATGTACACCATCCGGCGTTCATTCGCATCGATGACGGTCGTAACGGTGTAATCGAGAGAACGACCCCAATCGACACCGAACGTATACTGGTGATTCTTTATCGGCTTGTCCTGTACCGCCCCTGTTGCGCAGTCCGTGATGCGTCGGAACACACTTCCCTCCCAGGAGATGAAGCTTCCCTCGAATTCCTGCGAGAAGGCGGCCGCCGCCATATCGCCGCGGGCTGCCTCGATCTCTTCGGGGCGGATGAACGGGTTCGTCACTGTCGGCATCTGCCAGGACGCCCAATCCGGTTTGAGCGGGTCCTGCCCGTAGTCATAGATGGTCTTGAAGAAGTTCATCCCTCGAGGCGTGGAAAGGAACCAGGCGCCGCCCTGCATATCGGCGAGTGTCGGCCGGATGACGAACTGCCAAGCATCCCCCAAGTTGGGGATCAGCGCGGCCTCATCGATGACGGCCAGTTTGTATTTGCGGCCGCGGACCAGGTCCGCTGAATCGAGAGACCACATCTCTACCTTGCCGCCAGTCACGAGCTCGAGCCGGTGCTCCTGTTCTGCTTTGCTGGTTGTCGCCGGTTGAAGGATCTGCCTCACCTCGCGCCATGATTCACCCAAGGATTTATATGTTGGAGAGAACCATCCAACCGGAAAGCCGGCAAGCGCGGGCTGTATCAGGCGATCAATGCCCAACGTACTCTTGCCCCAGCGCCGACCGCAACAGACGGTGTTGAACCGCCGCGATTCCGCAATGACTCGCTCTTGCGCTTCGTGGGGTTTTGGAAGGTATAAATCAATTCCCTTCGGTTGCGCCTTCGCTCGCTTTTTCGACATCAATTGTCTCCTTGATCCCGGGCAAAATAGGTCCTGATAATGCTCGTTGTGGCGAGCTATCCACGTGGACGATGTTGAACTGAACGGACTGCCGCGGCGCATGCCCCTCCCCTGTACCGCCCTGAGCACGTCCAATTGCCTCCAGTTGGCGACCAGCAACGCCGATCGCCTTCAACTCGAGATCAAAATGCTTCCGCTTGCGCGCCATGTCGGCCACAGACAGCGAGCGGTTATACAGTTTCCAGAGCTCGTGAGACACTTGGCCCGAAAACTCGAGTTCCCGTCGCGCCTTCTCGCCACGCGCTATAAGTCCAGCAAACGTATGGCGCTTATGCCGGTGTACGGACGAGAGCGTAACGCCCAGCTCGAGCGCAACGGTCCGCAACGACGCGCCGCCCGCGAGCGCGCGATCAGCCGCAATTCGATCGGGGTGACGGCATACCTTGCAGTTGGCGGTAACTCGTGCAACTGATGAAGATTCCCCTGTTTCAGTCATAAGACCTCTGGTTCAAATCTGTAAGATACCCACTCCCCCCATTTGCGGGTATCGCCGGCCAGGTACGACATAACCCCGTCATAACCTTTTTGTGGTTCCGTCATAACCTAAGTCTTTTAGAATCTGAGTGCGTCAGGACCGTCAGTACCTCTTGGGGGTCCAAAACTATATAGTGTGTAATTCCATCGAACACTCTATACATGTGTGCGAGAAAAAGGTTATGACGGTTGTGACACGCGTTGCAAACACTACTACTTAGGTTATGACGTAGGATATGACGTAGGATATGACAGACAGAGATGACGCAGGTAATAGTAAGCGGCATCACTGTTTCCTCCTGTACTTCCCAGGATGTCGAGTTCCATCCAGTCGGTTGGGGCGGAACTTCTCCCACTTGCGGAACGTTAGCGCGCGAGTGACGCGCATTTCATCCGCGCGCGTCCAATCCTTCGGCGGCCGCCCGATGCAATGCGTCAAAAGATCGGCAACTGTGACTGCTTCCCTGTCGGATTCAAAAGGCCCGGCTGGTATTTCAGTTCGGCTTTGCCCCTGCCCCTGAATAACGGTTCTGGGTAAGGGATTTTCGAGCCAGTCTTCAATCAGTGCATCCCAGGGGTCCCCTTCGTACCTTTCAGCTTGTTCACACTCGGCCAATCGAATAATTTCGGAATCAGTCAGCCAGTGTGATTCACCGTCGCGGTACCGCACGCAGGCCTCGGCCCATAGCTGATCCTTGTCCCGGACAAGGCCATCGATGTCGATTTTCGTACAGCGTACAGGCCAGAAGCGGCGCCCTCCAGTCTCGTCCTGGAACGCCCGATAGGTGCCGCTCGCGTTCGGATTCACCGAAGCGGCGAACACGCACTGGCGCGGCGAATCAATGAGTCGTGCACCGTAGGGCGGCCGAAATCGGTCACACCTGCGCGTGATGAACGCTTTTACTTTGGGCGTCTCACTCTTACCCATAGCTTCCAATTCCGCGAGCTCTATAATCCATGCGCCGGCAGTTTGTAAGGCCGCGTCCTTTGACCCAAGGTCCGCAATTTCATCCGTGAACCACGGCTCCGCGAGGACGCGTAGCGATGTGGATTTCTGGATGCCCTGCGGGCCTTCCAAAATCAATGTGTGGTCGGCTTGGCAACCCGGTTGATAAACTCGGGCCACTGCTGAAATAAGCCAGCACCGGCCGACGGCTTCAACGTAGCCTGAATGTTTAACGCCCAGATAGATGGTCAGCCACGAAGGAACCCGGTGGACACCGTCCCATTTCAAACCCTTCAAGTACTTGCGAACCGGGTGAAATGGCCGCTCCATCGCAACAGTTTGTACAGCCTGGCCGGCGATGTGCATCGGGACATAGATGCCATTATTCTGCAGCCAATCCGTACTGAGCCGGTCATGTTGATCATCCCATTTGAGGTCGCTCCTCAGTGGCTTTTTCATCCAGGGCAAAGAGCACCCGGCTGGCACAATGACTGCCTTCGCAAACGCGTTAAATCGAAGTTTCCCGCACCATTCCGGTGCATATCGCAAAGCAAGGTTTGCGTTCCGCACTATTGCTCGCGGATTATGGTCTCTGTTTCGCTCGAGCAAGTTTTTCCAGTTTGATCGCGGTTCAAAATCGGCGTCCGATGAGTCGGCGTCAGCGTCAGTTTCCACTTCAGGCAGCGGATTTGGTTCATCGTGAGACGCGGATCCATTCGCGGCCATCGCTTTGAAGTGCTTCTCCACCAGCGCAGCCTCTTCGGTCGGTTTATGCTGCATCGGTGCTCCGAATTTCGGAAAAACCCAGCGCCGCTGCGATCCACGCAGCCAAATCGACGGCACCAGCTTCCCATTCCCTTTGGTCGTACATCATGGCCGCGGTTTCCGCCGTGCGTGCGCGGAGTTCAGCGTTTAACGCCATGCGAAGTAGATCGCCCTCGAGATGCTCGACCGCGTGGAGTTCCCGGCTCGTGCTTATGAAGTGAACCCAGGCGGCCGCTCGCTCATCCTCATCGCCGGGGAGTCCGAGGCATTCCGCCGCCGCCGCCTTCGTCTGTTCCAAATCGCGAATCCGCGCCCGGCGCCAGGTTGCGGCAAGCTCAGCACCCCGCGCACGCGCTGCCTGCTCGCGCCGATCGTCGTCTGCAAACTCACCAGGCGCGCCGTAGTTTTCGCCAAGCCACTGCAGCGCCGCCGACCGGTTCACTGCAAGCGCCACCTCGACCAAGTGCAGACAGCGCCCGCCGTCGCCCGTAGCGAAGTCGTGCCAAAGATTTTGCCTACGGTTTAAGGAAACGCTGAGCCCGGTGCCGTTGCGCCACCATGCCCGCCCGCGGCCGCGATCGGGGCCCTGCCAGCGAATGGCAGGCCCGCCGAGCTCTGACCAAATTTCTTCGATGCGAAGGTCGCGCCAAGGAATGATTTTGGATGCCGAAGGTGGTGATACACTACAAATGTCGTGCAAATGGGTGTTCCTTTCCAGCGCCGCCTGGCTCGCGGCGCTTTTACTTTTTAGGCAACCGGTTGCCCCTCGCGTGAGCGTGTGGACGTCGATCACGCAGATTATCCGGCCAAGCGCGTGCCTGATTCTTCGAGCCATTTGTAAAAAGCCGCACGGGGGATGATAATTCGCTTACCGAGTCGAACGCTTGGCACCTCGTGCCGCGAGATGGCCTGATAAAAACCGTTCAGCGAAATCACTTTGCTACCGCCAAGCTCTCGATGTGCCTGCTTGGCGGTCATTGCGACGTGGGATGTCCTTACCTGACTAGTACGCTTTTGCATCGCTACGAATCCTCTGGTGTAAACGTATCACGAATAGTTGTTGCGTTGATAAAAATTTGAGCGTATCATTTTCGTAGCGATTTTATGGTGAATGAACCTGAAGGATACAGCGACTTTTACGCATTCCACTGGAGGGTACTCAGCTGCGGCTATCGCGTTGAGGGTGGTTACATTTATGAGCGAGACGTCCTTGAACGAGTCGCGGGGACCTACTCTCAGTATTCCGTGTTCGAGACAGAGGGCCTTTTCAGAACTCTGCTGTCGACGACGGCCGTAGCCTTCGCCAATAAATACGGTCTGCTCGGCTTAAGCCGGAGCCACGAGGAAGAGCCAAACATCGAAGTTACAGACCGTTATCTTCAAAACCAAGCCTCAGAAGAGTTGTCCCGATGGCTTACTGAAAAGACCATTCTCAGAGAGGCAGTGGCTCTGTGGGATTCTCTGCGTTCGGGGGATGTAGCTAAAGTCAGACAAGTAATCACATGGGAAGCTCCAGGCGAAATCTGGTACCTCGCCCCGTCAAGAACAACAGGCGAATACTGGCACGATGATGTTCAACTGTCGAAGCGGTTTGTTGTGGCGAGCAGGGAAACGTCACCGCAACGATTCGCCCGATTTAAAAACTATGATGTTATGGCCCCTGGTTGGTATGCCCTTCAACAGATAGTTAACCGCAACATGCGGAACTGGTCTGTCACGCCAAGGCTCGTGTTCGGTCCCGGTGGGGATGATACCGAGCTGAAAATCAGGGTCATTCCCAATAACCTCATAGGCGCCATATGGGTCCAGTTCGCTCTCGCTATCGAACAGAAAAGAAACTATCGGCAGTGTCGGCAGTGCGGAGAGTGGCTGGAAGTTGCCCGGGGCACAAAAGAGGATCAGAAATCGAAGTTCTGCAGCAACGCATGCCGCTTCAAGGCGTACCGTGAACGGCAACACCAAGCCCAAAAAATGTTCTCTGAAGGGGCAACAGTGAAAGAGATTTCAGCCAAGCTTGGTTCTGACCTGAAGACAGTGAAAGGGTGGGTCCGGAAATGAAAGGCTCTATTTTTAAACGCAAGTGGCGGGGTGGAAAAGTGTCATGGTGTCTCAGCCTGGACGTGCCTGCCGGAGAGGACGGCAAAAGGGAGAGGATTTTCAAAAGTGGATTTTCTCGACAGGCTGACGCACAGCGAGAATTGACCAGGCTTCTTCAGGAAGCCAACGATGGGTTGCTTATTAAGCCGTCGCCCCAGACCTTCGGAGATTTCATGGAGGAATGGTTTCGGGAGTATGCCGTTCATCAGTGCTCCGGTAAGACCGTCGAGCGTTACCGCCAGCTCGCCGATTACGTTCTCCCAAAGTTGGGCGCCACGCCGCTACACGAACTCACTTCCCTCGTTCTGGAGCGTCTTTACAATTCCCTGCGAACCGCCGGCGGCCGCCGCGGAGAGCTGAAGGCCAACGGCCAGCGAGAACCGTCCCCGCTTTCCGCCAAAACAGTGCGCCACATTGCCGGACTGATTCAAGTGGCTCTGAATAGCGCCGTCAGGTGGAAGTTGATCAAAGTCAATCCCGCGATCGCCTGCCAACTGCCGAAGATGGAAATCAAAGAAGCAGTGGCCTTGGATCAACAACAGACAGAGTGGTTTCTGGATGCTTCCCGCGGACATTGGATGTATCCGATACTCATGCTGGCCGTGG
The DNA here is from genome assembly GCA_035526195.1 of Bryobacteraceae bacterium. Lineage (GTDB taxonomy): Bacteria > Acidobacteriota > Terriglobia > Bryobacterales > Bryobacteraceae > CADEFT01. Next base: position 18,505 of record DATLCW010000090.1, read on the forward strand.
CAACCGGTTGCCGCC
>DATLCW010000225.1:0-3695 GCA_035526195.1 Bryobacteraceae bacterium
CAAACGCGGCCCCCATCTTCCCTGCCAGCGGCCTCATTTTTCCCAGCAGGACTTGTCCCACGGCTTCCGACATTATCTTTCCATACGTGATTGCCAACTCCACCGTGCGCCGCGGCAGCGGGTTTTGATCGGCGCCGCACCCGGCCAAAAACAGAGCCATTGCGCCCGGATTCATCTTCTCAATCTCTTCCTGCGCGTAGCCCGGCCAATCTGCATTAATCTGATAATCGTTGAGCACGGTGGCGTGGCACGCATAGCCGAAGACGACGCCTCTCAGCTTGCCGGACATATCCCGCACACCAATGACAAGAACGTCATGGTCTACCGGTTGCGGGAGGTTGCGCAACTGGACGCGCCGCCGGTTCACAGCGAAGCCCGCATTCCCCATCTCGAAGGAGAGGCTCGCGGGCGCCAGATCGCGGATCGCGGCGCCGATCGTTTCCACCACCTGCTCCAACAGCGTCTCGGTGTAGCGCTTCACCACCGCTTCCTGCCCATCGCTAAGCCGGTAGGAGGTGCGCTCGCGGTAGCCCGCCACCGGTCCGCTGTGGGTGTGCGAGAAATTGAGCAGCAACTGTTCTCTCTTTAAGCCGTAACGCTCGGCGGCGCGTTCGGCAATCGGATCCGCGGCATTGCGCGGCAGACCCACCAGGTCCATCGAAACCATCACGTGCCGTCTGCCGGACTCATCTTCCAGCGCAAGCGCCTTGGCATACAAGGGCTGGCGCACGCCTTCACTTGGATGAGTGCGATCGCCGTAGCCCGCCATCATGATGGCTTCCCGCGGTGTGATCGCTACTTTCGCGAGTCCCGCCTTCCAGGCGGCCTTCCCGGGCGTGGGGAAGAGGAGCAACAACAGCATGCCAAGACAATACATGGGGACGCTCCGTCACCTGCACGAACCCGGACCGGGTCCACGCGGCGCTCAGCCACCCGCTGTAAACCGGCTGATCACCAGCACGGCAACTACCAGAAGGAAGATCCAGAGGGGTTCCATAGCCTCAGGGTACCATTCCCCATTCCTCCGCCGGTTCCCGCCGGAGGCGCCCGTAACATAGAATGTCCGTATATGATGCGCCTCAGTTGCCTCTCGTTGAGCTTTCAAAACCAATTCAGGACCGGGAAGATGGATATCTTCTCGTTCATCCGCCAATGCCGTGCGCTCAATTTCGACGGCATCGACCCACATTACCGGGATTTAGGCGACGCCAGCCGCGAGATGCTCAAACGCGTGCGCCGCACCGCCCTCGACAACGGACTCAGCATTTCAAGCATGTGCGTCTCGACGGAATTCGGCCGGAACGCCGCCGCCATTCCCGCGGAAATTGAGAAAGCTAAGAAAGCGATGGAAGCGGGGATGTTTCTCGGCTCGCCCGTTTGCCGGTTGTTTGTAGGCTCGGCGCCCTCGCCCGACAAGACGGAGGAGTCGTTCCGCTGGAGCGTGGAAGCGCTACGCAAGTGCGCGGAAATCGGCGCCGGACTCGGAATGCTGGTGGCGCTGCAGAACCACAGCGGGCTCACCTCCACCGGCGACGATATGCTCCGTTTCCACAAGGAAGTGAATCATCCGAATTTCAGTTTGCTATTGGACACCGGACACTTCACGGGTCGCGACGGCCCGAACGGTCCAAAGATCGCGGGACATACCTACGAAAACTATTACCGTTCCATCGAACAGGTAGCTCCCATCACGCAGTTTGTACGCGCGAAACTCTACCAGTTGGACGAACGCGGGAAGGAGAAGTACATCGATTACAACCGCATCTTTAACATCCTGCGCGGCGTTCACTATAACGGGTTCGTCAGCCTGGTGTACGAAGGAAAAGAGGACGAACTGGCCGCCATTCCGCGCGGAGCCCGTTTTCTGCGCTCCTTTGTCTCAGCTTGCTGACCGGTTTGGGAGTGGCGGTATTACGGCCCGAGGGTACGAAGCGCACCCATGGACGAAGGTCATTCCGCCAGGCGTGAGATGGCGAGTTGGCGAATTTTTTCCTGCAGACTCTGGCGCTCGATTCCGATGGCGGCCGCGGTGCGCGTCACGTTGCCGCCGTGCTCCCGCAGGCGCCGGGTGAGATATTCTATTTCAAACAGCTTCCGGGCCTCCCGGTAATCCGCCGCGTCAAAATAGGGTTCCTGGGTCTTGATGACTGAGGCTGGTCCCAGGGGTCCAACCGCCATCTTCACATCCGCCCCGGAAAGCCGGTCGTTCTGCACCAGCACAAACAAGCGCTCGACCGCGCTGCGAAGCTGGCGGACGTTCCCCGGCCATTCCTGCTGGGTGAGGCGCACCATCGCCTCGCGCGTCAACTCCGGACCTTCCCGTTTGTACTTGCGGCGAAGATCCTGCCAGAAGCTTTCCACCAGTAACGGGATATCTTCCCGCCGCTCCCGCAACGGCGGAAGATAAAGCGTCATCCCGGCAAGGCGAAAGTAAAGATCCTGGCGGAATTTTCCCTGGCGGATGGCGGTTTCCAGATCCTGATTGGTGGCGGCGACGATGCGTACATCCACCCGGGTGGGATGTGAGGAGCCCAGCCGTTCAATCGTCCCCGTCTCGGTGGCGCGAAGAATCTTCGCCTGTGTAGACACCGGCATGTCCCCGATCTCATCCAGAAATAAGGTGCCGCCGGTGGCCAACTCGAACTTCCCCGCCCGTGCGGCTACGGCGCCGGTGAAGGCGCCCTTCTCATAACCGAAGAGCTCGCTTTCCACCAGCGTCTCCGGCAGCGCGGCGCAGTTCAGCGCCACCAGCCGGTTACGGCTGCGTGGGCTGCGGCCGTGAATCTCCTGCGCCAACACATCCTTCCCGGTCCCGCTTTCGCCCAGAATCAGGACCGGAAGATCGGTGGGAGCTACCCGCTCCGACGCAATAAACACCTCGCGCATCGGCGGCGAATCCCCCACCATGCGCCCAAACTGGCCTTCGCCCGCCAGCCGCTGCCGCAGTTCCTGCAACTCGCTTCGCAGCTGCTTATGCTCGAAAGCCCGGCCCACGACCAGCCGCAGCTCTTCGAGATCATAGGGCTTGGAAAGATAATCGTACGCCCCAAGTTTCATCGCTTCGACGGCAACGCGCTCCGATCCAAACGCCGTAATCATAATCACGGCGGGGGATTCCCGCTCGGCCTGAAGCTCTTTCAACAGGACGATCCCATCCGCGCCGGGCATAGTGTAATCGAGCAAAATTACCTGCGGGTTCGCGGACCTGATCCGGTGCCGGGCCTCGTCCACCGACTCCGCTTCCAATACGGTGTATTCGGACTGGAACGCGCGCTTCAGGGCGAACCGGGCCGCGGCCTCGTCATCCACCACCAGCAGAGTTTGGGATGTCGGCACCATGGCAATTATCGCAAACGGAAAACGTAGCGGTCGGATACGGCGAAGTTGAACACATAGATCACACCGATCGCCACCAGGTTTGCTCCTAACAGCGGGATGCCCGGCACGCCTGCGAGTAACTTCATGCCAACCAGGTTACCGGCAATAGAAACCAGGCCCGTGGTGCATTGGAAGCGGAGCAGGCTCGTGGGCGGACAATGGCGCTCCCCCCAAGTCCACTTCCAGTGCCACCAGAAGTTGTGGAGCACCGCCGTCTCCACCGCCAGCACCGTGGCTATCAGAAAGTGCAATCCAAAGCCATCGGTCAGAAGCTTCAAAACGCTCAGTTGAACGGCGACGCCGCCGAGCCCCACAAG
>DATLCW010000093.1:0-3381 GCA_035526195.1 Bryobacteraceae bacterium
CTTTTGGAGAGAGGTCATGAGATCGCCTGCGGTGATGACGCGATACAGCGGCACATCCTCGGTGAATTGGGCTACATAACTGTCAGCAGGATTGAGTACGATATTGGCAGGGCGCCCGATTTGAATGATCCGTCCCTCGCGCATGATGGCCAGGCGGTCGGCAAGGCGGAAGGCCTCGACGATATCGTGCGTGATGAAAACGATGGTCTTGCGCAGTAACCTTTGCAGGCGAAGAAACTCGTCCTGCATCTGTCGGCGGATCAATGGGTCAAGGGCGGAAAAGGGCTCGTCCAGAAACCATAGCTCCGGTCCGACAGCGAGCGAGCGCGCGATTCCCACCCGCTGCTGCTGTCCGCCCGAGAGTTCGTGCGGGAACGAGCCCTCGCGGCCTTGCAGCCCGACTAGGTCGATCATCTCGCGCGCGCGCATTTGGCGTTCGGCGGTCGCGCGACCCTGAATGCGCAGGGGAAAAGCCACATTGTCCAGGACAGTGAGATGGGGCAGCAGACCAAAATTCTGAAACACCATGCCCATTGCATGGCGTCTGAGAAGGGTGAGTTCGCGCGGGCTTGCCTTGAGGAGGTTCCGGCCATCGAGCAGGACCTCGCCGGAAGTGGGTTCGATGAGCCGTGATAGGCAACGGATTAATGTCGATTTCCCGGAACCCGAAAGTCCCATAATGACAAAGATCTCGCCAGTATGAATGTCGAAGCTTGCATCCGCGACGGCGGCGAGGTGGTGGTTTCCTGCCCGTCGCCCTCCAACATCCGCGGCGGAATCAATCACGTGCCTCGATAAGTAGGAGAGGGGGTCTGGTCCATAGACCTTCCACACATTGCGGCACGAGAGCTTAACCGCCTGAGCCGTGCCCTCATCCTTCACGGCTAGCATCGAGGTGCCACCAAGCAAGTCTCATCTAATCAGGAATGGACGCCGATATCGGTGAGCGCTTAGATGGCCGGGTTTTAGTCATGATCGCTCGACAACAGCATTTAAGCGCGCTAGCTGCCCGCAGCCTCGATCCACGGCTTCCAGACAGGCTCGTTTTGGTTGATCCAATCCTTAACAACCGCATCAAGCTTCTCCCCTTTCTTGTCAATGCGATACATCATCTTCTGCTGCTCTTCGGCTTTCATCTCGAAGACTTTCAGCAGGGCGTAGGCAGCTGGCCATTTCTCGCTAAAGCCGGACCAGGCGATCTTTGCGACGCCGGGGGGCCTGATGCAGTGGAGATCCGCGTCCGATTTGCAGGGGGGTAGCGTGACCCAGCCGACATCCAGGACAGAAAGCATGTGGTGAGGCTGCCAGAACATCAAGATAAGCGGCTTCTTGGCGGCAGCCGCCGATTCCAGTTCGGCGACGAGGGCCCCTTCGGATCCTGCGGGAACCGCCGTATAAGGCATGTTGTTGTCGGCGAGGATTGTCGCCGCGCGAGGCCCCCACTCGGCCGGATAGTCCAGGAAACGTCCATTAGGCGCCGTTTCAGGGACCGAGAGAGCCAGCACGCATTCCGGCTTGTTCAGGGCCGTCCAGTCCGGCAATCCCGGACAAACCTGTTCCATGTATTTTGGATAGGCCCATCCCTCCTTCGCTTCGAGATTCAGCGACCCAATATTCTCAATCTTCTTCTCGGCGAGCACTTTGGGAAAGATTTCGCCGACATTATTCATCCATACTTCTACCGAAGCGCTGAGAGAACCGTCAGCGAGACCTGAGAATTGCGGGAATGTCCCGGCAGTCACGTATTCCAATTTGTATCCAAGCTTTTCCAACAGTTGGCCGGCGATATGCGTGGAGATGTGCGCACCGGTCCATTCTACCATTGCCAGCTTGATCGGTTCCCCCGTCGCGCCGAGCTCGGCAGCACCTGCGAGCGCCGAGCTTCCCAGAAGAAATCCGCCTACGGCAAGAACACGTGCAAGTTGCTTACTCTTCATTACAATTCCTCCCTTGAATAGCGTTTCTTACGGCGCTCCAGCTCCCTGTATCGTAAAGTGAATGAATGTACGTTCATTGTATTCGGGTAAACCCGGTTTTGTCAATCAGGTTGGGACTGACCAACCAAGCTTCACGCTCGGTCTTGTTCAGCGCGAGCTTATGTGCCTCGGAAACATCGCTGCAGCGACTTGCATGCAAACCGCCTTCGCGGTGGCTCGATCGAAGCGTTTCGGGTAGAGATGGAAGTCGATCCACATGCCCTCCAACAATGCCATAAAAGCATTGACCGCGAGTTTGGGTTTCACTCCTGGATACGCCCCGTTCGCGCAAAGTGCGGCGCAAGCGGACAGGAGGGCGCGGCGCAGCCGAGACTCCCGGGAGTCGAGGTAGGGCATAAAATCGGGCACCGCATGCGCTTCGCCGCGGAACGCGATCCAGACCGCCATATTGCGCTCGTTCAGAACACTCGCATCGAAGTCGGCCGCCAACAACGCCCGGAGTTGCTGTTCCGGTGCCGGCCCTGCTGCGCGCATCGCCTGGTTCCAATGTGCCGTATAGTCTTCACTCAGATGCTTGGCTACGGCCACCATCAGCCGCTCCTTGCTGGTGAAATGCAGGTGAATCATTCCGCGCGAAAGCCCGGCGATTTCGAGAATCCGTGTTACCGTCGTGCCCGCGAAACCGAAACGGTGAATCGCTTCGATCGTCGCCTCGATGATTTGCAGGCGGCTTCTCGATTTGGCATCCGCGCGCATCTCGATGACCGGCGCGCTGGCTATGCGTTTTCTTGTTTTCATCATTTGTCCAGACATAGCCTACAACATTTTCGCGTTGACAAAAAATGAACGATCGTTCATTGCAGCCGCATTGGCTGTTAGGGAAACAATGTTAAACAACCTACGCTACGATACCACCGATCTCAGAAAAAAGGACCGGGATCATATCATTCACCCCTGGGAAGATCTCGGAATCTCCGCCACGCGGCAGACCCTTGTGGTGGCTGAAGCAAATGGCGCGGTAATCTATGACTCCGACGGGCATCGTATGCTGGACGGAATAGGCGGCATGTGGTGTGTCAACATCGGATATGGCCGCCAGGAGATGGCCGCCGCTATTGCCGATCAGGCCGCCCGCCTCTGCTACTTCTCGCCATTCACAGTGATCTCGAATCCGCCGTCAATCGAACTGGCTCACCGTCTGGCCGGCTACACGCCGGGAGATCTGAAGCATGTATTCTTTACGACAGGAGGCTCGACGGCCGTCGATTCAGCTTTGCGTTTTGTGCATTTCTTCTTCAATTTCACGGGGCAGCCCAATAAAAAGAATATCATCTCCCGCGAATACGCCTTTCACGGCAGCACCTATCTAACGGCGTCGGTTTCCGGCAAGCCGGGAGATCGCGGTAATCTCGACTTCGTCACCGATACGGTCCATCTGCTCCCT
>DATLCW010000245.1:0-6158 GCA_035526195.1 Bryobacteraceae bacterium
TGGCGCGGACGCCCGCCATCGCAGCAACAAATAGTGTGCGGGCAGCCAAAGGCCGGCCATTAACGCCACCATCAGGAATAAAAGCCAGGCCCAGCGGGCATCCATTCCTGGACCTTCGCATCCCCGATGCCGTACACGTAATTAATATTTACCGGAGCCTGTGGATTCTTCAGAACGGCTCCTGGCGGCGGCATAAAAAAGTGACAGAAAAGCATCAGCAGCCACGCGCCGCCCACCCATATGGGTAAAGCCCGGCGGTCATAACCCAACCGAGCAGCGAGCTTTCCAGCCATACCGCCGCCAAGCCAAGAAACAGAGCAAGATCGCAAAAATAGAGGAAGTTTGTGGGCCCACACAGATTTTTTTCTGGAATCGAGCAGGCACTTCTCTCCACCACCCTGCGGTGCATATTCGAGTCAACGCGGTGCATGATGGTGTGAATAGCAACGTTGGGAAGTAGGCCTGAAACAACCAATCGCAACTCAGGTCTATTCCACATGGGAAACGAACTAAACGGATTGCGGGTAGCGATCCTGGTTACAGATGGATTCGAGCAGGTGGAATTGACCGTGCCTCGGGAAGCGCTCCATCGTTTAGGCGCCGCCACTGACCTCATTTCTCCTGATCCCGGCGAGGTCCAGGGGTACCACCACGATGAGAAGGGGGACAAGTTCCCCGTGGATGTGACGTTGGACCTGGTCAAAGCGGCGCAGTACGGAGCGCTGCTTCTTCCCGGCGGCGTCGCCAACCCGGACCGGTTGCGCACTATCCCCGGGGCCGTGCAGTTCACCAACGATTTTGTCTTGCAGGACAAGCCGATTGCCGCTATTTGTCACGGACCATGGCTTCTGGTTGAGTCCGGCATCGTTCGCGGCCGCACCCTGACTTCCTGGCCTTCTTTAAAAACGGACGTTCGCAACGCCGGAGGCATCTGGGTGGATCAGGATGTCGTCGTAGACCACGGCTTGGTCACCAGCAGGAAACCCGATGATCTGCCGGCGTTTACTGAGAAGATGATCGAGGTGTTCCGTACAGCAATGCTTCGTAGAAACACGGTCCAGCGGGAACTCGAAGCCCGCGCCAGATAAGCGAGGTCGGTGAATATGACGATCTTGGGATTCGCAGGTAGCCTTCGCGCAGGCTCGTACAATCGCGGCCTGTTGCGCGCCGCCCAGGAACTGGCGCCCTCTGGCGTTACCTTGGAAGCCTTCGACCTGGAAGGCATTCCCCCCTTTAGCGAGGATCTCGAAAAACAACCGCCGGAGCGTGTCAAGCTCTTCAAATCCCGCATTCGCGCCGCCAATGCGATTCTGATTGCCACGCCGGAGTACAACTATTCCGTTCCCGGCGTCCTCAAGAACGCCATTGATTGGGCCAGCCGGCCCTATGGAGACAACGCCTGGGACGACAAGCCTTTGGCTTTGATGGGGGCCAGCGTAGGCATGCTCGGTTCTGCTCGGGCCCAATACCATCTGCGCCAAATGTGCGTCTTCCTGAATATGCATCCCCTCAATTCTCCAGAGGTTATGGTCCCCAACGCCGCCCAGAACTTCGATGCCCAAGGCAATTTGACCAACGAGCAATCCAGGAAATTGATCGGCGCCATGCTCACCAGGCTGGTGGAATGGACCAAACGGCTGGAAAAATAACTTTCAGCGCACCTGTTCCAACGCCTTCCAATCGATATCCGTGCCCGCCGTCTTTGGCGGTGTGACGGCGATGGAAATAGTGACGTCGATATTCTTGCAGATCGCTTCCGAGCAGGCTTGTCCGCGCATGCCAATCTGAGCCGTTGCCGGCCCGGAGCGCTTTATCTTCGTTACGAACAGCCCCTGTTGCTCAAACCCCCATGTAAACCAGCGAATTTCAGGCTTTGATAAATCCTTGGGAAGCGATTGGAACCATGGGGAGATTGCTTCGAGTCCGCCGTTGACGCGAATCTCCGTAGAACGCTCAATGCCCAGCGATGGCTTGCCCGCAAGCTTTTCGTCCTGTCTCCTCTTGTTGTCCATGGCGAAAGTGTGCCAGGTAGGCTCCATCGCCGCCTCAATCACAAGGAACTCGCCGGCCAGGCGCGCCCGGTAGGAAAGGCAGCGTTTGCCGTCATGGAGCACTTCTACCGGCTCCGTCCAATCCTTGGCTCCGGTAGCCGCGGCCGCCGAAAAAGCAAGGGCGACGATCGCTGTGGGAATGTGTCTCATTTACGGAAGCTCATTCTGAAACTCTTCAGGGGTATCTTCATCCGTTTGCCATCGCGAATAATATCCAGTGTAACGGCATCGCCGGCCGTCTTTCTTAACTTGATGAAAAATTCCGCCGTATTGGCAGCTTCGTCGCGCTCCATGCCGTCCACCGCGTACACGATGTCCCCTATCTTCAGATCATGGCTTTTCATCATCTGGGCAAAAGAATCGACGTGGGTCACCATGCTCGCAAATCCGTCCGCCGGCAAGACGTTGGCGCGCTTTTCCGCATCCGTAAGCGGCCGGGAATCGAAGTACACGCGTGGATCGATCGTCAATTGCCGGAATCGTGTGTCGGTCCACCACCAGCGAACCGGCAGGTTGACCGGCAATTGGACCGGCTTGCCATCCCGCTCCACCGTGATCTCGATTCGTTTTGTGTGGCGCGGAAGCTTGTCGTAATAATATTGCAGATCGGCAAACGTCCAGAGGGCGGCGCCGTTCAGCGCCGCGATTCGATCGCCTGGCTGCATCCCGGCGGCCAGCGCCGCGTCGCGAACCTCTTTTACCACCAACCCCTTGGGAATATCGACATGGATCCCGATCGTGCGCAAGTCGGGCGAGCGGAACATGTGCGTCATCTTGTCGAGCGTGCCCTCCTGCTCGCGCTGCACATTCTGGAAATCGCCAACGAGATGGCATTCTACACAGGCTCCCTTGGCGAACGTCCGTTCCACCAGACGTGGAATTTCGCGGGCGAACAAGGGCTTGGGACGCTCTGTCCGCTTCAGTTCCCCCTTCTGATACCGGCTATGCAACTCCAGCCCTTTTTGAAGCGCGAGTTCCAGGCTGTTCAGATTCAGAAACGTATCCTGCGAGGTTGCATCCCGCCCCCCGTATCTCATATAGATGTGCTCATCCGAGTTAAGAATGAAAAAATAAAGCGTATTGTATCGATCGTAATCGAATAAGCCAAGATCCACGTCGTCCATGCGCGGAATGCGGACGCACACGTATTGACTTAAAAGTTTACCTCTGGGGGAAGCCGCCGGTGACAGCACAACCTGTGCGTCAAAAACACGTCCGGCGATTCAAGCCTCGCAGCGAAATTCGAGGAAAATAGGCTTTTGCGGGCGTTTCGCCTCCTCGATTGCCTTCCTATAATTGTCAAACCAATGCAGGCCGTCATCCTGCGCCCCGAGGCGGCCCGCCCCAGATGCGAGCAGAGCGGTCAGCAGAGCCGCCAAGGTGATTAAAGGCTTCCTTCTCATCTAACTTCAGTGTACAACCGCGGAATTGGGTCTCTACGAGTGGCACTGCTTACAAACCACTTCCTTCGGCTGCTTCAAATGACCTTTGACGGCGGATCCGTGAGGGTGATGGCAGTTCTGGCAATCCGTAAGAATGTCCGTGTTGTGAGTGTGCGTGGCCGGAAACCGCGCCTTATCATGGCAGGTGTGGCAGATGGGCGATAGCGTGGCCCGTTTCAGCGCCCACTCGCCATCTTTGACTGCATGGCAGGTATCGCAACCGGGGGCCGCGGGTGGATGCGCGCGGAACATCTTCCAGTCCTGATGTTCTTTGCCCACGAAAAAGACGGACCTCGCTTCGCCGCCGGCTCCCTTCAGGATGAGCTCATGCGGCCCCGGAGAAAGTTTCAACTCAGCATGGATGACACCTGCCGCCGGCGAGGTAACCGGCACCGCTTTCCCGTCCAAAGTCAATTGCGCCATGGACGCCTTACCAATTACGCGTAAAGAGCCAGGAGCAACCACAGACTTATCCGTGGGCGTAAAAAGCAGCGGGCCTTCCTGGGCCCCGCATGCCACTGCCGCAAGAAGAATCAGACCAGATCGATGCGGCATATCCACCCTGCATCGGGACTGTTGTTCGGCTTCGCGCCCGGTGCGATCCCGGCATCGCAGTAATAAAGCTTGCCGTAGTGCATGCACATCCCGTGCGGGTCGGGGTCCTTGTCGCCCAGTTGGACAATCCCGGCCACAGTTCCGTCCTTGGGGTCGATCCGGTGTATCTGACGCTCATTGGAAAACATGCACCAAATATAGCCTTTGTCCCAATCCAGCCCATGGGCGCGCCCGAGTTTGCACGGAATCTGGTGAACGACCTCGAAAGTCTTAGGATCTACCTGCGACAGTTTCTGCAGTTTGAGCGAAGTAATCCAGAGCTTGCCGTTGTGAAACAGCAGGCCGTGCACGCCGCCGCCACCGGGTACATCGTAGCGCGCGAGCGTCCGCCCGTTGCCTGGATCGACTTTGACAATTTTGCCCGTGGTGGCATCCGACGGCTTGGGATCCCGCATGATTGCCTTCCCGTTGGCCGCGATCCATAACACTCCATCGCCGAATGCGATACCACTGGTATTGGACGACTCGGTTTGCACTTTCTTCAGCACGTTGCCTTTCCAGTCCATCAGATAGGCGGTATCGCTGACTTGTTCTCCGATCCAGACTCCTTCCGGCACCGTCTCCATCGCATTCGGATGTCCTTCCGGAGAACGGAAAATTTTGGTGACTTTGGCTTTCTTGACAGGCGTGTCCTTGGCTGCATGCAGCCCGGATGAAGCAAACAGAGCGGCGGTAAATCCTCTTCTGGTTACCATTTGGCTTCTCCTCGAAATCGGACAAGACTTCTATCGATCGCCGCCAGATTCGGCACTCCGGCGAGCGCCATATCGAGTGCCAGCTCCGTTCTAAGCAATTCAATCACCCGTTCCACGCCACGTTGTCCGAACGCCGCCAACCCATACAAATAGGGCCGGGCAATGGCGACGGCGGTGGCTCCCAGCGCAAGCGCCTTGAGAATATCCGTACCGCGCCGGAACCCCCCATCCACCAACACCGGGACGCGTTTGTTCACCGCCTTCACGACTTCCGGGAGTGCGGCGACAGTTGCTCCGATATGGTCAAGCTGGCGCGCGCCATGATTGGAAACAAGGATGCCGCTCACGCCATAATCAACGCATCGCGCAGCATCCTCGGCGGTCATAATTCCCTTAATAACGATGGGCAGCTTGGTGATCTGCCGCAAGTCACGCACGGAATTCCACGTCGGCGTCGGCGAGGGCCGGGATGGGTAAACCCCCACTCGCCATGGATTTTTGGCAGCCACCATCCGGCCATCCGCGTCGCGCTTGGGCAATCCTGTCTCGCACCACGATCGCTCGAGTTTGTTGCGGATGTCGCGCTCGCGGTGAGACACGTGCATAATGTCCACGCTGAAACAAATCGCGGCGGCGCCCTGCGCCTCTACCCGCTTGACGAAGGTCCGCATCGACTGCGCATTCGCGAGCTGGCCGCCGGTGGTAAGCTGCCACCATACCTTAGCCCCTTTCCCGCTTTCGAGCACCTCGTCGATGCCGCCATTGGTGATGTGCAGCGCCTTGGCATTGCCGGCCGCTTGCGCTACGGCTGCCTCCCCGCCCATATAAAAGCAATTTTTGCCGCCCGCCGGATCGAGCAGAATGGGAAAATCGAGTTTCTTGCCGAACATCTCCAGCGAAAGGTCGATGTTGCTTGTATCGATCAGCGCCCGCGGCCGGATAATCAGGTCCTGGAAGATGGCGCGGTTGTCGCGAAGTGCCTGCTCGTCTTCCGACCCTCCATCGAGATAATCCCAAGCGAAGGGGTCGAGCTTCTTCTTCGCGGCGGCGGCAAATTCAAACACGTTGATCGGCCCATAGAGCGGGTCGTCATCCTGCGCCAAACTGTACCCCGAGCCAGCGGCCCATCCAAGAAATGCCCGCACCGCGTCGCGGCGGCTGAGATCCATTCTTATTCCTCCAGCAAGCCGTCTATTCCATCACAGCTTCTCCGCCGGAGCAAGCGGAAGGCTGCCGGCTGTCCGGCGGAAGCTGCCGGCTTGCTCACGCGCGCCGCTCGGTAACCGGCTCACGCGCGCCGCTCGGTAACCGGCTCACGCGCGCCGCTCGGTCACCGGCTCACGCGCGCCGCGCGG
>DATLCW010000247.1:0-21530 GCA_035526195.1 Bryobacteraceae bacterium
GTCCGGTTGTGTTTTGTGATTGGCGGGACGGGATCACTTGATGAGGCCGAAGAAGGGTAGCGAGAATGGACCCGGCCGTTGATATAATGGAGCTTTCACGCAGTAGGAGAATTCAGGAATGTTTGATCTGTTCCGTAGCCGGCAAAAAAGCACGCGGTATCTGCTTGGCGGTTTGTTGGGCCTGGTTGCCCTATCTATGGTTGTGACGTTGATCCCGGGTTTTGGCGGGAGTCCTGGAAACGTGTCCAGCGATCAGGTGATCGCTGACGTGTGTAAGGATACGGTGACATTGCGAGAGGTTCAGATGGGGCTGCAGGATACGCTGCGTGGCAAGAGTGTTCCGCCGGAGCTGATTTCCATTTATGCGCCACAGATCGTGAACCAGATCGTCGTGGACCGGGCGATCGCCTGTTATGCAAAAGATGTTGGATATACGGTCACCGATGCGGACGTCGCGCAAGTGATCCAGATGATGGTGCCGTCGCTGTTTGAAGGCGGTAAGTTTGTCGGCAAAGAACAGTACACTCAGTTTCTGCAGGCCAATAACACCAATATTATCGAGTTCGAGAAACAGGCGAGGATGAGAGCGGGAATGCGGCGGCTGGAAAGTGTGGTTCTGGAAGGAATGGTGGTTACGCCGCAGGAGATCGAAAACGAATTCCGCTCGCGAAATGAAAAGGTCACGGTGGAGTACGTTAAGCTGGATCCTGAAAAGCTGAAGAGTGAAATTAAAATAACGCCTGAGGAAATAAATGCGCATTGGGCCACTTCAAAGGCCACTTACCGTATGCCTGAGAAGCGCTCCTTCCGCATGCTGGTGATCGATGAAGCGAAGGTTGGAGAGGCGCTGAAAATGAGCGACGAGGAACTGCGCCGCTTCTACGACTCAAACAAGGACCAGTTCCGTACGCCGGAACGGGCAAAAGTCCGGCATATCCTGGTGAAGACGATGGACAAACCGAAAGACCAGGACGCGGTTTTGAAGAAAAAAGCCGAGGATCTGTTAAAGCAGGTTAAGGGCGGCGCGGATTTTGCCGAAGTCGCGAAGAAGAATTCCGATGACACGATTTCCGCCGCCAAAGGCGGAGACCTCGATTGGGTCACGCGGGGGCAGACGGTAAAGGCTTTCGAGGATACGGCATTCGGGTTAAAGCCGAAAGAGATCAGCGGCGTGGTGAAGAGCGAATTTGGTTATCACATCATCCAGACCACGGAGAAGGAAGAGGCGCGGCTGAAACCCTTCGAGGAAGTGAAAGAAACCATCGCCAAAGAGCAGGTGAAACAAAAGGTTTACGACCGGATGCAAACGATTGGGGATCAAGTGCGGGCGGCGCTGATGAAGAACCCCGGCGCGGCGGAACAGATCGCGCAGGAGTATAACATCCAGTACGTGAAAGTAGAAAATGGCGCCCAGGGGGACACCCACCCGCAGCTAGGGGCGTCCAGCGAGTTCGACGCGACCCTGTTTGCGTTGAAGGGCAAAGGCGAGGTGACAGAAGTGGTCACTACTCAAAGCAATAAACTGGCAATTGCCGTCCTCGACGGGATTCTTCCGGCGCGGCAAGCGGAGATGAACGAAGTGGAAGCGCAGATTCGAACGACGCTCATCACCGAACGGGCGCAACGATTGCTGGCGGATCGATCGACTCAGGCGCTGCAAAAAGTGAAGGACATGGGCGGCGATTTGAAGAAGGCAGCCGCCGCTCTCAAATTGGAAGCGAAGACGACGCCCGAGTTTGGCCGCGATGGGCAGGCGGAGGGTATCGGCGCGGCCAACTATCTGGATCAGGCGTTCCAGAGTAATGTGGGAACGGTGTTCGGACCGGTAAACGTGAGCGGGAACAACTTCATCTGCAAAGTCGTGTCCAAGTCCGCACCCGATATGAGCAAGCTGGCGGAGCAACGCTATGATCTGCTGCTGCGACTGAAGGGCAACAAAGCCCGGGAACGGAAGGACCTTTTTGAAGACGGCCTGCTGCAACATCTGAAGCAAAAGGGTATCGTGAAGATTCATCAGGACACGGTGAAGCGTCTGGTGGAAAGCTACAAAAACTCCTAGCCGTGCGAATGCGACAGCATGGCGGCGGCAGAGCGCATGATTGAACCTCTGCTGGAGTTTTTCCGGACTCTTACGACTCCGGAAAAACTAATCCAACTCCTGTCCACGGTCCTTGGAGGGCCGCTGGGATATCTGGCGCTGGCGGCGATCGTGTTTGCCGAGACCGGGCTTCTGGTGGGTTTATTCCTTCCGGGAGATTCTCTTCTATTCACCGTTGGGGTGGTGGCGGGAGCGGGCCAGTTGAATCTGGTGCTGATCATGGCGGTGCTGATCGCAGCGGCGGTGATCGGAGATGGCGTGGGGTACTACCTGGGAAGACGCGCCGGGCCGGCCATCTTCAGCCGTCCGGACTCGCGATTTTTCAAACAGGAGCACCTGCGGCAGACGAGAGCGTTTTATGAAAAGCACGGGGGAAAAACGATCATCTACGCACGGTTTGTCCCCATCGTAAGGACGTTCGCACCATTTATTGCGGGAGTGGGGCAGATGCGGTACAGTCGGTTTCTCTCGTTTAATATCTTCGGCGGCATCGGGTGGGTGGTGTCGATGACGATGCTGGGATACATGCTTGGCAACGTACCGATAGTGCGGCGGCACTTCGACAAAGTGGTCGTCGGGATCGTACTGGTCTCGGTGTTGCCGATGGCTTTTGAGTACTTCCGCAATCGCCGCACATCACGATAGGCGCAACCGGCGCTTTAGCGAATCCGGCTCCTTGGAAAGGCGCAGGGAGAAAAACAAACCAATCAAATTTTTGGATCAGGGCGATAGAAGTCCCCGGTTGTGTCGTTTGCATCTTGTGGAATCAAACGGTTGAAGTGGGGCGATAGAAAATCTCAATCAGCCCGATCAAAAGGATTTTCTTGTTTGGTTTGTCACGGCGCGGGATCCTAGGACTGTTTCCCCATCCCTCTCCGCCTGAGGTCAAAGAATGACGAAGCTTGGTATGCTCCTGACGGTTGGCGCAGTATCGGCGCTGGCGCAATCGGCCGCGCCTGAGAAGATCGCGGCCCTGGAGTCTGCTGTTCAATCCGCCCAAATGGCGGGAGACAACGCCTGGATGCTCACGAGTTCTGCTCTAGTGCTTATGATGACCGGGCCCGGCCTCGCCCTATTTTACGGCGGGCTGGTCCGCAAAAAAAACGTCCTTGGCACGATGATGCAGAGCTTTATGATGATGTGCCTTATCACCGTACTGTGGGCCATCGCCGGCTACAGCCTGGCTTTTGGGGAAGGGAGTCCCTTCCTGGGAGATCTCCGTTACCTGTTCTTAAATGGAGTAGGCGCAGCTCCGATGCCGGACTACGCCGCCACCATACCGCACCAGACGTTCATGGTGTATCAATTAATGTTCGCGATTATCACGCCGGCCCTCATTACGGGAGCGTTCGCCGAACGGATGAAGTTCAGTGCGATGCTGCTGTTCATGACTCTATGGGCCTTCATTGTGTACTTCCCCATGGCACACATGGTGTGGGGCAAGGGCGGTATGCTGAACGCATTTCTCGGCGGCAAATTCCGCTGTCTGGATTTCGCGGGCGGCACCGTCGTGCACATCACCTCCGGCGTTTCCGCGCTGGTCTGCGCGATCGTCATGGGTAAGCGCAAAGGTTTTGGGGTGGAGCCGATGAGACCACACAGCTTGGTTTTGAGCTTCATCGGGGCCTGTCTTCTCTGGGTGGGCTGGTTTGGATTCAATGCCGGGAGCGCGCTGGGAAGCAGTTCCCTTGCCACCAGCGCCTTCGTCGCCACGCATTTCGGCGCCGCGGCCGCCGCTTTCGGCTGGTTGCTGGCGGAGTGGATGCACAACGGCAAGCCGAGCGTGCTCGGCGGCATCTCCGGTTCCGTAGCCGGGCTGGTCGCGATCACTCCGGCTTCGGGCTTCGTCAAACCGATGCCGGCATTACTGATCGGACTGCTCGCAGGCCTGATCTGCTACTTCATGGTTGCCATTGCCAAGAACAAGCTAGGCTACGACGATTCGCTCGACGCGTTTGGCGTGCACGGCGTTGGTGGTACGCTTGGGGCGATCCTGACCGGAGTGTTTGCCACGAACGAAGTGAATAGTGCGCTCAAAGACGCGGCGGGTAAACCACTGCCTCTTGGACTGGTGGACGGAAATCCAGGACAGCTGGTGGACCAGTTTGTCGGCATTGCCATGGCGTGCGGTCTGGCAATCGTGGGGACCTTTGTCCTGCTTAAGGTCTGCAACATGGTGACCGGTCTTCGCATGGAGAACGATGAGGAAATGCAAGGTCTCGACGTTTCCATGCACGGCGAAGAAGCCTATAACCTGGAGGCCTAACAGGAGCTACCATGAAAAAAGTAGAAGCGATTATTCAACCCTTCAAACTCGAAGAAGTGAAGGATGCCTTAAAGGCGATCGGCATCGACGGGATGACGGTCACCGAAGTCAGGGGACACGGCCGCCAGAAAGGCCACAAGGAGGTCTACCGGGGACAGGAATACACGGTGGATCTCCTGCCTAAGATAAAGGTGGAAATGGTAATTCCATCAGCGAGACTGGAGGAAGTAGTGAAGACGCTGGTAACCGCCGCGCGAACAGGAAAGATTGGGGACGGGAAAATCTTTATATCCGATGTCGCAGATGCCATCCGAATCCGGAATGACGACCGTGGGGAATCCTCCCTCTAACCGTCCGGCAACGCTGGAGGCGATCCGCCAGGAATTTGAGGAGAGTGGGCAGTCTGCCGGCGTCCTCAAGAGAAGGTCGGAGATTGTGGATGGCCAGGTGTTGCAGGCGTATGACGAACACCTGGCTTCGACGTTTCCAACCGGGCTTGCGGTGCTGGCGGTTGGCGGGTTCGGGCGTTCGGAATTATTTCCCTATTCCGATGTGGATCTCTGTCTGCTGGTGGAAAGCGATAAGCTTCCGGCGGCGGAGCGTGCCGCCATTTCTTCGTTTCTCCAAACGTTATGGGATGCCGGGTTGCGCATCAGCCACTCTGTACGCACGGGGAACGAGTGCTGCGAAGTACACGATCGAAATGTTGAGCTGAACGTAAGCCTGTTGGATCAGCGGCTCCTCGCCGGCGATCACGGACTCTATGAGACGCTCCAGCCGCGGCTGCGAAAATTCATTGACAGCCAGTGCCTCCCGCTGGCGCGCCATGTCTGCCGCCTCGCGCGCCAGCGGCATACGCAATTCCACGAGACGATTTATCATTTGGAACCCAACATCAAAGAGGGTCCAGGCGGGCTGCGGGATCTGCATCTGCTCGACTGGTTTCGTAAACTGCAGGCTCCCGGGATGACGGAAATCGCCAGCCCGGAGGAACTCGATCCCGCGCGGCAGTTCATCTACACGCTGCGCTGTTATCTTCATTACCGGTCTAAGCGCGATAACAACGTATTGAACTTCGATGCTCAGGAAGATCTGTCCGAGCAGCGGTATTCGGCGTTTGCGGATGCCAAAGCCTGGATGCGCGAGTATTTCCGCCAGGTGCGGCTGGTGCACGGCGCCGCCACCCGGGCGATGGAAGCCGTGGAGGCAAAGAACAACACGCTGCTCGCCGGTTTTCGGGAGTGGCGCTCGCGTTTGTCCAATGCGGATTTCACGGTATCGAGAGACAGGATTTACTTCAAAGCTCCGCATGCCATGGAAAAGGATCCAGAACTGGTATTGCGCCTTTTCACATTCGTGGCTCGTCATGGAATCAAGTTATCGCTGGAGGCGGAACGGCGGGTTGTAGAGGCTTACCCCACACTCCAGCAGTATTTCTCCGAGCCGCGTCCTTTGTGGCCAACGATTCGGGAGTTGCTTTCCCTTCCTCATGCGGCTATGGGCTTGCGGGCGATGCAGGATGCCGGAGTGCTGCGGCTGCTCTTTCCGGAATGGAAGACTATCGAATGTTGCGTGGTGCGCGATTTCTACCATCGCTATACGGTGGATGAGCACACGATCGTCACCATCGAAAATCTACAGGCGCTAGCCCGCAGCACCGAACCCGGCCACCGGCGGTTCGCGACGATGCTGAGCGAAATAGAAGACTTGGCGGTTCTGCGTTTTGCCCTACTGTTTCACGATGTGGGCAAGGGTCTGCGAACAGGCAATCATTCGGAAGAATCGGTCAAGCTGGCCGGGACCGCGATGGCCCGCATTCAGACGCCGGAAAAGCATGCCCGCATGGTGACATTCCTGGTCGACCAGCATCTGGCGCTGTCCGCCGCGATGACCGCGCGGGATCTGGATGATCCGGCTACGGCGCGGGCGCTGGCCGCCAAGGTCGGCACGCTGGAAGGGCTGCGGTATCTGACGCTGCTCACTTATGCCGACATCGCCGCGGTGAATCCGACCGCGCTTTCACCCTGGCGGCTGGAGCAACTGTGGCGTGTGTACCTCACGGCGCAGCATGAGTTGACGCTCGAGTTGCAGACCGATCGCATTGCCGCGGTGGATGCGCCGCCCGATCGGGCCAGCTTCCTCAAGGGGCTGCCGGTCCGCTACCTGCGTACGCACACGGAAGAGGAAATCCGCCTGCACCTCGAGTTGGAACACCGCCGTCGCGATGCGGAGATCGCCCTCGACATACGCAAGACGGAAGGCGGTTATATGCTCACGGTGCTGGCGAAGGACCGCCTTTCGCTGTTCGCTTCCGTGGCCGGCGCCTTGGCCAGTTTCGGAATGAATATTCTGAAAGCGGAGGCATTCGCCAACCAGCAGGGCACAATTCTCGATACGTTTATCTTTGAGGATCCGGCGCGTACGCTCGATCTGAACCCTCCGGAATTGGACCGTCTGCTGCTGAACCTGGAGCGGGTCATGCTCGGCCGCATTCAGGTGAAGGAGCTGCTGCGAAATCGCCCTAAACCCTCGCTGCCCGGGAAGCGCAGCGGATTCCCACCGCGAGTGTCCTTCGACAACAGCGCTTCGGATTCCGCCACTCTGATCGAGATCGTCGCCGAGGATCGCCCGGGGCTGTTGTACGATATCGCGGCCGTTCTGTCGAACACGGGTTGCAACATCGAGCTTGTGCTGGTGGACACGGAAGCTCATAAGGCGATGGACGTGTTCTACGTCAGCACGCAGGGGAAGAAGCTGGTGGACACGGCAATGCCAAAACTACAGGAATCTCTCGAGCAGGCCTGCCGTGGCGGTGCTTGAACACAACAAAGTACGGCCCGGCAGCTTATCCTGGAATGGATGAATCAACTTCCATTCCGTTTGGATCGCAAGATCGCGCTGATCACCGGCGGCGCCAGTGGCATCGGCGAGGCCACCAGCCGGGCTTTGACGAACGCCGGCGCATCCGTCATTATCGCAGACCTTAATCTCGCTGCGGCGGACAAGCTCGCCGCTGAATTGCCGGGCTCAAGGGCTATTCAATGCGACATTACCGACCCGGATTCCGTCGGGAAGCTTTTCGCTTTAGTGCCTCATCTCGATATCCTTATCAACAATGCGGGCATAGGACATGTCGGAACCATCGAGGAGACCTCGCTCGACGATTTCCAGCGCCTGTTTCGCGTCAACGTCGAAGGCTTATTCCTGGTGACGAAGGCCGCAGTTCCGCTGCTCATCGCGTCGTCGGGATCCATGGTGAATATCGGTTCGGTGGCCGGACTGATCGGGATCAAAAAGCGCTTCGCCTACTGTGCGACCAAAGGGGCTGTCGTCACCATTACGAAGCAACTGGCGGTGGAGTACCCGACCCAGTTCCGGGTGAACTGCATCTGTCCTGGAACGGTGGACACCCCGTTTGTGGAGGGTTATCTGGAGAAATACCACAAGCACGAGAAGGATAAGGTGCGAGGGGAGATCAATGCGAGACAACCGATCGGCCGACTGGGGAAGCCGGAAGAAATTGCCTTTCTTTCGCTTTATCTTTGCTCGGAAGAGGCTGGATTTGTACACGGTTCAATAATTACCATCGATGGGGGGTGGACCGCTGCTTGACGGATAGTACTGACATGCTGGACAATACCAAATATATGGAACATCCGGCACGCTGCTACTAAGGCGCGCCGTTCTGTCGGCCGATCTGGAACAAGGGGTGGCATGTATCCAAAGTTCTTGAGCCGCATCTCTGTGGCGATTCTTCTTTGTTGCCTGACGTCGATTCAGGCCCTCGCAATCACGACAACCCGGCACTCTTCCAAAAAGAAAAAGATCACGGCACATCACCGCCGAGGCACCCCTCGCGTGGCGGCTAAGGTTACGCTGACTACCAGCAGCCGGTACAGGTCTAGTCTCGTTCAGTCCGCCGTTTATACAAGGACCCGCAGCACCGGACTCATTAAGGGCGGCCCCTGGCTCGAACCCACGTTCGCGGACTCTACTTTCGGCGATGCGGTTGACGGGGAAGATCCCCAGGTTCGCAAAGCGGCGGTTGAGGCATTGGGCCCTTATAACGGAACTGTCGTGGTCGCCGATCCTTTCACGGGCCGCATCCTTTCGCTGGTAAATCAGAGGCTGGCATTGAAGAGCGGTTTCCAGCCCTGCTCGACGATCAAAGTTGTGGCCGCGCTGGCCGCGCTCAGCGAGGGTGTAATTGAGCGGAACACGACCATTCGTCTGGCCCGCCGCAGCACCTTCAACCTCACCACGGCTCTCGCCGTGTCGAATAACGGGTACTTTGCAGCACTTGGCGAAAAGCTGGGGTTTGATCGGGTATCCTACTACTCGCGGCTGTTTGGTCTGGGAGAACGTGCGGGGTTGAATATTGAAGGCGAACAACCGGGAATCCTGCCGGTGGAGCCACCCGACGGCGGTGTAGGAATGATGACCAGCTTTGGAGCCGGGATTTCCTTAACTCCACTGGAACTTACGGCATTGCTTTCCGCGGTGGCCAATGGAGGCACACTCTATTACTTACAACATCCGCGCTCAGCAGACGATGTAACCAATCTGATCCCGCGCGTGAAGCGCCACCTGGATATTCAGAACTGGATTCCGGAAGTGAAGCCCGGAATGATGGGGGCGGTGGAGCACGGGACGGCGCGTCGCGCCGGGTTCAACAACTCAGAAACAATCCTTGGCAAGACGGGCACGTGCACGGATCAGCGCACGCCAACGCACCTTGGCTGGTTTGGCTCGTTTAACGATATCGGGCGCAACAAACTGGTAGTGGTGGTTCTGTTGACCGGTGGAAAGCCCGTCAATGGACCGGTAGCCTCCGGTGTCGCGGGAGCCGTATACCGCAATCTATCCCAGCAGAATTACTTTGCCCAGTCCCGGCCAATTTCGCCGTCAGCTCTCGTCTCCACTCAGATTTGCTGCAACCGGTAAACGGAGATCCTGATTCGCGAACACTTGTTCGCCGATCGCGAATAGCAGTTCGCTTATCCCTTCTCCGGTTACGCTGGAAATCTTAAAGAACGGCATTTGCCGGCGCTTCACGGCTCTCTTCAGCTTTTGAATCCGGGTAGCGTCCTGAGCAACATCGATCTTGGCGGCCACCACGATCATTGGTTTCGCCGTTAAGGCTTCACTGAAGCTGGCGAGTTCCTTGAGGATCACCTTGAAATCCTCAACGGGGTCGCGGCCGGAAAACTCCGACACATCCACCAGGTGAACCAGCAGTTTGGTGCGCTCGACATGCCGCAGGAACTGAACGCCCAGCCCGGCGCCGGCGTGCGCTCCTTCGATCAGACCAGGGATATCAGCGACGACGAAACTACGATCGTTGGGCATGCGTACTACGCCGAGGTTCGGCTCGAGAGTAGTGAACGGATAATCGGCGATCTTAGGCTTGGCCGCGGAGATCCGGGAAATCAAGGTGGACTTGCCGGCGTTGGGAAATCCCACCAAGCCAACGTCCGCCAGCAGCTTCAACTCCAGCCGCAGCCGCAGTTCCTGACCGGGACGCCCCATCTCGTGCTCGGTGGGAGCCTGATGTGTCGGGGTGGCAAAGTTCTGATTGCCGCGTCCGCCGCGTCCGCCGCGGGCGATGAGGAATCGCTCGCCCACGGTGGCAAAATCGTGGATGATCGCCCCTGTTTCCTCGTTATAGACAACGGTACCGACGGGGACCGGCAACTCTGTGAACTCACCATCGCGGCCCGTACGGTTACTCCCTTCCCCGTGGCGGCCGCGTTCCGCCTTGTGCTCGGGGTTGAAGCGAAAGTGCAGTAATGTATTGTGATGCGGACTGGCGATGAAGAATATATCGCCGCCCCGTCCGCCATCGCCGCCGCTGGGCCCGCCCCGGGGGACGAACTTCTCGCGGCGAAACGCAACACAACCGTTGCCGCCGTCGCCAGCTTTTACATAAATTCGTACTTCATCGATAAACATAGGCTTGCTGACGGATCGAGCTCAAAAACAAGACGCCCAGAATTCCGGCATGAGAACCCTGGGCGGTGGTTTTAAAAGGAAACGGTGATTCTAGGCCGAAGCTTCGGGCGCAGCGGCGGTACCGGCGGCAACTTTGATACTGACGAACTTGCCCATGCGTCCACGGTCGCGAAACTCGACCTCGCCGCTTACTTTCGCGAACAATGTGTCATCCTTGCCGCGCCCAACATTCTCTCCGGGTTTGAACTGGGTGCCGC
The DNA here is from genome assembly GCA_035526195.1 of Bryobacteraceae bacterium. GTDB lineage: Bacteria > Acidobacteriota > Terriglobia > Bryobacterales > Bryobacteraceae > CADEFT01. Next base: position 10,574 of record DATLCW010000247.1, read on the forward strand.
GCTGGCGAACGATTATTGAACCGCCGGGGACCAGTTGACCGCCGAATACCTTGACGCCGAGCCGCTGCGCATTCGAATCCCGGCCGTTTTTAGAGCTGCCTAAACCTTTTTTGTGTGCCATTTCGCTACTTCCTTCAGACCAGGATTTCTTTTATGGCCACCTGCGTCAGACTTTGCCGGTGCCCGAGAGTCTTCTTGTATTGTTTCTTACGCTTGAACTTGAAGACAATGACCTTGTCGCCGCGAAACTGGCTTTGGATGGTGCCGCGAACTCTTGCGGAAGCCGCCTGTTCGCCCGCCACCAGCTGGTTATCCGTGGAAACTGCGAGAACCCGGTCGAACTCCACCGCAGAACCGGCTTCGCCCTCCAGCTTTTCGATTTGAATTACATCGCCAGGGGAGACACGATATTGCTTCCCGCCGGTCTCGATCACTGCGTACATACGAAACCTCAGTTTCTTTGCGCTAAGATTTTGGGAGGCTATCCAGGAGGAGACGCACCGAACGGCACGCCGTCGCCAGCCACAACCCATTAGTCTATACCAGTCGGACCCCAATTGTCACGCCTGGTTTAAACTGGAACAAACCTTTGATGATTGAAGATCCCCCATCCGAGGCGGAAGCCGCAGTCGCCATTCTTCACGCCCGCGAGCCCGAGGAAGCCATCCTCCTCATCCGCCGCGCCACCAATCCCCAGGACCCATGGTCCGGACATTGGGCGTTTCCAGGCGGACGCCGCGACGCGGCGGATCACGATCTGCTTGACACCGCCCTTCGAGAGTTGCGGGAGGAATGCAGCATTGAGTTATCGCGGGATCACCTCACGCAATCGTTGCCCTGGGTCTGGGCTGGACGGCGGCTCGGGAGCCGGTTATGCGTGGCTCCCTTCGGCTTCGTTCTTCCGCATGCGATCCCGGCATTTGTCGACCCCGAGGAGGCCGTACAGGCGCTGTGGGCTCCGGTGAGCATGCTGGCGGACAAACGTCTGCATGCGAGGATGCCAGTGCCGGGCTTTCCCAACGGCACCCACTGGCCGGCAATCGAGATCAACAGCGTTCCCATGTGGGGGTTCACTTACCGCCTGGTATGCCAATGGATCGGTATCGAAACCCTGCCGGAAGCGTAGCTACGTCTTTTTCATAAAGAACTGCAACAATCCGCTCCATTTGCGCAACACCAACTCGATGAGGTTGGCGGCTATGGCTAATGCCAGCAGACCCGGCCACAAGCGCAGGGTAGCGGGAACCGATTTTCCGCCGGAATTGAAAACATCCTCGGGCCGGGGCTGAAAGCGGCCTCCCGTTTGTGCCGAGACCTGCTTCAGCAAGAGTTCGTCCGAGCCATATTCATTCAACTCATCTTCCGGGCGATAAATCCCGACTTCCGGGAAGACCGCGGAATCGGCGACAGGACGGACACGAAACAGGCCGCGGCGGTTCCCCACCGCCACCCGTCCCCGGAAAACCCCGGGCGCGAGTTTCTTCAATTCCACCGGCTTTTGGAAACCATCGGGACCGAAAGCGAACACTTCCGGCAGCCGCGCCGGTTCGACGGCCCGGGCACCGAACCGGTATTCGGCCACCAGATCGCCGCTGGCGCTGTCGTAATCCAGTTTCGATTCACCGGTCTGCGTGTGAGGCAAGAGGTCGCGCAGCAGATTCGCCCAGAAGCGGTCATAGGACTTCCAGGTAACCCAATCGGCCGCCCACCGGGCTTTGGCGTCTGAGGAAAACACCGCCGCGCGGCCCAAGCCGAACTGCCAGCGGGTCAGCAGGGGATCGCGTTTTTCGATGCTAAGAATGGTTTCCGCGGTTGGCTTGGCGATGAACTTGACATAGCCCTTGAGAGGCGGCGCGGTTGCCATGTCGACGCCTTCCAGGATCTCGGTATTTTTCATTACGACCGGTACCGCGGGCTTCTCGATCGCGGTGGAGCCGGTGTGCTCCATGACATCCTTCAAAAGGATTTGTTCAAGGCCCGATGGATCATTCAGAAAATACGCTTTGCCCTTGGCAAAGGATGCGATCTTTTCGAGATAGGCACGGTTTACATCCTGGCCCAAGCCCACCGTAGAGATGGTAATGCGCTCATTGGCGGCATCCTTGGCTAACTGGATACTGTCGCCCTCTTCGGAAATACCGTCCGTAAGAAGCACAATGTGCTTAAAGGTGGCTTTTACCGGAATGGATTTGCGATAGGCTTCGCTCAATGCGGGAGCGATCTGGGTGCCTCCATCGGGCGTAATGCCGGCCACGACGCGTTTGATTGCCACCCGATCCTCGGCTTTACGAATCGGCACGGCCCATTGAAAGGAGTTGTCGAAAATCAGCACGCCGACCATGTCCACCGGGCGGAGATTCTCGATGACGCCAATCGCCGCCACCCGGGCCAGTTCCATCTTGCGCCCTTCCATGGAGGAAGACTTATCAATGATGAGAACCAGCATGGTCCCTTCAGGCGACCTCGGCGGGGCAAGTTTGGCGGGAAGGGAGCGCTCGAGCGGATCTTCTTCCTTCTTGCCCTCTATGTAAACGTTCTGCTCGCCGCCGATGACCAGCACTCCGCCGCCTTCTTTCACAAATGTTTGGAGCGCTGTTTTGCGTGGCGGGGGAATCGCTTCCAGATTATGATTGTTGAAAACAATCAGTTGGAAGTCCGATAGATTGGTGGTGTTGGCGTCCGCGACCCGGTCTACCTGGAACTTGCCGGCCTCAAACACGCTCAACAAGTGTTGATCTACGCCCGGGGGGTCCTGCGATACATAAAGCACCCGTGGCCGCCGTACCATTAAAGCCTGCTCGAAGCGCACCTCGCCCAGATCCTGGGTGCGGATTACGCCCGAGACATCGATCGCGCCGGCGGCGCTGACACTGGAAAAAACGCGGAAAGAATTCTCTCCGGCTTCGAGATTGACAGGGTTCGATCCAAGCGGCTTGCCTTCGGCCGAGATCTCCACCAGCGCAGACGTCTTTCGCGGGGAGCTTACGACCAGTTCAATGGGAAATCGCTCGCCCGTGAAGGCCAGGGACGGCATGTGCAGCGATTGTATGTGGAGATTCGGCCGCGGCCGGCCTTTGAGCGCGAAGGTATCGACGGGAATTCCCAACTGCTGCGCCTGCCAGGAGGCTCGTGTGATGCTGCCGCGATTCTCTTTGCCATCGGAGACGAGCACGATGCGGCCTACCAGGCCCGCCGGCAGGGAGGCGGAAGCCTCACGAATGGCCGTCTCGAGGTCTGTGGCGCGTCCTGCTTCACCCGATGCCGGCTTCAGATGCCAGCCCTTGGCATACTCGCCGGGCTCTATTGCGCGCGTCGCGCGACCGAAGGGGATGATCCGAACCCAATGCCGCCCGCGCTTTTTGTCGATTTCCGTCGCTAATTCCGAGGCGCGGTCGAGATCGTCATTCGTCACGCTGGCCGAGGTATCCACCAGGACGGCCACCGCCATCTTACTTTCAAATACCAACATATTTGGCTCGGCCAAGGCGATCAGGATGGCCGCCAAGGCGGTGGCTTTCAAAATCAAACCAAGGCGTGACCGGGCCCGGCTCCACTCCAGCAGGGGGAACACGGCAATTAGCGGCAGCAGCAGCAGGATCCAGGCGCGCTCGAAGGTCATGAAGCTTTCCTTTGCGGCGGTTCCTTACGCAGGGACGGCATCAGCCGCGGCTGCGCTGTCAGGCGGCCAAAAAAGATCCATTCGAGAATCAGCATGAACGCTCCAGCCAACGCAAGCCACTGCCAGATGTCGCGGGCTGCCGCTTCCAGCCCGCCTACGCCCGCGTAGCCGCTACGGACCGTTTGCGGCGGTTCCCACCGCGCATCCGCGATCTCAGGCAGGCTCAAAGAATAAACCAGCTCGCGATCCCCCAGGCTTACCCTGACAATTCCCGGCACGCCTGCAAAGAAGCGAAGAGTCCGATTGCGAATGGTAAATGGAATGGCCTGGCCGCCATCCGCTATCACCTTTACCGCCGTAGCTTCGTAATCGCCATCCAGCGGTACATTCACAATCCCAACGCTGCCAGCCTGTAATTCCACTCGCAGAAAAATCTCCGGGGACATCCATTTCAGCACGTTGGCGAACAACAGCGGCGTCGCCAGCTCAAAACGCAGGGCGGATCGCATGGGATGGAATCCGAACACCGCCGTCTTTACTTTGCCGGGGCGGGCGAGAATCACCGGCCCGCCATCCACCTCGGCCACCGGTATGTCGCCAGGAGCCGGGGCGAACACAGAAGTACTCTCGATGCGAGCATCCCGGGCGTGCAAACCGGAAGCCAAGGGCTGATCGGAGCGCCAGCGCATGGGTACGTCCTGTTTCTGGGCGCGTACCGTCACAGGAGATCCAGCCGCGAGAGGTTCAATCCAGATGCTGTTCTGCGTCACAGGCGATGGGGGCCGGAAGCGGTCAATGATCACGATTGCCGCCTTGGGATCCGGCTGATATTCCGAAGGGCGCTTGTACACCGTTTCCAGGCGGCGGTTCGCGGAGAGGAGGGGACGAAGTAACTCCGGCTCATTGGAGTAGACCACCACGCGAAGAGCTTCGTGAGGCGGCAGTTCGAGCGTGGCGTAATCATCGGCGGGAAGCCGGTCGTCTGTCTGCAGCCGCGCCTCGAGCCACCCGGCGGCCTTGGTGCGGAACTCGAAATTCACGCTTACCTCGGACCGCGCCCCGAGAGTCAAACGCCGGGTGCCCACCGGGGCCCCGCCAAACATCACAAGCAGCGGCAGTGTTCTGGCGGTTCGGCCATAATTATGCGCGGTCACGTACACTTCCCAGAGATCGGGATCCGCGGGAGCACGGCGCAGGCTGAGTTTGCGCAATCCGCAATTCTCCAGTTCGCCCTGCACGGGCAGCACACGAAGGTTGGCAGGCATCAGCGGCAGATCGGCCAGGGATTCCTGAGCCATGCGGCCGGCGCCCGCATAGACGATCTCTCCGGCGCGCTTTCCTTCCAGGCGCAAGGCTTGTGCGGCGAAGTCCATTCCCTGGCCCAGATTCAGCGCGGCGGTGCCCGGTTGAACGGCACGAATGGACGCCTCCAGCGTCTGCCGGTTGCTCTCGAAGCCGGTTAACGGGGTCGCCAGCGAATCGGTCCGCACGAGCATGACGCGGTCAAGCGATGGCAACGCCCGGATGTAGCGCAAGACCGCAACTCGCGAATCATCCATCAGCACCCGGCCCGCCGCGCCGCGGGCGCCCATCCATGCCGACGCATCGAGCAGAACGACGTGATCCCGCGAATTACGGTCCGGAGATCCGATGCGAAGTTGCGCGACCGCCAGCAAGAGCAACAGAATCCCCAGTAATTGCAGAATCAGCGACCAGGGCTGCTGAATTTTCCGGCGATGCTTCCGTTGGGAAGGTACTTCGGTCTGCTGCCAGAACCGCAGCGTCGTCACCAGTTGCTTTCGCCGCGAGCGATCGAGCAGATAGAGCGCCACGACCAGAGACGAGACGGTGCCGAACAAAGCCAGGAACTCCGCCGCCGTGAGGTTGAAGAAGAACATCTAGTAGACCACCTGGATCTGATTCAGCGGACCGAACACCGCCTCTTCCACGGGCACACGCGTAGACAGGCCGACATAGCGGCCTCCTTTGCGCAACGCCAACTCGCGCAAACCTTTGGAGTACGCATCGAAACGCTCCGTGTACAGTTGGCGTACGTCGTCCTCAAAAGAGAGTTCGAGCTTATCGCCGGTTTCAGCATCCAGCAACTCGAGCTCGCCGTTCCAGGGGGGAACGCGATCTTCCTCCGCCCAGACCTGGAGCAGCAGCAGTTCATGCCCCAGGTCCGCCAGATATTGCAGAGGCTTTTCGCATTCATCGTGACCGAAAAAGTCGGAAATGATGACCAGCAGGCCGCGCTGTGGATAGGAACCGGAAAACTCCCGTGCAACATCCACGAACCGTGTCTTGCCTTTGGCTTCGAGTTTGGTCAGATATTCGGCTGCGGGAGCGAAACGATGCCTGCCTCCGCCGCACTTAAACGAGTCCCAGAGATGATCGGAGAAGGGCTGTAGGGCGATTGTCTCAAGGCGCACCAGGCCGACATAACTCAACGCGCCGGCCAGACGCCTCACATAGTCGAATTTTTCGGGATTCGGAGCCAGCATCGAGCCGCTGCAATCGAGCAGAATGCGCACCGGCACGCGCGGCTCCACTTGAAACATTTTTAAGAACAGCTTTTCCAGGCGCATGTAAGCACGCCAGTTAATCGCCCTCAAGTCGTCTCCGTGATGGAAGTGGCGATGATCGAGAAACTCCTGCCCGGCGCCGGAAAAGCGCGAGGAATTGTGGCCGCCCACCAGGCCGGGGAACGATTTCATCCAGTGGATGGTAAGCCGCTCCAGCCGTTCCAGGAAGGCGCGGTCCAGGAGGGGAGCTGCCATAAGCTACATCCTAGCGTGTCTTGGCTGGCAGGCTCTCGATGATCTTTTCCAGCACGGTATCCGGCGTCTGCCCATCGGCATGTGCATCGAAGTTCAAAATGATGCGATGCCGCAGCACCGATTGCGCCAAGTGGCGCACATCGTCGACGCTGAGGTGGAAGCGCCCGCGCATCAACGCCAGCACTCTGCCGCACTCGAGCATCGACTGGGCGCCCCTGGGGGAACTGCCGTAGCGGATGTACTTATTGGCCATCTCGTGGGCCTGTGGATGGCCGGGTTGCGTTGCCATGACCAGATCAACGGCGAAATCCTGCACATGCTGGGCCACCAGCATGCCCCGGCAAACAGACCGGATCTCCATGATCGCCGCCCGGTCCAGGATCTGTTCGAGCTCGACGTCTTCCCGCTGAATGGTGCGATCGAGGATCTGGGTAAGCTCCGCGCGGCTGGGAAAGTTGACGACGATCTTCATGAGAAAGCGGTCCAACTGGGCCTCGGGAAGGGGATACGTGCCTTCCATCTCGATCGGGTTCTGGGTAGCCATTACCAGGAAAGGAGCTTCCAGCTCATGCGTGGTAACGCCGCTGGTGACCGTCCGTTCCTGCATCGCCTCCAGCAGCGCCGATTGGGTCTTGGGCGTAGCGCGATTGATTTCATCGGCCAGCACCAGGTTGGCAAAGATGGGTCCCGGCTGAAACCGCAGCATCTTCAAACCGCGATCATCGCTTTCCATGATCATGCTGCCGACGATATCCGCGGGCATGAGATCGGGCGTGAACTGGATGCGGGAGTATCGAAGATTGAGCACACGCGCCAGCGTGCGCAGCAACGTCGTCTTCCCCAGCCCAGGCACGCCCTCCAACAGGACATGCCCGCCCGCCAATAGACAGATCATGACGCCATCGACGGCATCCTGCTGCCCAACAATAACTTTCCCAATTTCGCTTCTCACGGTGTTGAGCTGCGAAGTTGCCTGTTCTACTCTGCGATCAACCGACACTGACACATTCTCATTCTAGTCGATCAACCGCCGTCCGTCAGCGTCGAATTTTTTAAGCCTTCGAAGCTTCGGCCGAGCGCTCACCCATGGCGTTGGCAAAATGCGCTACGATGTCCGACATTTCCTCGAGCGCCTGCCGGGCGTGCGTAGCTTCGGAAAACTGCCGCGCCACCGAATACCAGAGCTTCATCGCCTGATAATCGACCATCAACATACGCTGTTCCACGGTGAGCCCGCCCATCTGGAATTGCGCCGCATGCCGCAGGAGGCCCGTCAATAGGCGGTAATCCTTTTCCAGGGAGAGGCGTAGACTATCCATGCTCGAAGCCGATCCCGCCAGTTTCAGATGCGCTTGTATTGCGGGAAACTCAAGCTGATTGGCGCGGGCAACCTGCGCCGTGTAATCCCTCGTCGTTTTGGTGCTCAAAATCAACAGACAGGTGTAACGGAACCAGTACAGAAACAGCAGCATGGAGAAAGCGATAATGATGACGCTGACAAACATGGTTTGGTTTTGGCTCAAGGCAAGATTAACCGGGAAAGTCAGGCAAAGCAAGAGATTCTTCGGTACTAAGACGATTTTATGGAAGTACGCTCAGGGGATTCCCTGAACACCATGTCTCCGGGAGGAATGCCGGCTTTCGAGCAGTGTTCGGCGTAAAGCGCTCCGTAGCTGCTTGTGATGTAATCGCTTTCTTTATACCCGAGGGCCGCCGCCTTCTCGTCAATCCACTGCGCTGTGCCCTCCAACTCGAGGAACGAGCCGATGGGAGTTTCATCGATGGTCAATATTCCGTGTCCGTCGGTGTATTCGGTGCGGTATTTTTCATAGCGGAAGCCGGGGAAGTATCCCAGCCGCTCGAAGATGGCGGCCATGGTAGCGGCATCCCGGAACGGCACCTCCAGTTCTTCCCGCACTTTGTATTTGCCGGCGGTCGCGCGGCCCTTGAAGGTGAGGATGGATTCGCTTCCACACTCTCGAATGCGCAGCAACTCCCCACGCGGACGCAAGCCCGGAGGGTAAGTATCGAAGAGGGTGTTTTGCTCGAGGGTTCTTTCCTTCTTCAGTTGGAACCCGATCGACGGCAACCAGGCCTGCTGCACGTTTTTTTCGGGAGTGAGGGGCAGCTTGATCTCCGTTTCCGTACTGTTCAAGGACATCGCGCCCACAGTGTAGCATCGGGGCCTTATAATGATTGCAGCGCGCCCGTAGCTCAGACGGATAGAGCGGTTGGCTTCGAACCAACAGGTCGGGAGTTCGATCCTCTCCGGGCGCGCCATCTAACCGTCGTAAAATCAGTTGAGTACAGGTCCTTAGGGCTTATTAGGCGGAGCCGTCAAATCGGCATTGTGCCCAGAATTGTGCCTACCTTTTGCTTCTTGGACCCTCGCCAGTGCTTCGCGAATATTGTCTGTTTGTGGGTGCACGTAGCGTTTAGTGATTGCCATGTCGCGATGTCCGGCAAGGTAGGCCAGCGTCCAAGGGTCCATGTGAGGCGCCCATCGCGTTAAGCAGGTGTGCCGAAGTGTGTAAAGCGGGAACGGCTTAACGCTCCACTCCTGAGTGCTTCCTGTCGTAGCTGCTCGATTTCCGCAGGCCTTAAGATGCTGCTTCTTCACGCTGGAAGGCTCGGCATGGCCGCTTTTTGTTGGAGCCGGAAAGACGAATCCTGTCCCGCAAATCGAGCGCCTCATCGCCACGACCGCTGAAGCTCTTTGAGACAGCGGAATTCGACGCCGCGCATTGTCTGTCTTACCGTATTGAATTTCAATCACGCCGTCACGCACCTGATCCCATGCAAGTCGAAAGCATTCCTCCGGCCGGAGCCCGCAGTCGATGAGAATTATGGCGACATCATGCAGGAGCGGTTCCGCCGCGGAAAGATAACGGGCTTCCTCTTCCGCTGTGAGGACTCTTTCCCGATGTTGTTCACCGGGAAGCATGCGAACACGCGGCAGAGCCTTCTCCACCTTTCCCCATTCCACGGCCATGAAGAACATTCGTCGCAGCACCTGCAACTCACGATTCACACTTGAGATGGCAAGGCCGGCTTCGGCCCTCTTTGCGGCGTATCCAGCAATCCTCTCTGTCGTGATGCCGTCGAGGGGTTCCGCTGCCAGCTTCTCGTACGCAATGAAATTCTTGACCCCGTTCTCGTAATACCTCAATGTGTTCGCCTTGGCTGAAAACGTGGAGCGCACGAATGGAAGGAAGTCGTTCTCTGCAAAGTGTCTCAGCGTCGGAGAAGGCACTTTCTTACGGATGCCAACCTCTCCCTTCGCAAGAGAGGTTTTGTGGCCTGCTTCCATCTGCTCAGCAACGCGCTTGTTCGTGTGTTTCGTACTCTCCCGAATCAGTTCCCCATTCCACGTGAACTTGTACCACCAAACCTTGCCCCGTTTATAGACCGCCATCTCACTTTCCTCCGTTCGGTTTCGTACCGTTATCCTTCTTTGGCCTACCGCCCAGCTTCGCCCATGCACTCAGCTGTTCTTTGGAATGCTTGACGGCCCTCGCCCTACCACCTTCGGCCCCAGTCCTCTGGAACCATTTCAGAACGTCTTTGGGAATTCTTGTAGCCACACAACTATTATATAAACTTAGGCCCACGTTTGACAAGGACAAATTCCGAAGGTTGTTAGCGATCATCAAGGACCGTAGAAATTTGAACTTTGGCCGACCGTCGCCGTCGTCTTCGACGCGGTACGAGGCGGTAGTAGGGGTTGGTCCAGGGGGTCAACTGCCCGCAGATGGCGCACTGAGCCAGTGAACGGCGCTCGGGAGTCGGCGGCACGGTGATCGGTACCATAGCTTGATGCGTCACCGACGCCTCGCCACGACGCTCACGGTAGGCCTGCTGCCTGCGGCAATGGGCCCACTTTCCAGCCTCGCTTGCCTGATAGCGCTTGCCCGCTGCCAGGACCTGGCTGCGCCGCTGTCGGCTTCTGCACCGCTCGCTGCAATAGCGCTGGCCGCGGTCGCAACTGGTGCAGACCGCAAACATCGCGCCGCACTTTGGCTCACAGCAATGGCGTGGCCGAAGGCCTTCGATATGATTGTGCGACGTCCGCATCTCCAAACATACACCGGCTCCGTGATGATTGACAGAGAACTTGCGCCTACGGCGCTGATGATGTTGTCTCCCCCCACCCGGCCGGAAGTTCAGAAAACTACGTTTTCAGATGATCGCCAACAGAAAGGTTGCATCGTTGCCGTCACGAATGCATGATCAGGGGATGGATGGAGTATATCTGCCTACCTTCATGTGGCGCGAGCGAGGGAGAGAGTTGTTTTGGGAAGCAGTTGCACAACAGGTGCCCCAGGTGTTCACGCATCTCCAAGAAAACATTGCCCCACTGTATCGCAGTTTTCCGAAAAGTGAATTTAGTGTGCCGCTGGGGCAGTTGATGGATCCGCCGAGAACGGTTATGGAACAGATGGACGCTGCTCAAAATCTGGCGTACTTAATGCATCCGGAGCACCCAACCTTTGAAACAGCAGATGGCAACCGGTATCCGGCGTGGATGTCCGAGGTTAGACAGGTTTCAAAACGCAAC
>DATLCW010000248.1:0-7587 GCA_035526195.1 Bryobacteraceae bacterium
GCAGCGTGCCGAAGATCAACACCCGATCCCAACAGCTCAGCACTCCGGCGATCTGATCTGAGAGTCGCTCCGTCAGTAGCTCGATGCCCATTCCGGCATCATACCCGGACCTCTTTGGTTCCGGCTACGCCGGGTTAGGAATATCTGTTTTAGTAATTCTTATGGTCTCATTTTGTTCCCGGCGCTTGCTCCCACCGATCCGAGGAACTTCCACTATGGCAATATCGCCGGACAGGCGTTGCTTGCCTGCAAAGGACAGGAGCCCGGCGTGAACGCATCCGTCGCCGCCTTTCCCGGCCTGTTCGATATCCGCTGCGGCGAAGACGCCTATGACACCGCCCAGGCATACCGTCATCCCGTAACCGGCGCCTTCACGCCCGCGGATTTTCGCATAGACATCCAGCCCGTGAATTTCCCGCAGCAGATTGTTCCTTTTGGCATCCGCGGCGGCGCCGCCACCGATCCCAATAATCTGGGGTTGTGGCTGTACGGCGCTTACGCCAAGGGCCGTTTGTCGTCAATCAATGGCTTTGGAGTCTGGGGAACTTACCTCGCGCACTATCCCCTCACCTTCCCGATTCGCGATCCCTACAACAACACCCTCGCATCCTATTCGGATGTGCAGCCGGGGCATCCGTTCTTCATCTATATCCAGATTGCGAAGCATACCGAAATCGAGCCCGGCAGCCGCACTTCCTCCACGTTCAACCCCAACGGCGCAGTGGCCCGCGCGGAAATGACTCGCTGGACCATCCGCTCCCAGATGAATGAAGCCGCCATCACCGCTTACATTAATTCGACCGGCGGATTCTTCTGCAGCTTCGCGGACATTTGCCCCGCCGCCGCGCCCGCTTCCGCCGTCACCGACACCAATCCGTCCGGCGACTGGCGTTATGTCGAAGTGATGTACCGCCGCGGTTACACCAAGGGCTGCGAAACAACCAACGACGGGCAGCGCCGCTTCTGTCCGGCCCGGACGCTGACCCGCGGCGAAATGTCCGTGTTCGTCATCCGCGCAAAGATGAACTCGGTGTTTCCCACCGTCGCCAGTGGAGCCTTTACCACCACGTCATGCCAACCCCCCGGAACGCAGGCCGTCAACGTCGGCGATCAGTTTGGTTTGTTCGTAGGCTGCTCGCCTTACTTCTCCGATGTCCCGAATACCCACATCTATTATTCGTTTATTCAGAAGATGCGCGAGTTGAGGATCTCCAACGGTACCTCGTACTCCACTCCTTCTGCGCTAGGCACCTATTCGCCAGACCAGACCCTAACGCGCGGCGAGCTAATGACATTCCTCGTTCGCGCATTCTTCCCGTAAGAGGAAGCATCCACGATCGTCCACCTCCCCGGCATCCCGATACCGGGCCGCGGTCAAAAAGAAGCGTCAGGACCCTGCCCCGGAACTCCCGCGCCACCGGATGAATTCTCCTGCTTCCTCAAACCCGTGGTCCAACCGGCTGTTCGCTCCAAACAATCTCCACCCGGTCTAAATAACTCGCCAACGAAACAATCTGATTCCGGATTTCATCCGCGTTATCCGCCGCCGCCGCCACCTCCAGGGCGGCCCCGGTCCGGGAAATCTCGGGAAATCCGTACCCCTCGCCCGACCCTTTAAACTGATGCCCTAACCGCTGTGCAACCCGGCAATCCTTCCCCTCCACCGCTGCCAGAATCGCCTCCATGTCGCGCCGGATATTCAAGAGATATTTAGGCACCAACCCTTCAATCCCGTCCGGTGGAGTAATGCGGATCTTATTCTGAAGGTGGCGCGACATAGCCTCCAGCAGCGTCGACTTCTTAATCGGCTTGGTGAGATGCTCATTACATCCCGCGTCGAGACTCCTCCCCACCCCCTCGCCCGCGGCCTGCGCCGTCAATGCCAGGATCGGCACCGGATGTCGCCCGCTATGCGCCTCCCACCGGCGAATCAGGCGCGTGGCCTCTAACCCGCCCATCACGGGCATTTGCAGATCCATCAGCACGAGATGGACGCCGCCGGACATTACTTTCTCCACGGCAACCTTTCCATTCTCCGCGAAATCGAGCTCAAACCCGGAATCCTTAAGGTACGCCTTGATCAACGCCAGATTGAATTCCGAGTCCTCCACAATCAAGATGCGGGAAGCCTGCTGGTCTTTCGTCACCGGCGCTGCGATCGCGGCCGGTTCCACAACTTCCGCCATCTCTATCTCCTTGCGAGCTTCGAAGGGCGCGGTGAAATAAAATGTGCTGCCCTTCCCGGGTTCACTTACACAACCGATCCGGCCCCCCATCAACTCCACCAGACCCTTACTAATGGCCAATCCCAAGCCCGTTCCCCCATAGTTCCGTGTGGTGGAAGAATCTGCCTGCGTGAACCGATCGAAGATCATCGCCGTCTTTTCGGGGCAGATCCCGATGCCCGTATCCGCTACTTCGAATCGAAGCGAATCCGCCGCGCCTCCCTGCTCCCTCTCGACGCGGACCCTCACCGAACCCTGCTCGGTGAATTTCAACGCGTTGCCAATCAGATTAACGAGAATCTGCTGTACGCGATTGGCATCTCCAACCAATCCCAACGGAACGTCCCGGTGCACCTCCCAGGTGAGTTCCAACCCGCGGTTTTGCGCCTGCGGAATCATCATCTCGATGATCTTCTCCAAAAGCGCCCGTAGATCGAAGCCGATCGATTCCAACTCGAAATACCCTGACTCCACCTTGGAAAGGTCGAGGATGTCGTTAATCAGCGCCAGAAGGTTCGTCCCCGCCTTTTGAAAAACTCTCACGTAGTGCCGCTGCTCGTCGCGAAGCGGGCTGTCCGACAACAGATCGGCCATCCCCAGAATCGCATTCATGGGGGTTCGCATCTCATGGCTCATCGTGGTCAAAAACTCGCTTTTCGCACGATTTGCAGACTCAGCCAAGGCTTTTGCCCGCCGTAGATCCTCCTCCGCGCGCTGGCGGATGATCACCTGCCCCAACTGCGATCCAATGTGTCCCAGCATATCCAGCAGCTCCGCATCGGACTGCTCCGCCTGCAGGGAGAAAAACTCCAGCACGCCCATGACCTTGTCTTCCACCAGAATCGGAAACCCGAATCCCGATCGCAGTCCCGCCTGCAAGGCCACGCGCGTTCTCTCCGACAAGGGCTCTTCGTCCGCCAGGTTCACCACCCACTGCGGCTTGCCCGAACTCAGAATCGAGCGGGACAGCGCTGTTCCCGGGGCGAGCCGGAAAAGATTACTGGTGTCGCGAAAAACCGCAAACTTGTCATCGTCCTGCAAATGCCACAACTCCGTCGAAACCAGTTCCTCGGCGGAGTTAGCCGCCCGCAGGTACACATGTCCCACCGCCCACCCGGTGTGGGCGCAGATTCTTGCCAGGCAGGTCTGTGCGGTATGCTCAATGCTCGACGAACGATTCGCCGCCACCGTCAGACACTGCAGCAGTTGCACCAGCGTCGATTCCTTTTTACGAGCTTCCTCGGCCCGCCGCCGTTCTGTAATATCCCGCACAAACGCATTGAAGCTGCAAACTCCTCCCGCCCGGACGCGCCAGATCGTTGCCTCCACCGGGAACTCGTGTCCGTCGCGGTGCAAAGCCACCAGCTCAATCGCCCGGTTCAATGTCGGATCCTGAGCGGTACTCAGATAATCTTCTACGCCCGGAGCGGGCGTAACACGGTATTTCACCGGTACCACGGTATCGCACAAGCGACGGCCGATCACCTCTTTCGCGCTCCATCCGAACGTCAGCTCCGCTTGCGCATTCCACGCCGTGATCGACCCGTCCGGATCCATTCCAATGAAGGCGTCCTTCGCCGTCTCGATAATCATCCGGTTGTGCTCATTCTGTTCCCGCAGCCTCTCCTCGCTGTTCTTCAGGGCCGTGATATCCCGCGATATGCCCGCAATCCCTGAAACCAGTCCGCTGCGCTCAAACATCGGAACCTTCGTCGTGGACATCCAATGAAGCGCACCCCGAGGTTCTTGGATCTGCTCGATCCGATCCACCTGGGGCCGGCCGGACCTCACAATTTCAGCCTCATACGCGGAGCCGCACACGGCCTCGGCAGGCGCGAAATAATCGGAATCGCTCCCCCCGATGCACTCCGCCGGATCCTTCGCTCCCAAAAATTGCGCGAATGCCTGGTTCACTCTGGTAAACCGCGACTGGCAATCCTTGAAATAAATCAGATCCGGAATATTCTCCATCAGCGCCCGCAGCAGCCCGCGCTCCTGCTCCATCTCCTGAACCAGCTTGAAATGAGCCGTAGCCGCGGCCACCTTAGCGCGCAGTTGAAGAGGTTCCCACGGCTTGGCAATGTAGGCGAAAATCTGCCCGCAATTGACGGCTTCGGTGAGCGCCGCCATGTCCGCATAGCCCGACATCATGACGCGGGTGCCCCTCGATACCTCTTTCACCCGCTGCAGAAACTCGTGCCCGTTCACCCCAGCCATGCGCTCATCGGTCACGATGACCGCCATGTCATGCTCCCGGGCCAGCGCCAGAGCCATCTCCGCTTCCGTCGCTGTAAATACTTCATATTCGTCATCAAAAAGATTCTCAAGCGACCTGAGGATCAGCGATTCATCGTCCAGAACCAACAGCTTTTCCTTCATGTTGCCCTCCGCGTTTCCAGATTCAGCGGGATGCGGATGATGAACTCCGTACCTGCGCCCACTTCACTTTGAACTTCAATGGATCCGCCATGATCCTGTACGATTCCGTAGGAGATCGCCAGCCCCAGGCCCGTTCCCTGTCCCGCCGGTTTGGTCGTGAAAAACGGGTCGAAAATCTTACTGCGGATTGCTTCCGGGATGCCGCCGCCGGTGTCACGTATCGAGATCGCGAAATAATCCGGGATCTGGCTGGTGCGGATCACGATCGTTCCCTCGCCCGCAATGGCGTCCACCGCATTGGCAATCAAATTCATCAATACCTGGTTCAACCGGCCCCCATAGCAATAAAGCATTCGCGCCCCGGCGTAATATTTTTTCACCTGGATGCGGCTGTTCATCCTGTGCTTCAACAAAAGCAAAACCGCATCGATGGACTCCACCACATCTACGGTCTTGAACTCCCCTTCATCCAGCCTTGAGAAAATTCGCAGATCGAGAACCAGTTCTTTCACCCGGCCCAGGCCTTCGCTCATCTCCGCCAGCCGCGCCCGCACTTTGCCTAATTTTCCGTTCGACTTTTCCGAGAGGTGGGGGGCGAGTTCCGGGCCCAAACTCTCCAACCCGCCTTCGACGATAAACAGATTGTTCACCACAAACGCCAGCGGGTTGTTGATCTCGTGCGCAATTCCCGCCACCAGCTGTCCCAGCGAAGCCATCTTTTCGTTCTGAATCAATTGCGCCTGCGTCTCCTTGAGCTTCCGGTGCGCTTCCTGCAAGTCTTGGTTGGCCTGCACGAGTTTCTCCGCCATTGCCGCCCGCGTCTCGGCCATCTGCCTGCCGGCTCTGGCATGCAGCGTCTCCAGTTCTCTGGCTTTCAACTCCTCCACAATGCGGACGTTCTCTTCCTGAAAGAACCGCCGCCGCATCAGTGCCTGGATGCGGGCCCGCAGCACCGCCAGGTCCCGGGACTTGCTCACAAAATCGTCGGCTCCGGCTTCAAAGCCCCGATTCATGTCGGCTTTATCTTCCGTGCCCGTAAGAATGATGACCGGCGGGGCGCTGTCGAGAGTGGATCGCAGGGCGGTGATGCGGCGGCACACTTCGATGCCATCCATTCCGGGCATCCCCAGGTCCACCAGCACGCAGTCGAAACTCCGCTTTCGCAGCCGCGCCAGACCTTCAGCGCCGCTGGTGGCGCTGTCAACTTCGTAACCTTGGCTCCGCAATTCATCGCTGAGGAAAGCCAGATACGTGGGTCCGTCATCAATGGCGAGGATCCGTGCACTGCGGAAGCCGGATTCTTTGGCGATCACAACCGCCGCCTGATCGGTGGATTTTCTCAGCAGCCCACGGATTCGCAGCAGCAGAATGTCTGGCCGCTCGAACTTGGAAATATAATCGTCCGCCCCGCTTTCGAGGCTATTGATCTCGGCTGTTTCCGGAGCCGAACCCGTCATCATCAGGATCGGGATTCCCCGCGTGTGCAGGTTCATTCGAATGCGGCGGCAGAATTCGTCCCCGCGCATCCCCGGCAAATGGTAATCCACTACCAGCAGATCCGGCAACGGATCTCCCAGCGCCGCCAACGCCGCCTCGGCCGTGCCCGCGATAGAAATCTGCCATCCTTGCTCCTCAAGGAGCAGCCGTAACTTATAGGCTTGGGTCGCCGAGTCCTCCACGACCATGATCTGGAAGGGAGGCCTCATGGCATCACGCTCCGGCGCGCGCGTCGCGTTCCGGCCTTTCTGCATCGCGCCAGCGCCGATATTCGCACCCCGATCGCTGTTAGCTGTAACGACTCGCAAAGGGCCTCCATTTTTACCGCATCCGGCATCCCGCACACCACCGCCGCCGGCTCATCTTTGGCCGTGTGACTGTCCGCCCGCCGTATGTCGAGCCGGCCGCCCGGGCAAGGGAAGTGCGGTTGCAGCGGGCGGTGTCAGTACGTTTGTCCCAGCCGGCAATCCGCGCTTCGAAATCCCGGCCGGCAATAGGGTCAGGGATTACCCTTCGGCGTCCGCAGCGCCACCGGCACGCCCCATCCGCCATTGTGCCGATCGCCCGTTTCGCTCGCGAATCCCGCCGCCGATTGCGGCCAAGGGCGCCTCGTCCCCGAAGAAATAAATCTCTCCAATCGTGAACGGATCGATCCGGACGTCCACTTCCCCCCTGCCCGGTCGCGCCCCGCTCCACGCGGCGGCCGGAGCCGCAATCCGGCCTTCCCCCATCGCCCAGCCTCTCCCCTTTCGCCTCAGCGGGCGGGCTGTCCCGGCCGGCATCGAACACCAGGCCGCTAACCCCGGGCACATGCTCCTTCGACCGGCGGAAGGTCCTATCCCCGGCTGGCGGCTTCACTCTCTCACCTCAAGGTGGACCGGTCGCGCCTGCGGCATCGCCGTGTAACCAGCCGCCAAACGGCTTCCCCTCGCTTCTGCCAGCGCCCCGTCAGATACCACCAGGGCCACAGACCCATCCAGCGGCCTGGCGCCGCTGTCGTAGTTTTGGCACGTCCGGCCTCCTGGCATGTCCCGGAGCGCCGCCGCCTCTGCCGGTGCCATGCGGCGCACCGAATCCGCCGGGATTCCGATCGCCGCCGGCACTCCTCGTGTAATTATCGGCGGGGGCAGGCCCGGTGGCGGGGAGAGCTTCGCCATCGGCACAAGCTCACCGGCCGCCGCCCGCGGGCACGCGCCGCTCGAATCCGGAGTCATATCTCTCAGACCGTCCATTGCTACACGATCGGCACATTTTATAATATCTCTAGTGCGTGCCGCGAAACGAAATGGAATTATTGTTTAATTCAGTTGTCAATTGTCATCTGTTTGTATAACATCATCATTATTTAGGAAAATTCTCCGGGTCCCGGTGGAGCCGCCGATCCTTGAAAAAATTGCTAACGCGAAGCCCCTCTCCGCCGATGAGATTACCCAAGAGGAAGTCCGCCCTATGAAGAAGACTGTGACCGTTCTGCTGGTGGAAGACA
>DATLCW010000252.1:0-7344 GCA_035526195.1 Bryobacteraceae bacterium
GCGCTCTGGCGGCGTCAGTTGCGCACTGGGCGCTCGCTCGCGAGGCGGTGGATCAGTTGCGCGAATCGGAATATCCGGGCGGCATGGCGCACGCCTGCGAGTTTGAGACCGCCATGTACATGTACCTGAAGCCTGACCTGGTGCAGACCGAAAAGATGACCCCGCGCGAGACCCCTTCAAACCACAACCGCTTTATTTACGACGATCTGTTCGGTTCCGGCCCGGTCCATATGGTTAACCGGTGGAGCCGCGTCACCGAGACCGGCGTAGAAGGCGATCCGATGCTCGCCACGCCCGAAAAGGGGAAGGCGTTCGCGGAGTGCACCATTAACAACCTGGTTGAGTTTGCGCGCCTGTTTCGGGAGATGCCCGTGGCCCGCGATGTCGATCTGAATCACCAGAATAGCGCCCTGTGAAACCGGCGGGATTGAACGATCTGCGTCCCGGGCACGCTATTTGGTCTACCTTGCAAGTGGACGCCGGCGGGGAGCAGCCATTGCAGCTTGAGATTTTCCTCGCGCGGGGAGAACAGCTGAGCCCTCTGGCCCTTTTCACCGCGGGGGTTCATGGCGATGAGTACGAGGGGCCCGATGCGGTGGCAGCCCTAAGCCGCGTGCTTCCGCACGAGGACTTGCACGGCTCGGTCATCGCCATCCCCGTGGTGAACCCCATGGCTTTCGCCGCCGCGCAGCGCCTGACCCCTGTCGACGGTAAGAACTTAGCCCGCTGCTTCCCTGGCCGGCCGGATGGGTCGCCCACCGAGCGCCTGGCGCATGCGGTGTTTGAAGCGTTCGTTCAGCCCGCGACTCACCTCGTCGATCTGCACAGCGGCGGGGTCGAGTACCGGTTTGCTCCCGTGGCCGGTTACTACGGACCGGCGGGCGGTGGCAATCCCTCCTATCTCTCCGCGCGCCGCTTTGGTCTTGACCACCTTTGGCAGCTCCCGGAAACTGCGGGTGTGCTCTCGTGCGAGGCTTCGAAAGCCGGCAAGGTTTCGATCGGCTGCGAGTATCTGGGCGCGGGCCAGCTTTCTGAGCAAGGCTCGGCAGCTTATGTACGCGGCATGCTCTCCTGCCTGGCGCAGTGGGACATCCGGCGCGGACACGATCCGCTGCCAGAGAGCGGTAAGGCATGGGAGAATGACTGGCAGCTCGCGGAAACCGATGGAATTTTCCATGCAGGCCTGGACATTGGTTCGGCCGTGCGGGAAGGTGACGTTGTCGCGTTTACTACGGACCCGCGCGGTAACCTTTTGCAGAAGTTCGTCGCCAAAACGGCGGGAGTTGTGTTAGCGCTTCGTTCCAAGGCATGGGTTCGAAAAGGCGACTGGGGTGTACTCGTAGGCGCGGCGTGCCCTGGGGAGGATTATGACTGACGCCCGGTGCTGGTTTCAATGCATGGCGTGCGGGTCGATGTATCGCCTGCAGCCATTGCTGACCGGCTGCCCGCAATGCCGTTTGGCCGGCCGGACGGCCCCACTTGAGGTGCGCTACGACTTGCGGCAGGCCGCCTCTCCCGATGGCCGCCAGCAAGGGATGTGGCGCTGGCGATCATTGCTGCCGGACATCGCCGGACACGAGATCGTCTCGTTGGGGGAAGGAAGCACGCCCCTGCGCCCGTTCCCCAGCCGGTCCCCCGGCCGCCTGTATCTTAAGAATGAAACTTCCAATCCCACCTGGTCCTGGAAAGACCGCAGCATCAGCGTGTCCGTATCCATGGCGCGCGCGTTCGGGTTCCGGCGCGTGGCTGCCGTAAGCACGGGAAATCACGGCGTCGCGGCTTCTGCTTACGCGGCTGCCGGCGGCTGTGAAAGCCTCATCTTCTGCCACCAGGATGCGCCAGACCTGCAAAGGGCCCTCATGCAATATTACGGCGCCAGGGTGTTGAGCGGTGGAAGGCGGGAGCGGATGCTGGCGCGGCTGGTGGCCATGGGTGGCTGGTTTCCGGCGTCGGTTTACTGCCCTCGGGACGGTTGTGCCAATCCGTTTGGCGTGGAAGGCTTCAAGACAATCGCGTTCGAAATTTTTGAGCAGCTGGGCGGAAGCATACCGCATAGTGTGTTCGTCCCATGTGGCAGCGGCGACGGAATTTACGGCATATTCAAGGGCTTCCGGGAGTTGCGCGAGATCGGACTTACGGACCGTCTGCCGCGCATGTTTCTGTGTCAGGCCGCAACCGTGGCGCCCTACCTCCGGGCCTTTCGCGCCGGCGCGAGCCGCGTCACCAAAGTGGATGCGGCTCCCACCGCGGCGCTATCGATCGCGGAACCGATTGGCGGCGATCACGCACTTCGAGCCGTGTACGAGTCGGGTGGCGAGGTGGTGGCGGCAAATGAGCAGGAAATTGAAAACGCCGCTCGGAACGCAGCCGGTCATGGGTACGCAATCGAGCCCGCCTCGGCAGCCGCGCTCGCCTGCGGGCAGCGGGTGGGGCTGGAGGAAGGCGAGATTCGAGTGGTCGTGGCTTCCGGAGCCGCCGTCAAGTGGCCCGATACCGTCATCCTGGCCAGTTCGCAGCCTAAGTGCCTGCCGGAGGACTTTGAGGAAATCGAAGAGATCGCCGAGGCGCCGCGGCGCCGTGTTGCATCAGACGGCGCGGAAGAGATTTGATACAATTACGAGCCGTACAATTTCTGAGAATATAGATTGCGTATGTCTCCCATCACCCGGCGGCGGCTTTTAGCTTCTCTGGCTGCGCCAGCCTTGCTCCCGGCGCAATCCAATCCTCGCGGCAACGTACTGTTCATCGCCGTGGACGACCTCAATGACTGGATCGGCTGCATGGGCGGACATCCCGAGTCCCGCACCCCGAATTTCGATCGCCTGGCGGCCCGCGGCGTGCTTTTCACCAGGGCGTACTGCGCCGCTCCGCTCTGCAATCCCTCCCGGGCCGCGCTGATGACCGGCCTCCGGCCCTCCTCTACCGGCATCTACGACAATAGCCAGCCCTTTCGCCAAGCCCCGGTCTCTAAGAATGCGGTCACACTCGCGCAGTACTTTCGCCATCATGGATACCGCACCATGGGATCCGGCAAAATCTATCACGATGCGTTTCCCGACCCCGCCAGTTGGGACGAATGGTATCCCGCGCTCGACAAGCAAAAACCGCCCGATCCGCGCCCCGAAAAGACGCCCGTGAACGGTATTCCCAACGCCGCGCAATTCGATTGGGGGCCGCTCACCAACAAAGATTCCGACATGGGCGACTACAAAGTGGTGGACTACGTCACCTCGCACTTAAAGAAGAAGCAGGACAAGCCGTTCTTCCTCGCCTGCGGCATCTACAAACCTCATCTGCCCTGGTACGTCCCGGAAAAGTATTTCGATCTTTATCCCGCCGAAACGGTCACGCTTCCCTCGATAAAAGAGGACGATCTGGACGATGTCCCGCCTATCGGAAAACGGATGGCGAAGGCCGATGGCGACCACAAGAACGTCATCCGGTACAACCAGTGGCGCAAAGCGGTGCAGGGTTATCTTGCCGCCATCCGATTTGCCGATGGACAATTGGGCCGGGTGCTCGACGCCCTGGATCAGAGCGAATACCGGGACAACACGACCATCATTCTATGGAGCGACCATGGCTGGCACCTCGGCGAGAAGTTGCACTGGCGCAAGTTCGCGCTGTGGGAGGAAGCCACTCACAACGTTCTGATGATCGCCGCCCCGGGAGTCACAAAACCAGGAGGACGCTGTGAACGGCCGGTGTCGCTTCTCGATGTCTATCCCACTTTGCTCGAGTTGCAAGGACTGCCCGCCAAACCGGGACTGGAAGGGGTGACCCTCGTTCCGCTGCTCCGAAATCCCGCCGCCGTTTGGGACCGGCCCGCGGTCACCACCTTCGGCCTCAAGAATCATTCGGTACGTGGCGAACGTTTCCGCTACATCCGTTACTCCGACGGAGGCGAGGAACTCTACGATCACAAGGTCGATGATCTCGAGTGGCACAATCTGGCCGCCGATCCGCGCTATGAGATTATCAAGCGCGACCTCTCCCGCTGGCTGCCAACGGTGAATCATCCCGATTCCATCCGCGTTCGGGGCGGCGCGGAGTAAGTTTCAGCGCTTCAACCGCACACTCCGCGCCTGATCTTCACAATCGGGCAGCGGCGTAACCGAATAGTAATTCATCCCGTAGCGGAAGTCCCGATTCGGCTCGTCGAGGCAAACATCCATCGAATGCCCTTGAATCTTGCGCCATTCCCCGCGCGCCGATACCTGTTCATCGAGCACGGGAAACGCATCCCGGGTCAGCTTCCAAACTCCAGTACAAACCAAAGCCACCACCACGGCCACCGCCGCCAGTCGTCCTTTCCAGCGCTCCACACCCCAGACGCATAGGCCGAGCAGCAACATAAATGGAATCGCCGTCCACACGGAAACAGAAGCCACGGCGCGCTTTGTGCCAATCTCGAGGGCATCGGGAAGAACGCCGGCCACGATAGGAGTCAGACCCACCAATGCCGCCGCCGAAGCCAGCGCCCCGCGCGGCCATGACGCTTCCTTCAGCGCTACTCCGACAAGGGCGCACAACGCCGGCAGAAGCGGCAGGATATATCCCGGCAGTTTATTGGTTGAAAACGAAAAGAACACAAATCCGAACAGAAACCACAGCCACAGAAACCGGCCGAAGAGGTCCTGAGGTTTCTGCAGCAGCGATAAAAGCGGGGTCCACGGGAACAGCAACGCCAGCACCACCGGCACAAAATACCACCAGGGCCGCACATGCTGTAGATCCGGAGCGAGGTACCGGCCGAGGTTATGTTTGAAAATAAAATCCTCCAGAAACGGCATGCCGTTTCTAGCCGTACACAGCACATACCACGGCGCCGCCACGAGCACTACGCCTACCGCCAGCCGCCATAAATCAAACATACGCCGCCGCCCCATCCAAAAGAGCGGAGCCGATAAAAACAGCGGCAGCGGTCCCTTGGCGAGCACTGCCAGGCCGAGAAATCCGCCGGCGTACCACAGGCGGTGCACCCGTCCGGTATGCAGCCACTCCACACTCAGCAACATCGCCGCCGTGAAGCACACGGTCAGCGGAATATCCATCACCGCGGTTCGGGAATAGACCAGCCATCCGGCCGTTGTCCCTAGAATCGCAGTTGCCAGCGCCGCGGCGCGCCCGCTCAGTTGTTCGCGCAGCAGTAGGAAATAGCATCCGAGAAACGCCGCACTCATCAACGCCACAGGCAGCCGCGGAGACGCGCCCGCCTTGTCGGCCAGCCCGATCAGCCAATACAAAAGGGCCGGCTTCTCAAACCATGCCTCACCCCACAGGCGCGGTGTGACCCAATCGCCGCCGCGCGCCATTTCACGGCCGATGGAAGCGTATCGAGGCTCATCCGGCCCCAACAAACCCACGGCCTCCAGTCCATGGAAATAGAGGAGATAAACGACCGGAAGGACGAGGAGAATCCTCGAAAAACGGGGCACGGTCTTCAGTATAACGGCCAGCAACCGTAGGATGGAGTCGAAAATGCGTTAATCTACGAAACGTAACCCGAACTGAATCTGTCTGGGAATATTAACTTGCGACAGGCGAATGCGCCCAAAGTCGGCGGAGGTAATGCTGGTTTGTGGTCCGCCGAAAATCACGTTATTGAACGCGTTGTAGAGTTCGGTCCGGAAATCCAGAGCATAGCGCTCGGTAAAACTGAACCGCTTCTCAATGAGCAGATCCCAATTCTTGTTACCGGGCACACGCACGTCGGGAAGATTGCGGCTCACGTTTCCGAAGGTGAACTGAGGAGCGCGCTCGAAGGCGGCCGGGTTGAAGTAAAGAGCGCCATCCTCGTACTTACGATCGTCGATGCGGGCCGGAATGCCGGTTGCCACTGGACGGGCGCTGCCGCCGAAAGAATTGGAATCGTTCGGGTTCGTAACCTGCACGGGCGTTCCGTTGTCCCAGGAGAAGTACACGCCGGTGGACCAGCCGCCAACCACGCGCGCGAGCCACCCGCTTCTCAGCCGCGGCTTGCCAACGCCAAACGGAAGCTCATACCGCAGGCTCAGCCGGACCACGTCCGGAATGTCATAGAACGAGAGCGACCGGTCGCACGAGAAGCAGTTATTATTGGCGAAGCCGCTGGGCCCGAGGAAGCCGCCAAAGTCGCCGACATTGTCGATCAGCTTGGAATGGGTATAAGCAAAGAGCAGTGCAAGGCCATTGGCGAAACGGCGTTCCACGCGTGTCTGAAGGGCATGGTAGCTGCTGTGTCCCACCGGCGCCTGCGACGCGCTCATGCTTGTGAACTGCGGGTAGGGGCGAAGCAACTGGCCTCTTTGGACCGTGGCGCGGCTTAGTGTCGAAGTGGGATCCGTGATGACGTTGAAGAAAGGATTGGCCACCGTCTGGTTGAGTTGCGTCCCCAAATTGAGGACTTGATCCGGCAACTGGTTATACTGAACCCCGCTCGGCAACGCTACGCCCGTTGACGCCGCATAACCCACTTCGACCACCGTCTGCCAGGGAAGCTGCCGCTGCACGTCGAACGACCATTGGATCTGATAAGGGAGCCGCTGCTGACGAAGAGGGCCCGTCACGCCGATGCCTAAATTGGTTGATAAGCCGAGAGAATTGCCCGTCGGTAAAGCGAAACCGCCAGGAAGCGGGTCCGAAAGATTGTAGAGCGGGGTAACCCCATCCGGTTGCGTCGTGAGTGAGGAAGTGGTGCGCTGGAAGCCCAGCGCGGCGTCTGTATTGGGAGCGATGGAAGACGTGAAAACTCCGAAACCGGTACGAATCGTCGTGGTGGGGTTCAGCTCCCAAGCCAGGCCCAGGCGAGGATCCCAGTTGTTGCGGTCGGCAATCTGAGTCCGGCGGCCCACTCCGTTGACTCCCACGAACCCGACTCCGCCTTTGAGTCCGGAAACACCTGGGACTTCGCCTTCGAGAGGGCTCGTAGAGTTCAGGTCGAGGTACACATACTGATTGCTGTCTTCGGTGCGGGGGAGCTCGAGCGAGTAGCGGATGCCCAACGTGAACGTCAGGCGGCTGGCAACCTTCCACTCATCCTGAAAGTACACCGCGTAATAAGGGTGGCGGTGGAGTTCAAGCGGACGCAGCGTGTAACCGACCGCCGCCGCTCCGAGCATCAGATCGGCGAGGCCGCGCCCCGTTCGTGCGGCCGCCGCTTGGGGATTCGGCCCCGCGGTGAACGTGCCCGAAGCGCTGATGCTTAAAGGAGAGGACTGATCGATCGAAACCGGGAAGCGGCGGGCATCGAAACCCGTCTTGAATGTGTGGCGGCCCCGCAGCATTACCAGCGATGCATTGTACTGCCACGTCCGCGACTTCACCGCGTTGTAACCCGTTCCGGTTACGCCGAGCTGCGTCAGT